>DMXI01000186.1 GCA_003483885.1 Microscillaceae bacterium
CATTCTATGCTAACCGAGCCATTGCCAAATATCGTCTAAATCGCTATTTGGAGGCCATTCAAGATTGTGATATTGCATTGCGACTTGAACCCAATCAAGCCAAAGTCCACAACAATCGAGGGCTATCAAAATTTGCCCTAAAGCGTTACCGGGAAGCCGTGGACGATTATACCAAAGCAGTAGCTTTGGAGCCTACCTTTGCCAAAGCTTACAACAACCGAGCATACACTTACTTGATGATGCGTAATTATCAGGGGGCTATTGACGATTACGATAAGGCAGTGTCGCTAAACTTAGAAGACGCTACCTCTTATAACAACAGAGGGTGGGCCAAAGCCAAGCTCAAAAGATTTAGTGAAGCAGAAAAAGATTATAATCGAGCCATTTCGTTGGATCAGAATTATGCAATGGCTTATAATAACAGAGGATACGTTCGCTCAAAGCTAGGAGATTATAACAACTCTATCAAAGACTACAGCCAATCCATTGTATTAAATCCCCGGTTTTCGGAAGCTTATTTGTGGAGGGGAATCGTACACCATCGTTTTGGAAACTTGGAGAAGGCCTGCCGGGATTGGAACAGTGCTCTTCGCCTGAAAAACCCTAAGGCCCAAAGTTGGATTAATGATTTTTGTACTGGCGATGGTCCCGCATTATCTGCTGAGGAATATTTCAACAAAGGAGATGAGGCATTGACCGCCGGAAAATGGAAGGAGGCGGTTAATTATTATGACAAATGCATTCATTTAAAATCGAGCCACCATATTGCTTATGCTCATCGCGGACGGGCCCATCGTAAGTTGGGACAAATTGACAAATCTTTGGATGACTTTAGCAAGGCCATTGAGCTAAAACCTGATTATGATTGGGCACTCGCCAGTAGAGGATATGTGTACTACACGTACAAAAAAAATTATGAAAAAGCTGTAGCCGATTTTGATAAAGCCATTCAACTCAAACCAAACTATCGCTGGGCTTATGCACATCGAGCACGTGCTAAGTTTGGGCTGAAAAAATATCAGGAAGCTATCACAGATTATGATCGTGCTTTGAAAATTGATCCAAATGATGGATGGTCTTATCGTAATCGCGCATTGGCTCGCTATGAATTAGGGGATGCCATAGGTACTTGCGAAGACTTGAACAAAGCCAAGGAGTTGGGCGATTACAAAGCCGATGCGCTGATCAAAGAATACTGCAAAAGTAGAGGAGGTGGCAATATTGGCAAAGATACTGTCAATAGTTATGTGACAGTGCTTTCATCTAAGAATGCTGAAGCAGTAAAGTTTTATACCTTAGGAAACGAACGTCTGGACAACGAGGCATTTTATGATGCTATCACCCGCTACACCCAAGCCATTTGGGCCGATGCACGATTCAAAGAAGCTTATTTGAATCGTGGTAATACTAAAATTCGCTTAAATGACTATAAAAGTGCCATCAAAGACTTTGATAGCGCTATTTTACTAGATGGTCGTTATAGCGAAGCGCTATATTTGCGGGGCAAAGCCAAGTGGTTGTCAAAAGACAACGATGGTGCTCGAGCCGATTGGCAAAGAGCTAAAGCTTTGGGCAACTCCAATGCAAAAAATATGTTAGTTGTACATTTCAAGGAATAACACCTGAGGGGTACAGGAAGCTATCTTTATTTGTTTTTGATAGCTAAATCTTCTGATTACCAAAGAACTATGTATAGTCAGGAGTTAGATTCAAATTTGGTAGTTGCTTAGAAAGCAGCCTACAGCCAAGGACCAATCGTCAAAGGCTATAGGCTGTTTTTTATTTCTCCCCCCATTTCAAATAGCTAAGCACGAACTTCGCTAGTTAGAGTATTAAACTAAATTTTTTGCCTGGTAACGATTTCAAGTAACCATGAATCTCTAGATTGAGCAAACAAGCGCTGAGTTTAGACAAAGGCATTTTGAGTTGCCAACTTAAATCATCTAGTGCCAAGGTTTTTTTGGGGTGATTTTGAAGTAATTTCACAATTTTTTGTTCATCCTCATTAGCTGGCAAGGTATTGAACAACAACGATTGTTGGGTCCCCTTCGTTTTTCCATCCAAGTTCCAATTCATAATATAAGCGATATCTTTGGCAGCAGTAATAAGGTGAGCCTTATGTTGCTTGATCAAATTATTGCAGCCCATAGAGGTCTTTCTCTGAATATCGCCTGGCACTGCAAATACATCTTTGTTGTAGTCATTGGCAATATTGGCCGTAATGAGTGCACCACCACTTTCTTTGGCTTCTACTACCACTGTAGCATCCGCTAACCCCGCAATGATACGATTACGAGCTGGAAACTTGCGTGCGTCGGGTTCGGTACCAAAACGAGCCTCCGTCATAATTCCTCCCGCTTGTTTCACCATTTGTCTGGCAGTGTTGCTATGACTAGACGGGTAAATAACATCTATACCACTGGCCATCACTCCTACTGTAGGCACCCCATACTTCACACAAGCTTGATGTGCTGCAATATCGATACCGTAGGCTAGCCCACTCACAATCAAAGGTTTGTAAGGCTTGAGCTCGCGTACCAGTTCTGCCGTGAAACTTTTCCCATACTCGGTAGCCGCACGTGTACCAACAATGGCTACTGTTTTTTCAGCATTGAGTTCTACATCTCCCTGTAAATAAAATACAAAGGGGGCATCAGCATATTGCTTAAGGCGGGTTGGGTAATGAGCATCAGTAAAAGTAACAATTTTGACATTTTGCTTCATAGCTTTGTTAACCTCCGCTTCAGCTTCTTGCAAAATACTCTTCTGAACAATCAATTGAGCTACTTTTTCACCTACCAGAGGGATTTTAAGCAATTTTTGGCGTGGAGTTTTAAATACGGCTTCTGCTGAACCACAATAGCTAATCAATTGGCGAGCTTTTACACCTCCTACTTTGTCTATGAGGTTGAGCGCTATACTGTACAAATGGGTATCGTTCATGGATTGGGCCTGGGTTAAAAGACTTTTTGAAAATAGTGAATATCACCTAACAAATAGCGTATTCTGCTTTTTTTATTGCAATTCGCTTAAAGTATAAGCAAATGGTTATTTTCAAATATCGCTTCTAAAAATTAATGGAAAAGCTTAATTTTTCAAAGTGGTAATGAGCACCTTGGTCTCGGCGCGGGCATTGCGAGCTCCCCGACTGCTCTTCAGGAACTCCGAAATTCCGCCCATAATTACCTTATAACCTTCTACTCGTTGGGTAGGCACGTTGCCAAATTGGCGAGATTGAGCATTGAGATGTAAAATCTCCAGGCCAAAAGGGGCCGCACACTCAAATACCTGGGGAATCTCATAAACTTGATTTACTTTATTGGCTCCGATATAGTAATTGTCTAATAATAAAACCGTCGTACCATCAGCTAAATGATAAACAAACCGCAGGTAGCAAGGTTTATTAGCTTTTACATAAAACTTTACATCCTCTCCTTGTACAAAAATAGGATTTTGTTTACCCTTGTTTGTCCATACATCCAGCTCAAGACCGCCTCGAGTGGGTGATTGGTTTTGATTAAATATTTTAATCTGGGCCAAGGCTTTTTGGTATTGAGCTGGTTTGAATCGTATGTCTTGTTGCCTCAGTGGTCCTTGGTCTAAGTATACATCCAAGCTCGTCAGGAGTTTCCCAGAACTCCCCTCTTCCAACACTGTTACCAAACGTACTTGCTGTTGATTGGCATCTTCCCAGTAACTGCCCTTTAGTTGGTAAGCATTGCGTTGAAAAGCATCATACAAAATTGCATTGTTTACCTCAGCCACCTCAATGCCTTTTTTGTTCAAGGCAGCTTTGAGTACTTGCCTAAATTTGCGGGAAAATTGACTATTAATGCCCGAATTGCGATAGCTGAAGTTAAGCAGTTGTACAGGTTTATCCAAGCTTCCTACTTTTATTGACAGACACTGGGCTAAATGGTTAGCTACGGTGACTAAATCATTGGTCTTGTATTGTTGAATTTTTGTGAGTTGCTTGTGAAGCTTTTCTTTATATGAATCTATCCCTTTAGGATCAGGAGCTACACTAGTCAAGGTAGCAAGTGCCCAGTGCATAAACTCTAGTTTTCTCAAATCTGCAAACCCTTCCAGGCAAGTTTTCAAGGCATCTTTATAGTATTTTTGTTTCAACTTCCCATCAGACTTCTCCAGTGTCTTGGTAATATTTTGTTGATACTGAGCTTTGGCGGCTACGTATTTTTGTTGCAAATCACTCTTTTTCAGATACGCTAGCACATACAATTGCTTTTCGCTGGGGTCATAATAATGCTGATGCTGAATAATCGTCTGGACGCTGACTATCCATTCCTTTTTATCTACTAAAAAATAAGGTAAACTTTGGCTATTGACTTGTTGGTCAAGTTTGATTTGTAGCAAACTTTGAATTTGTTCCTGAGCAAACGCTTTTAAATCTTTTGTTTGAGCAGTGATCGCCGGTTTTTCTACATCACTATCAATCAAGAAACTCGTCAAATATGTCTTTTCGTCAAATAGTTTTCTTCTGGAGGCATCGTCTACCCAATTAGGTTTTTGAGCAAACCCTGATTGGATAAGAATAAAAATAATATATATGGTTATAATTAATTTTCTACTCAATGTTTCCATAATTTTCTAATGGCTTTTCCCTTGGGAGTATCAAATATAATAAAATATACTCCAGAAGCCTTTTGGCGCAAATCTATTTGGTAGCCAGCATTATTTTTTAGCACCAAATTTTTGGGTAAGGCCTTCATTTGTCCGTCTCTTAGCTTTACTTGCCAATTTTGAATATTTAGTCCTTCGGTTTTGATTTGGAAGATGCCTGTAGTGTTGGGGTTATTCAGCACTTTAATTTGTTGGGTTAGGGAATTATTAATACCTGTCACCAAAGTATTGGCCCCAATGCGGTTGCTGTATTCTGAGAAGCTTGTACCTTTAAAAGCTCTGATTCTATAAAAGTAGGTTTTACCAGACTCTAAGTTTTGGTCTATGTGACCAGCAGCACTAGCTACTGGTATTTCTGTAATTTCGGTATAACCTTGTGCCTCGTCTTCGGAGCGCTCTATTTTGTAACCATCTATTATAGCATTATCAGAAGACCAAGCCAAGCGAACCGCACTCAAAGACTGCGAAAAGGCTTGTAAGCTAATGTTCGCATTTAAAGAAGTAGTGGCACTGGCTTCGTTGCTATACTGAGAAAATCCCTTCCCTTGAAAAGCTCGCATTCTATAATAATAAATTTTATCAGCTTCTAAATTTGTATCTAAGTAGACAAAAATATTTGCAGCTACAGAATCAATTGCTTGGTAATTTAATCCACCATTATCCGAGCGTTCCAGGCTGTACCCATCTACGATATTATTATTTGTTGTCCAAGTAAGTTGAATCTCAGAGGTAGAAGTATTGGCAGGTTGTAGGTTTATAGTAGCTATCAAAGTAGTGGTTGCATTTACCTCATTACTAAAATCAGATTCAAAACTTTTAGTTATATTTACTGCCTTAATTTTGTAATAGTAAGTGATATCTGGGTTCAGGCCTTGATCTTGGTAGGTTGTAATATTGGCTGCTACTTCTGCAACTTTTACAAAACCACTATTTGAGGTAGTAGACCGGTAGATTTCGTACTTTTCTTCATCAGTGGCTTCATCATTCCAGGAAAGATCAATACGAGAAGTGGAGATGGTGATAGCAGTGAGGGTAACGGTAGAGGGTAAAGCATTAGGGTTGAATTCATATATACTTACAATATCACTATTTGAGGTTTCATTCAAGGAAAAAAACATTTTACCATTAATAGCAAATACTCCTGGTGCTTCGGAGTCATATTTATCAATGATGCTACCTTTCTCCCAAGCATCATTAACAGGGTCATATATAGCTATTTGAAAACCATTGCCTGAAAAACCCAATGCCCCCGGTAAAATAAGGTAAGCCTTATTACCCAGAACAACTCCTGCCATATGATTTCTATAATAAAGGCCAATGGAAGTCATGTTTGCTTTTTCAGTCCAACTATCATTCAAAGGGTCATACTCCCACAAATCATTATAAATGTTGGGAATCACTCGTTCTCCAAACCCAAAATATCCTTTGCCATTGATCGCAAAGTTTATTCTAGAATAACGAGTTTCTCCTGGGAAATCCTTTTTTCTTGTCCATTGATCTAGACTAGGGTCATATTGCCAAAAGTCTTTGTAATAAAAAGAGATTCCATCTGAACCTAAACCAGCATACCCTTTGCCATTAAGAGCCCATCCAATTGCTTGTGATCTAGCATTGCTTGGTAGAGAGTTTTTTTGACTCCACACATTAGTTACTGAATTATACTCCCATAAGTCATTGAAATAGACCCCATTGCCTCCATCTCCCATTCCTACATAAGCTTTTGTGTCAATCACAAAGGCTATAGCAGACCCTCTACCATCCGCAGGTAAATCTGCTACTTGACTCCAGGTATCTGTTACTGGGCTATACCGCCAAAAATCTTTCAAGCGAATTGTTGGAAAAGTTTCATTGCTTATTCCCGTTCCAGTATATGCTTGGCTTCCTATTGTAAAACTTATTTCATAATCTCTGGATACACCAGGAAAATCTTTCATTTTTTTCAAACTACCTTGCCCATAACAATTCATACTCACAAAACATAAAAACACTAAAGCTTTAATCACTTTCATAGCCTTATCAATCTTTTAATCACTTTACCATTAGAAGTATCTAATATAATAAAATATACTCCAGAAGCCCTTTGACGCAAATCTATTTGGTAACCAGCATTATTTTTTAGCACCAAGTTTTTGGGTAAGACCTTCATTTGTCCGTCTCTTAGCTCTACCTGCCAATTTTGAATATTTAGTCCTCCGGTTTTGATTTGGAAGATGCCTGTAGTGTTGGGGTTGTTCAGTACTTTTATTTGTTGGGCTAGAGCATTATTAACACCTGTCACCAAAGTATTGGCCCCAATGCGGTTGCTGTATTCTGAGAAGCTTGTACCTCTAAAAGCTCTGATTCTATAAAAGTAGGTTTTACCAGGCTCTAAGTTTTGGTCTATGTGACCAGCAGCACTGGCTACAGGTATTTCTGTAATTTCGGTATAACCTTGTGCCTCGTCTTCGGAGCGCTCTATTTTGTAACCATCTATTGTAGCATTATCAGAAGACCAAGCCAAACGAACCGCATTCAAGGACTGCGAAAAGGCTTGTAAGCTAATGTTCGCGTTTAAAGAAGTAGTGGCACTGGCTTCGTTGCTGAAGTCAGATTCAATGGCACTAGAAAGGTTTACGCCCTTGACCTTGTAATAATAAGTAACATCTGGGTCCAGGTTTTGGTCAGCGTAGGTCGTTACGTTAGCACCCACCTCAGCAATTTGTACAAAGCTGCTTCCTGAAGTAGTAGAGCGATATATCAAATATTTTTCTTCCTCGGTAGCTTCATCGTCCCAAGTAAGATCAATTTGAGCGTTAGAAATAGTGGTGGCCTGAAGGGTGGTAATAGGGTTAATAAAGTCTGTTCTATACGCGAAAACTACATTTGTATTATTGGTAGCACCTGCTACCAAAAACACATTCCCATTGGTAAACATATTTGCTGTACCATAAGGAAATGTAGTTCCATCTGGTAATTTAGACTCCCAACTATCATTGGCAGACTTGTACTCTAACAATCGGCTATTACTCAAAAATATAAAGCCTCTTGTGTTATTGAGCGAAGCACCCGCTTGCCAAGTAATATTGACAAAAAAAGTAGTAGGAATTCTACTTTTCTGCACCCAAGAATCATCGCTGGGGTTGTATTCCCAAAAGTCGTTTTGTACAGCCCCGTTAAACTTTCCAAAACCCAGGTATCCTTTTCCACTCATTGCAAAAGAGGAAGCTTCTGATCTTGCATTACCTGCAAAGTTATTTTTTTGAATCCACTGATCGTTGACTGCGTCATACTCCCAAAAGTCGTTCAATAGTCCACCTGTAGAAGCTATTCCTGTTCCTACATATGCTTTATTATTGATACTAAAAGCAGCAGTATAAATCCTTGCTCCCCCTCCAAAATCGGCTTTTTGGGTCCATTGGTTTGTGGCAGGATCATAAACCCAAAAATCTTTATAATGTCCACTATCTCCCCTTCCACAACCTACATATCCCTTACTATCTACTACAAACGCCACGGCATCTCTTCTTGCAACTCCGCCAAAATCGCTCACTTGCGTCCAGGTATCATTCGCAGGATCATAAGTCCATATATCTTTTACAACTTCAGATGGCCCGCCAAAAATATCATTAGAAAGGCCTGTTCCCCAATAGGACTTAGGGCCAATAGTAAAACTAATGGGTCCCGTTCTGGGAAAAAGATTAAGCCGTGTTTTTCCAACCAATCCTTGTGAAACACCGCATAAACTACTGACTAGTAATAATATAATTATTCCAAAAAACTTCATACTTACCTAAATACTAACGATATTTTATTATTTCTTCAGCAATTTTTTAATCACTTTGCCTCTATTAGTGTCCAATATAAGAAAATATATTCCTGAGGGTTTTTGACGCAAATCTATTCGGTAGCCCGCATTACTTTTTAGCACCAAATTCTGCGGCAAAACCTTCATTTGTCCATCTCGTAGCTCTGCCTGCCAGTTTTGGGTATTTTGTCCTTCGGTTTTGATTTGAAAAAAGCCGGTAGCATTGGGGTTGTTCAAGGTTTTGATTTGTTGGGATAAGGTTTTGTTGATGCCCGTTACTAGGGTATTGGCCCCGATGCGGTTGCTGTATTGTGAAACGCTAGTGTTTTTAAAAGCCCGGATACGGTAGAAATAGGTTTTGCCAGGTTCTAAATTTTGGTCTATATGGCCTGCAGCACTGGCTACAGGTATTTCTGCAATTTCGATATAACCTTGTGCCTCGTCTTCGGAGCGCTCTATTTTGTAACCATCTATCATGGTATTGTCAGAAGACCAAGCCAAGCGAACCGCACTCAAGGACTGTGAAAAGGCTTGTAAGCTAATGTTCGCATTTAAAGAAGTAGTGGCACTGGCTTCATTGCTAAAATCTGACTCGAGACTTTTGGTTACATTTACTGACTTAATTTTATAATAATAAGTGATATCAGGGTCTAAATCTTGATCTTGATAGGTTGTAACATTGGCTGCTACTTCTGCAACTTTTATAAAACCATTATTTGAGGTAGTAGAACGATGGATCTCATACTTTTCTTCAAATGTGGCTTCATCATTCCAGGAAAGATCAATACGAGAAGTGGAGATAGTGGAGGCAATGAGAGTGGTTAAAGCTGGGATGAAATTAGGGTCAAATTCATAGAAATGGTTATTTCCATACGAGAGTACATAAAACTTATTGTTTAATGCAAATAATGCTGAGGTCTGGCCTTCCTCTATACTAGATGACTCTTCCCATTTATTGAACGATGGCAAATAATTATAAAATCTATTATTTATAAACATATGGCCTTTGTTATTTTGAAAACCCAAATATTGGCTAGATCCAGCACTTACATCAATACTACTTTTTAAAATCCATTGGTCAGTGGAGGCATTGTATTCCCATAAATCATTTTTAAAATTAGAACTATTTGTTGGACTAGCTCCAAACCCCAAGCCTATATACCATTTACTATCTAACTCAAAACTACTTGCACAACATCTTTTTCCCCCTGTGAAATCATTCTTTTGCGTCCAGGTATCAGATACAGGATCATATTCCCAGACATCTTGCTTGAACTCATCATTTGCCATACCTCCAACAACATATGCCTTTCCGTTAATCACTAACACACAGGCGCTGGAGCGTGCCCCCCCCAAAAAATCAGCCATTCTTGTCCATTGATTGTTTAAAGGATTATATTTCCATAAATCTTGATATTTAGCTGAAAGGCTCTCGCCTATTGCAACAAACCCTTCATCGTTAATACTAAAGCCAAGAGCCCCTACCCTTCCTTCACCGGGAAAATCAACGACTTGTGTCCAGGAATCATTTGCAGAATCGTATTTCCAAAAATCACTCAAAAGTGTAGAAGTTCCACCAAACCCAGTACCCATGTAAGCTTCATTGTTTATAACAAAACTGGCTTGAGAAAACCTATTCCCACCAGAAAAATCAGCTAACCTCGTCCATTTCCCCTGCCCAAAGCACCCTACACTTATCAAACACAAAAACACTAAAGCTTTAATCATCTTCATAACTTTATCATTTTTTTAATCACTTTGCCATTGGGGGTATCAAATATGAGAAAATATATTCCTGTAGATTTTTGGCGCAAATCTATTTGATAACCGTTATTATGCTTTTGCACTAAATTATGCGGCAAAACCCTCATTTGCCCATCCCGTAGCTCTGCCTGCCAATTTTGGATATTTAAGCCTTCGGTTTTGATTTGGAAAATGCCCGTAGTATTGGGGTTGTTCAAGATTTTGATTTGTTGGGATAGTCTGTCAACAGTACTTGTTACTAAGGTATTGGCCCCAATGCGATTACTATATGTAGATAAAACTGAGCTTTGATAAGCCCTTATCTGATAAAAATACGTTTTATTTTGTTGTAAATTTTGATCTAAATACTCAAAAACTCCGTTTGCCGTACTATCTATTATATTATAACCCTGCAGTTCGTTTTCGGCAC
This sequence comes from Microscillaceae bacterium, assembly GCA_003483885.1. Classification (GTDB taxonomy): domain Bacteria; phylum Bacteroidota; class Bacteroidia; order Cytophagales; family Microscillaceae; genus Microscilla. The sequence goes on from DMXI01000186.1 coordinate 10,599, forward strand.
GCTCAATTATAAAACCATCAATCAAATTATTGTTAGTTGTCCAGGTAAGTTTGATAGTACTCGGAGAGTTACCAATAGCTTTTAAATCTGTATTGGCAATCAAGGAGGTGTTACGCCTTACTTCGGGACTATATGTTGATTTTACTGTACCTTGAGTTGCTCTTATGCGATAATAATACTCTTTATTCGGTTCCAGGTTTCGGTCAGTGTATTGTAACCCATTGTTTACAGTAGCAATCTCAGCAAAACTCCCGTCAGCACCTAACTTTCGCTCTATCGAATAACTTTCTACAAACGTATTATTGCTTGTCCAAGACAGGCCTATTTCCGTAACTTTGGCAGCATTCACCAAGGCATTTAAACCAAGTTCTGCGTCTAATCTGGTGGAATCATCGGCTGGACTGCTATAATTAGAAAATATCGAATGCTGAAAAGCTCTCACACGATAGTAGTATCTGCTGTTTCCATCTAAGTTAGTATCAGTATAATTGGATGTATTGCCTGTGATAGATGCTATTTCTGTATATCCTTGGGCAATATCTTGCGTGCGCTCTATCTTGTAGCCATCAATAAAACTATTATTATTTGTCCAGTTTAACATTATATTAGTCACCTTGGCAGGCACAATGCTGGCGGTAAGTGCAATAGACGCAGAAAGGCTGGTTTGATCACTGGCCTCACTACTATAGCTTGAAAATGCCGCATTCTGAAAGGCCCTTATCCGATAAAAATATTGAGTATCTCCCTCTAAATTAGCATCTGTAAAGCTTGTAGTATTTTTATCCACACTAGTAATTTCTGCAAAACTGATATTATTATCTTTAGAGCGTTCTATTCGGTAGCCATCAATATTAGCGTTATTAGTCGTCCAGTTGAGTATTATATCGTTGATTTTCTGTGGATTAATCTTTGCAGTTAATGTAATGCTCGCGACCAAATTAGTGGCAATCGTAGTCTCACTACTAAAATCTGACTCAATAGACCTGGTATTATTTACTGCCTTGACTTTATAAAAATATACCACATCCGAACTTGCCGTATTGTCATTATAAGTTTTGATATCTGCCCCCACTTCAGCTATCTTCACAAAACCACTCCCTGTCATAGTAGATCGGTATATTTCATACTTTTCTTCTTCTGTGATTTCATCAGTCCAGCTTACCCTTACTTCATTTACAGAGATGAGTTGGGTAGCAATGGTTTTAATATCTGGTAATTTGTTGGGATCAAATTGCCATAATTCATTACCATTTTCTTTTAAAACAAATAATTTATCATCTGTCGCAAAACCAAAAGCACCTTCACCTAAAGAATTCGTATTACTGGCTTTTCTACTCCAACTATCACTAACAGGGTCATACGCCTGTAATATACTGAAATTATCACTTCTAAATTCCAGAGTATAACTCTCATTATCAATAATAAAACCTACTGCTCGACAGCCCCTGGAATCGGCATTTTTCAAAGCAGTCCAATTATCTAAAGTTGGATCATACTGCCAATGATCATCATTTATGCAAAACTGTAATCCTCCTGTTATAAAATTCCCTTTACCAACATACCCTATACCATTTAAGACAAACCCATGCGCATACTTTTTACTCTGCGTAGGATAGTCTTGTTTTTGAGTCCAAGTATCACTTATTGAATCATATTCCCAAAAAGTTCTTACGTAAAGCCCCCCATCATAACCTAAGCCAACATATGCCTTTTGCCCTATGACAAAATGAGTAGCACCTGCTCTACCTACGCCTACAAAATTTGTTTTTTGAGTCCAGGTATTGGTAGAGGGATCATATGCCCACAAGTCCTTATAGTAAGTGTCTTGATCTCTGCCCAACGTAATGTACCCCAAGTTACCAATCACAAACGCCACTGCTTCTTCCCTCCCATTACCTACAAAATCTGCTTTCTGGCTCCAGGAATCAGTTTGGGGATCATATTCCCAGAAATCTTTTAGAAAATCGCTCCCATTGTTACCTGTACCAATATATCCCTTATTATTAATTGAGAAACCTACTGCATCTTCCCGTAGTGTCCCTGTAAAATCGCCCACTTTTGTCCACTTTCCCTGCCCAAAACACCCTACACTTATCAAACATAAAAACACTAAAGCTTTAATCACTTTCATAACTTTATCAATCTTTTAATCACTTTGCCATTATAAGCATCAAATATAAGAAAATAGGTTCCTGAGGGTTTTTGACGCAAATCTATTCGATAGCCAGCATTACTTTTTAACACCAAACTTTTGGGTAAGGCTTTCATTTGCCCATCTCGTAGCTCTGCCTGCCAGTTTTGAGTATTCAGCCCCTCGGTTTTGATTTGGAAAATGCCGGTAGTATTGGGGTTGTTCAAGATTTTAATTTGTTGGGATAGTCTGTCAACAGTACTTGTTACTAAGGTATTGGCCCCAATGCGATTACTGTATTGTGAGAGACTAGTGCCTTTAAAAGCTCTGATTCGGTAAAAGTAGGTTTTGCCTGGATCCAGATTTTGATCAGTATATCCCGCAGCATTGGTTACGGGTATTTCTGCAATTTCAGCATAGCCTTGCACCTCGTCTTCGGAACGTTCTATTTTGTAACCGTCTATCGTGGTATTGTCAGAAGCCCAAGCCAAACGCACCGCACTCAAGGACTGCGAGAAGGCCTGTAGGTTGATGCTGACAATTAAAGAAGTAGTAGCGCTGGCTTCATTGCTAAAATCAGATGCAAAGCCATCAGTCACGTTTATTGCTTTGATTTTGTAATAATAAGTAATATCTGCACTCAAACCTGTATCAGCATAACTCGTGATGTTTTTTTCTACCTCAGCAATTTTCACAAATCCATTCCCAGAGCTATTAGAGCGATATATTTCATATTTTTCTTCATCAACAACTTCATCGTTCCAGGAAAGATCTATACGTGAGGTGGAAATAGTGGCAGCAGCAAGGGTAGTTGGTGTAGGGTTAGGGTCAAACTGGTAAAAATTATTATCAGCACTTCCAAAACCTCCTACGACATATATTTTTTTATTCAAACTAAATACAAAAGGTCTGTCTCTCTTTGTACCAGACTTCAGGATTTGCCAAGTATCGGTTGTTTGTGAATATTTATACATTTGACCATTTATATAAATGTATCCGCTATTGTTATAACCAAGCGAAGATATCGCATTAAAACTCACATCATTCTTTCTATTCCACTGATCTAGCAAGGCATTATACTCCCATAAGTCATTTTGCTGGCCATCACCAGAGATAGCTAACGTACTTCTACCAAAACCAATATAGCCTTTCCCATTCAATGCAAATCCGCTGGCATATACCCTATTACCACCCGCAAAATCGCTCTTTCTAGTCCAGGTATCACTTGCTGGGTTATATTCCCAAAAATCTTGATTGGCTCCTGAAGAACCATCTCCTGTACCTACATACGCTTTATTACCAATCACAAACGCACAACTGTACGCTCTACCCACTCCTCCAAAATCAGCTTTTTTTGTCCATTGATTATTTGCAGGATTGTACTCCCAGGTATCATTAAAATATGTGGGAACTAATCCACTATTAAATCCTGTGGTTAAATATCCCCTGTCAGCAATATTGAAACCAACCGCTCCAAAACGGGCCTCTCCCCCAAAGTCAGCTACTTGTGTCCATACATTACCTACTGGATCATACTTCCAAAAGTCTTTTCTCCCCGCCAGTCCGCTCGCACCTGTAGCTACATATGCAGCATTATTTATTACAAACCCAGTAGTAAACTCTATCCCAACGCCAGGAAAATCCGCCATCTTCGTCCACTTCCCCTGCCCAAAACACCCTACACTTATCAAACATAAAAACACTAAAGCTTTAATCACTTTCATAACTTTATTAATCTTTTAATCACTTTACCATTAAAAGTATCAAATATGAGAAAATAAACTCCTGAAGGCTTTCGTCTCAAATCTATTTGATAACCAGTATTACTTTTTAGTACTAAATTTTGAGGCAAAACCTTCATTTGCTCGTCTCGTAACTCTACCTGCCAGTTTTGGTTATTTAGTCTTTCGGTTTTGATTTGGAAAACGCCTGTAACATTTGGGTTATTCAATACTTTGATTTGTTGGGATAAGGTTTCGTTAATACCTGTCACCAGAGTATTGGCTCCGATGCGGTTGCTGTATTGCGAAAAACTAGAGCCTTTGAAAGATCGAATGCGGTAAAAGTAGGTTTTACCTGATTCTAAGTTTTGATCTATGTATTCCAGCGAATTGCGGCTCACATCAGCCACTTCAGCATAACCTTTATTTTCATCATCGGTACGCTCTATTTTGTAACCATCCACACTGGTGTTAGTAGTCGTCCAACTCAGACGAATGGTATTAGATGTATTGCCAAACGCTTGCAGTACAATATTGCTTGAGAAAGGAATGCTGGCACTAGCCTCATTGCTAAAATCTGAGTTCCCTCCACTATTGATCGCTCTTACTTGATAGTAATAGGTATTTCCTTCGATTACACTTTGGTCGGTGTACCCAATGACATTTGCCGTGAAATCCAGCAACTTGGTAAAACTGCTGTTGTTATTTACTGAGCGATAAAGCTCAAACCCAGTTTCGTTGTTGGCTTGATCTTGCCAACTCAATTGGATGTGATTGCTGGTTGTCACTTGAGCAGTAAGGTTCAACGGTTTTGCTGGAAGTGGTGGCACATCTACCAAAGTAGTCGCACTGGTGGTAGGGCTAAAACTAGAGCTTCCTACGTTATTTTTAGCCAATATTTTATAATAGTAAGTCGTTCCATTATTCAACCCTGAATCGGTAAAAGTAGTCACATTGGTCAAGGTCTCTCCGACTTTGGCAAAACCACTGGTTAGTTGAGTAGAACGATACACCTCAAAGGTAACTTCGTTATTGGAATTATCTACCCAATTGACCCGAATAGAGGAAATAGACAGTGCCGTAGCGGAAGGAGATAAAGGGGATACTGGAGCTACCAAGGCTGATTCGGATGTAGTAGCATTGGTTTCATTACTAAAGTCAGATTCAAACCCCTCAGTGACATTCACTGCTTTGATTTTATAATAGTAGGTAACATCTTTAGTCAATCCTTGATCTTGGTAAGCAGTAGTGTTAGCCCCCACTTCGGCCACTTTTGTAAAGCCACTGCTCGAGGTAGTAGAGCGGTAAATTTCGTATTTTTCTTCTGAGATAGCTTCGTCATTCCAGGAGAGGTCGATGCGGGAAGTGGAGATTGTGGTGGCAATGAGGGTTGTAAGCGCTGGGATAAAATTTAAATTAAGTTGCCATACTTCTTTTGGATATAGTTTTCCATCTTGGGTCTCTTCATTATTATACCCAAAACAAAGTACGATTTTGCTTCCTGTTCCTACAAAAGCTCCTCCATTGTATCCCTTTGAAAATACGTCTGCAACTCTACTCCACTGATCTTGTCGCGGATCATAGGCGTAAACTCTTCCATCTTTTAACAAATATCCTGTTTTATTCGTAGAGGTGCCATGAATACTATGTCCCCTAACAAGTAATGAGTGTGTTTTTTGTACCCATTGATCAGATGCAGGATTGTATTCCCAAAAATCCTGAATTGGACTATTTGTTTCATTGCTACCATACCCGACATAACCTCTATCATTTATCGCGAAACATATAGCATCATTTCTTTCACCTCCACCAAAATCAGCTTTTTTAGACCATTGATCCTTAGATGGATCATATTCCCAAAAATCGCTTAGCTTATTTCCCAAGTTATCCGACCCGAGTCCAATATATCCTTTCTCGCCTATTGTTATCCCAACTCCGTTTCCTCTGGCCACACCAGGAAAATCAAGTTTTTGAGTCCAGGTATTCAAACTCGAATTATATTCCCAAAAGTCCTTTAGAGCAGAAGTAAACCTAAAAGTAAACCCCATACCTACATATCCTTTATCACCTAAACTAAATGCAACTGCTAAAAGCCTTGCTACTCCTGGCAAGTCTGCCATCTGAGTCCAGGTATCTGAAATTGGATCATACCTCCAAACTTCTGTATAGGCCAGTTGAGTTGATGTAAAAGCAGAAATTCTTGCTCCTGTGCCTATGTATACTTTTCCATTAATAGAAAACCCAATCACATATTTCCTTCCATATCCGGCAAAATCCGCCATTCGCGTCCATTCTCCCTGCCCAAAACACCCCACACTCACAAATAATAGAAATATTAAAGTCTTAATCACTTTCATAACTTTATTAATCTTTTAATCACTTCTTTCTAATAAAAATAAAGTCACCCTCTTCATCTCCCGCTTGGCTGATAACACCATACTTGGGGCGTTGACGATTGGGGCTTTCGCCAATCACTTTTTCTTTGATACTGCTATACAGTTTTTCGGCCGATAGGTAGTCTCGTTGATTTTCTTTGAGGCGTTTGATCAAATACTTCAAAAACACACTTTGGTCAGGTACCTCGCTCAAAGAGCCACTGGTCATGGCAGTGCGGCTAGGTGAGCGGTACAGCTCTTTGATGGCGGTAGGAGCATCGTTGTCAATCAAGCCTCGAGTCTGGAAAATACCCCCACTAAAACAAGCATCAGCGATGAGTAGGGTATGCTTAGACTTGATACTGGCAATATAATCACGCATGGTACTATTGCGAAACCAGTTGGCGGTACTTTCTTTTTTGGCGTCAGCCGGCAACCAATACCCAGTATTGATGCGTTTGTCCCAATAACCATGTCCAGCATAAAACATCAAAAAATTATCGTTTTCTTTGACCATTTTTTGGATACCATCCAGGGTATTTACCAAGTCGGCTCGGGTAGGGTTCTTGAGAAAAATCACATTCTTAGATTCAAAGTTATATTCCTTAGTGAGTACCTCATACAGTTGTTGGGCATCTTTCACCGGATTGCTCAAATCCTCAATGCTCGCGTCGGTATAGTCACCAATGCCTACAATCAAGGCGTAGTATTGACCATTCTTAGATTGTTCCGCCACCGTAGGCAATGTATCTACCACTTTGGGCAAATAGTTGATAATACGCGGTTCAGAAACAATTTTTCCAGCCAGGTTGGTCACTTCCAGGGTAATTTGATTAATGCCCTTTAGCAAACTCACTTCTTTTTGATAATATTTACCATTGCATTGGCCTTTTTTGGGCTTCAGGCCTCGGGTAGCTACATCGTTCAAGGCTTGATTGTTCACATATATTTTAATGCCTGCTACTTTTGAAAGGGATTTAATGCAAGCTTTGAGGAGATATTTTTCATCTTGGGTAGTAATCACATTTTTGCCAGGCTGCATCCAGGACACAACGGCCATTTTTTTACGGGCCAATGCTTGAATGTCAATATTAATAGAGCCAGAGGTAGCCTCTACATCTGGAGTTTGGCTCCAGATAGTTCTGGGCAAACAACTAAAAAGAATAATTAGTAAGAATGAGCATTTATAAATGTTTGTATTTTTCATTGTTGCGTAATGTTATACCTGAAGTGATCAAAAATAAGGAAAAGCTTTAATTACTCAGCGTAGTAAAAGTAAGTTCGTTGCTATAAATCACTTCTCCAGTAGAAATAATCAGATAGGCACGTACAAAATAGGTTTGTGCCGCCTGCAAACCAGTCAAATTGCTGGTAAATGGCCCAGCAGCAGTAGGTTGTCCCAATTCAGTTTTGGCGTCATTGATTGTAGGCCCAGTTTGAGTAGCCCAACAATGTCCATATTGTGTATAAGATATACCAGTTTGTAGTCTTAGAATATTGCCTTGGGTTTCGGCAGTTGTGTTATTGATATTATTCACAGAATTGGCAGAAATAAACGGAGATGTTTCCAAAGTATTAAAAATAACTTGCTCGCTATAGAATATTTCTCCTGCCACCTGCACATAAGCTCTCAGGTAATAACGGGTATTGGGTGTTAACCCAGTAATGTCACTGGTGAAAGAAATGATACTTTCAGCAGAGCGGTTCAAAGCACCTAATTCAACCTTTGTGTTACTGACAGTAGGGTTAGGAGTAGTAGCCCAGCAATATCCATGTTGGGTGGCATTTTCGGCCAAATCAACCATTTCGGTGGTCATTTTTGCGGTTTGGTCAGTGAGTTGACTCAAAGTAGCGTTTCCAAAAATAGTTAAAGGCCGTATATCTAGTTTTTGACAAGCCAAGTGCATCATAAGCAAGCAGCCAATCCATATATATTTTTTCATTTATTCAATACCTTTTAGTGTTTGCAAAATAGTCAGGGTTAAAACTTCAAAGAAAAGCCCAAAGTAGGCACTGCTTGGTTTCCTACTGGTGATAAGCCCAAGCTAATCTTTTGCCTTTTTAGTTTTTGGTTTTTAAATCCCCGCCAAGCCACCAGAGCCACGTCCACTACCCAAATGGCAATGGCCGCGTTGATCAAAACTGTAGATAGGTTATTTTGTTGATTGGCTTTGTTTAACAAATCCCGGGCACTTTGAGCATCCCGGGCGTTTTGGTATGAATCGTAGTTGTTTCGGGCAGAGGCTCGCAAGTATAAACCCGTACCTAAAGTAGTAAAAGCTCCTACTGTAATGACCCCGTACCACAATCCGCCCGAGCGCACTCGCATATCGCCCAAGCCAGGTGCTACCAAAGATAACAAGGCATTGGCAGGACCTCCACGAGGTATAGCTTTGATAGACGGATTCATCAAAAACGCCTTGATTTTAAACGAAATGTTTTTGCCTTCGAAATTGGGGTCATCAATCAAAAAATCCCAATAAATCTTTTTCTCTTTGCCAGGAGTGATATTTTCTCCTGCATCTCCCAATACGCTTTTCATGGGGCCTTCAAAGGTTTTGCCCCCGTCTTTTGAATAAAACAGTTGTACTAAAAAACGAGCCTTTCGGGAAGCTTTTAAATTAAAATCAATCCTTATTTTTTCTTGCTGACCGTCTAGAGTTACATTCAGTATTTCAGCTTTTCCTGATTTTTGAGCCTGGGCTTGTCTGGTGCCTCCCCACACAAGCGCTATAAGTATCAGCACTTGAATACCTCGTCGCATAGTTTTTCTCATTTTGTTTATGATATATATAATGATATACCTCAAGTGAAAGTTCTCTATGGAAATTTTTGTTCAAATTTCTGAAAAAAAAACAAAAAAGGTATTTTTATGGGCATATCAATTGGCTAAATCAATTCCCTTCTTATGAAACTATATGATTTGAATGAGTTTGAACGAAAGATGCTGGAGCTGCTCCAAACAGGTGAACGTTGGGCAGTAGAATTATTTTTTCAACAAATGGAAGGAGGTTTAATTAGAAAATCTATGCTAAAGCCTTATCAACAAATTTGGCATTGGTATTACCCTCATCAAAAAAATACTGAAATGGCCATTGCACAGATGCATCAGGTCATGGGTTGGCAACGACTCTTTGTAACCAATCGGCAACTGACTCAACTACCCGAGGAACTCGTTTGGCTCAAATCGCTTAAATACCTTCACCTTTCTCGCAATCTACTTAAAATACTACCAGCAGATATACAATATCTAAACAACCTTAAAGGCCTGATTGTCAATAACAACCAGCTACAAGAGCTACCTATCGAAATAGGGCAATTAAACAGCCTCGAAAAACTGGATGTACGGGGAAACCGTTTACAATCTTTGCCCGCAAGTATTGGCTTATTAAGCAATCTCAAAATTCTTGAACTAAAGGGAAATCAACTACAAACTTTGCCCGAAGAAATTGGACAACTCACTAAATTAGTGAGTATTAGCTTGCAAAGTAACGCGCTTAAAACCTTACCTCAATCTTTGACCAGTTTATCCAATCTCAACCATCAGGAAAGCTTCAATTTATCTCGCAATCACTTTACAGAAATACCTCAAGTATTACTACAAATGAAGGACCTCCAACACCTGGATTTAAAAAACAATCGTTTAAAATCATTGCCTGACAATTTACCTCTTCTCGCCCGTTTGCAAAACCTGGAGCTGCGAAACAATCGTCTCACTCATTTGCCTCCAAGTATCGGCCAACTTAAGCTACTTTCGTTGCTCGATTTACGCAATAACCAGCTCCAAAGTCTTCCAAGTGAATTGGGCGCCTTAAAAACCCTGCAGGCTCTTGATTTACGCGGCAATCCACTCAAAAGCCTTCCTAATTGTATTACCTCACTCAAACAACTCAAAGCTTTACACTTAGATTTAGTAGTAGCTGAGGCCTCTTTCGAAAAAATTTGTCGTTTATCAGGTTTACACTTTTTATACATTACCGGAAACCCAGACGAAGTAAATCATTTCATCTCAAAGCTTCATAAACATTTACCAAATTGTAAATTACAAAGGAGTGCTTAATATTCTGCTTTGGCCCAGATTCTGCTAGTATCAATCAAACACTTCTTACTATTTAAAGTTACCTTTAGGATGTCAAACAAGTCTTTATTATTTTAAAACACACACACTACCCAGTTTAAATACCCTTTCCAGCCTTCAAAGATATGTAACAATCTATATTTAACACTTTTATCAAATTTATACGTACTATGATCTTTATCAGAAGTGTATATCCAACAATACCTTCTCTCATCCTTTGTATTGTCCTTACCTTTCAGGTAAAAGCCCAAGCCCCTTTTATCCAAAACTACCCACCAGAAGCTTATAGAGGAGCAAGTCAAAACTGGGATGTCATGCAAGACGCAGCGGGAATTATCTATGTGGCTAACAATGATGGCATTTTACAATACGATGGACTTCACTGGCGATTAATCCCATTGCCTAATAAGGTTTTTGCATATTCGCTGGCGCTGGCACCCGATGGTAAAATATATGTAGGTGCTACCAATGAACTAGGGTATTTGTCAAGAAATTCTTCAGGGCAAATAAATTATACTTCGCTAAATCCCTTGTTGACGAAGAAAACTTCTCAAATTAAAACAGTGAGCAATGTTCGTCTGGTAGGTAAAAAAGTAGTATTTCAAACCAGAGAAAAGGTATTTGTGTATCAAAATGGAGACTTTCAAGTATTCAATTACAGAGCCAATGATGTATTCATTGTGCAAGAAAGGCTGTATTTTAGAAAACAAAAACAGTTGTTGGAGTATACCCAAGGTACGCTAAAACCTACAAATGCGTTGAAAGGTTTTGACCTTTCTCAACTCAAGAAAATTATTCCTCTAACAAGAGAACGTTGGTTATTGGTGGATTACAACAATCAATTTTGGCTGCGACAACAACAACAAATCAAGCAAGTTTATAAGCCTTTTAACAAAGCATTAAAGCAACGAAACATTATAGATGTTCACCCTTTAAGCAGTGACCGCCTTGCCATTGCGTTATATCGAGAACTATTCATCTTGAATAAGTCAGGAGAAATCATCTACCAACTCAATCAACAATCCGGGCTGGTAAATAGTCGAATCAATGGCCTTTGGGAGGATCATCAGCACAACTTATGGTTGGCTACCAATTATGGAGTGGCTCAACTGATGATTAACTCTCCTATTACCCAATATACCAAAAGAAACGGGCTTAAAGGAACCATCTATAGTTTGGGGCAACATCATCAATACACCTATGTTGGCACAAACTGGGGAGTATTTTTTAAAACGCCTAATCAGCGTTTATTCAAACAAGTGCGTGGAGTCATTGGAGATAATTGGAACTTCTATCGCTTTAACAATGACCTCTATCTTGCCAATGGTTCAGGCGTATACCAAATCAAAGACAGCACTGCCACACGTTTGGCCAGCTTTACTTATGTGCATTCGCTGCATCAATTACGTAATTTTAAAAATCGTTTCATTGTAGGTACTTATAGCTCAGGCATTTGGCTATTGCACAAAAAAGGTACACAGTGGGTCAAAAAGAAAATCAAGGGTTTTGAGCAAGAGACGCGTTTTATTCAGGAGGATATGCTGGGCGATATATGGATTGCGCATTATAATAAAGGGGTTTATCGTTTAAAGCTCAATAGTCAACTTGACTCAGTCATACAAAAAGATTTTTATGATCAATCCAAGGGCTTACCTTCCAACAAAAATAATCGTATTTATCGTCGAAAAAACGGGCAAATAATCGCCGCTACCACCAAAGGGTTTTATAATTACAATGCCATCCAAGATAGGTTTCTCCCTGTGCACGCGCTCAATGTAGCGTTGAAAGGGCAATATTGTGTGTACACATTTCAAGAAGACGCTAAGGGGAATGTATATTGTTGGCTAGGGCAAAGCTCACCTCATAACAAAGAAACCGCCGGATTGCTTAAAAAACAAACCGATGGTTCTTATCAATTGGTTACCAATGTATTTAACAATATTGCAGTACCCACCAACAACGTAAGAGTAGATATTGATGCCCCTATTTTAATGCTACCTAATGGTAAAGTATGGATTGGGAATTTAAAAAGATTGTTAGTATATGACCCTGAACAAGCTTCTAGTATTGATCAAACTTATCAGGTACTTATCAAACAAGTACAGGCAAACGATTCTATCATATTTAGATATGGTAGTCAATCCAAAACTTTCGAGTTACCTTATACCAACAACAATATCAAAGTCTTTTTTTCAGCAATTACTTACGAAAATATCGAACAAACACGCTATAGCTTTCAGCTCAACACATTTCAACAAAAATGGTCTGATTGGAGCAGTGATCCCAAGGTTAGTTTTACCAACTTACCCGAAGGCAAATATACGCTCAAAGTAAAAGCTAAAAATATCTACGATAAAGAAAGCCTTGTTTCGTCTTTTTCATTTGTAATATTACCTCCCTGGTATCGTACTTGGTGGGCATATACATTGTATGTTATTGGTAGCATTGCTTTAATATTTCTTATAGTAAGGCTAAACTCTATACGGTTAATCAAGCAAAAAATAACGCTAGAGCGTATCGTTCAAACCAGAACTGAAGAAATAAGAGCACAAAATGAGGAACTTCAGCAAAACCAGGATGAAATATTGGCACAACGCAATTACATTGAAGGCCAAAATAAACACTTAACCCACCAAAATAACCTAATCCAACAAAGCATTAAATCCGCTTTGACCATTCAAGAAGCGTTACTTCCTTTTGACTCTCGTATTGGTAAGTTTTTAAGTGATTATTTCGTCGTTTATCTGCCAAAAGATATTGTGTCGGGAGATTTTTACTGGATAGAAAAAATAGATCATCAGATTTTTATTATTGCAGCTGATTGTACTGGCCATGGCGT
>DMXI01000426.1 GCA_003483885.1 Microscillaceae bacterium
TAAACCTGCGATAATTACCCCCAACCTGAAGCTCTACAATGTCTTTGAACTGGGTAAAGTCATAATTACCTACAATATTGTAAAAGTTGGTTCTATCCACAAACTTAGACCCACCAGTAGAAATGTCGGGATTATCTAGAGTAGCGCTGCGAAGTTGATTAAAAGCATCACTACCAATCGGAATTAGATCACGGTCGGCATAAGTACGAGCCGCTGCGTGGTCTCCAGCAGTTACTCCAGTTACCTCTCCCCGAAAAGCTGCCCCATAGTCAGCTCCCCAGGTAGCACTCGACTTTCGCCCTTCTTCTATAAACGAACCAGTAGCTAGCATGGCGTAAGAATCACGGGCGTTTTCTACTGAGTAGTAACCTAATAAGCTAAAGTTAGTCCCTTTCAATTCCAAACGATGCAACTGCTGATCAAAATTTACCAAAGGATAGATCGTAGTATGTCGCAAGATGGCATCGGATTGGGTATAAGTAAATCCATAATTAACTTCTAAATCTTCAGAGATTCGGTAGTGCAAACTGGCTCCAAAACGATAAGTTTGTACGTCATAATTCACAATATCGGCTTCTTTGATACCTGTACGATTAACATTCACCGTATTTCCTCCTCCCAAATTGACTGGCACCGATAATTCATCCCCATATACATTCACTGCGTTGTAATTAGGGGCCGAACGAGGCGTTTGCAATAAGGCGGCAATCTGCTCGGGAGTGGCATTGGTAGCAGTGGTGTTGTCAATATAAAAACTATCGTCATTAGCGGTCCAGTCGGTTCCTTGCATGACTCCTGCGGTAACCTTCACCGCAAATTTGTTATTAAAAGCCTTGGCATAACGTGCCCCAAAATCTAGCAAAGGATTGGTTCCGCCCGCTTCCTGCGAAGTTACCCCGCCTTTTACATAAGCACTGAAGCCTTGGTAATTGAAAGGATCTTTGGTAGTAATGTTCAGCAATCCATTGAAAGCATTGGCACCATACAAGGCCGAACTAGCACCAGGTACCAATTCTATACTTAAAATGTCAACACTGGGAGGGCCAGAGTTGCCACCTACCGGATAGTTTAATCCAGGCGCATTCATTTCCATTCCATCCAATAACTGAATAAAGCGCCAGTTTTGCATATCCGCAAAGCCACGTGTGTTGATAGAAGAAAAAGTCAAGCTACCATTGTTTACCTGTACTCCTTTTAGGTTAGAGATGGCATCGTACATATCAAAAGAAGGCGTGTTTCTTAATTCTTTGATAGATAACTTCTCAATAGAAACGGGAGCCTCCATAATGGATTCCTCTACTTTAGAGGCTGATACTACCAGTTCATTCAATTTGGTAGTGCTGGGTTGCATTTTAATATCCAATGCTTGACTGGCTTGGGTAACTTGTACTTCTTGGTTAGTGTAACCAATACTAGAGAGCAGGATTGTAAAAGGTAGTGGGGTATTGGTGCTCAAGGTAAAGTTTCCATCACCATCTGTGGTGGTACCCGTTAGTTTACCTTTGACAACTATACTCACTCCCACCATGGCACTTCCGTCACTGGCATCAGTTACTTTGCCTTTGACTGTAGTTTGGGCAGCAGCAAAAGTACAAACCCAACACAGCACTAAGGCGAGGCTTATCGTAAATAATTTTTTCATAAGATTTTAATGTTAGCGAGGGTATGTATACACTTCCTTGAAGCGTATTATAAGGTATATTTGAACCTTATGGTAGAATAGCTGATTGGTGAGCTGGCTTAGAGAACATAAGTAGAGTATACATACCCTATCATTGTGTAAAAAATTGTAATTATTATATGTTATACCAAAACTATTAATCTTCAGGGTAAAAGCTTGAGCACAAAAAGGACTCTGTCGATCCCAAACGGAACCATTATTTTATTTGGAAAACCTTACTTAAACCCTATCTGAGTTGTGCTTTTCGCGGGCCTGATGGGGTAAATGACCAAAGTATTTGGTGTATGTGGAAGCAAAATGCCCTCGGTTGTGGTAACCTACCATTTGACAGATAACTGAGAGAGGATGGTCACTATTCATCACTAAATCTTGAGCCAGTAGCATCCTTTGTTGGATTACATATTGCCTGATGGTAATGCCAAACGTTTCACGAAATCCGGCCTTTAGCTTGCGGGTATTCAATCCTATTTCTTTGCTTAGGGCTTTAATGCAAGGAGGATCGTGCAATTGATTATCCAGAATTTCTTTGGCTGTTTCTATTTGTGTGGCTTCATAGGCATGGGTATTTTCCAACAACTGTTGTACTTCCCCTTTATTGAGGTGCTGAATAAAGTAATGGATCAACTCCAAGAACTTAGCCTCTAATAACAAGGTGTTATTTGATTCTGTCGGATCTATGTCAAACAGTTTGTCTATCAAAAGGTTAATGTCCCTGTTTAAGATGAATTGCTCAATTTTTTTGTCAATAATTCGTCGGTCAGAAGGAAGCAGGGCCTTGGGAATAAACATCCTGATGCCATCTACTTGGGTAACATCCCAGGCAAATTTTTTGACCCCTTGTACATAAGCAGATTGCATATGATGATTTCTACTAATTCTAAAATCAATTAAGTCGTTGGTGCCTACCTCGTCTAATGCTTGAAAACCTGTAGAGTCATAAAACTTCCATTTGCCACGGTAAAAATGTAAATTCTGATGAGTGAATATGCGTAGTCCTCCAGTGCCTAGTTCACCAGGCAGGCAAAGGTGTAAACTACTCCACTGTTTTTCTGGCAAGAGCGAATAGTTATTGATCAGCCCATTGGTAAATGGAATAGGGCGGGTATATGGTGCTTGTATAATCATAATGTGCTTTTCCTGACGAACTCACATAGTAGTGATGTGAGTGGTTAGTATTATTTGATCTGAGAGTATGTTTAAAGATTATAATCTGAGCTAAAAAAGTGGCTTTTGTGCACTTATTTTAGCAATTTTTGCAGCAATAGCTTGCGTCGCTGCGGGCTGGCTCAACATCCACTGGATGTTGCCATCCTTTAAAAATGTGCTTCATCAATGCAAAAAATCCATCATTTTTACTCTCGAAGACAAAATTTAAACATACTCTAAGCTACTAGTACTTAATCAATTATTAATTTAACTTTTTTAATAAACTATTGCAGTTAAATATTGTTTTTTTTGAATAGGATGTGATAATATTCTGAGAATATCCTGTTAATGAAATTTTATATTGGATGTTTTTTTGAGGTTAGAAACAGGCTGTAAATCTGGGATTTAAAAAGGGGAGTAATTTGTTCAGAAATGAAACTTTTTCGGGTACATTCATATTGGTTTTTAACTATAAACCTTCTCAAAAATGATCACATTCTACCCTGGACCTTCCAAAGTATATCCACAAGTTGCTCAATATGTGCAGGAAGCAGTGGCTTCAGGTATCATTAGCCAAAACCATCGTAGCCCAGCCTTTGTGGACTTATCTAAAAACACCATTACCACTTTTAAAGAAAAATTGGGAGTACCTGCTGATTACTGGGTATTTTATGCTTCTTCGGCCACTGAGTGTTGGGAGATCATTGCCCAATCGTTGATTCAAACCCAAAGCTTTCATATTTATAATGGAGCGTTTGGGCAAAAATGGGCTGCTTATACCCATAAGTTAGGCATTGAGGTACAAGCGCAGGTCTTTGAAGTAAATGAATTGTTAGCTATTGAAAAATTAAACATCCCATCTAAGGCTGAATTGATTGCCATTACCCATAATGAAACCTCTAATGGTACTGCGCTTACCAATGCCCAAATTGCCCAGTTGCGCCAACAATATCCCGAACAACTAATTGCCGTGGACGCTACCTCTTCTTTAGGAGGGGTGTATCTGGATTTCTCGCAAGCGGATATTTGGTACGCTTCAGTGCAAAAATGCCTCGGATTGCCCTCTGGTATGGCATTAATGGTGTGTTCTCCGCGAGCGATGGAACGAGCCAAGATCCTCAATGCTTGTAATCATTACAATAGCTTGGCTTTTATGATTGAAAAAATGGAAGATTGGCAGACAACTTACACGCCCAATATCCTTAATATTTATTTGTTGAATCGCGTGATGCAACAAATTTCTTCTATCAAAACGATTGATGAAATCATTCAAAAACGTTTCACAAATTATCTTCATTTTTTACAAGCGGAAACAAACTTGACCTTGTTGTGTGAGGTACCCGAGGCACGTTCTGCTACAGTGCTTGCTATAAAAGGCAGTTTAAATCGAATAGCCCATATAAAAGCTGAAGCGCAAAAGCAAAACATCATTTTGGGGAATGGGTATGGTGCCTGGAAGGAGACTACTTTCAGGGTGGCAAACTTCCCCGCAATTACCGATAATGAAATGGTATTATTGCAAGATTTTCTCAAAAGTATTATCTGATACTTTCAAACAATCAATTGGTTTTTATTACACCCTCCTTGCTATTCAGGTAAAAGGTTTTACCTTTGCGCGATTCCAAGCGAAAGCCCCTAAATACGCTTGTTTTATTGTATTTTTGGGAGAGTAACTGGTAGTTCGATTATCTGTTTTATATTTTTAAAAAGGAGGTAAGTATGTTAAGTTTAAAAGAAGTTTTATCGGTTTCTTTAGTACTTTTTTCCGTAATTGATATCTTAGGTTCTATTCCTATTATTATCGATTTGAAGAAAAAAGCAGGTGAAATCCAATCAGCAAAAGCTACCTTGGTTGCAGGTATTATTATGTTTGTGTTTCTGTTCCTGGGAGAATCTATCTTAAAACTATTTGGGATAGATGTGGCATCTTTTGCCATTGCAGGTTCATTAATTTTGTTTTTCTTAGGGGTAGAAATGGTTTTAGGCATCCATTTATTTAAGTCAGGTGATGACCCAAAAAGTACCTCGATTGTTCCATTAGCGTTTCCGCTAATTGCTGGAGCTGGTACTATGACTACCATTGTGTCATTACGAGCCGAATACTCTCAGGTAAATATTGTGATGGGTATTTTGGTGAATCTCTTGTTTGTATTTGTAGTTTTGAAGGCTTCTGGCTGGATCGAACGCAAACTAGGACAAGCCGGTGCTGATGTTTTGAGGCGAATTTTTGGCGTAATATTGTTGGCGATAGCAATTAAATTGTTTAAGACCAACGTAGTTTTGTAATATTTGTTTCAAAAAGATATAAATTTTATATTGTTGACTACCAGCTACTTAAGAAGTGGCTGGTATTTTTTTATTAAAAAAAAAGAA
>DMXI01000512.1 GCA_003483885.1 Microscillaceae bacterium
AGAAAGTGATTGGAAAACAAAAACATAAATACCCAAAAAAACGAAAAAGCGACAAAATTATAGTTGCCCAAGTAAGGATTGTATGGCCACAAAAACTCAGTCCCGTGTCCAGTCACCATTAGGATATAAACCGTAATAGCGCCTAAATACAGCACATAATATAGGTAAGATAAATCCCGAATACGGAAATAGATAAATAAGTTGTACAGTAGCATCAATACCAAGCAGCCAAAAAAAGCTCCCTGAAATAAGTCTTCCCAGTGGTTTTTTTCTATAAACGCCTCTTTGGTACCAATCGCCAGAGGCACTCTCACAATGCCTTTTGCGTAACATCGCAAATAAAAGGTTTGGGGTTCGTTATCAAAAAACGTGACTGGAATGAGCCTATGACTGGTTTTTAGAAACCATTGATGATAATTTAAGCGCTTTACTTCGTGATATGCCCCATTGGCCAGGGGATGATAAAACTTGACATCGGCCAATTGGCTTTCTTTTAATTCCAATAAATAAGTGCCTGCCTCAGCTTGCAAAACAAACTTTAGCCATACGACTCCACTTTTGGCATAAGTGACCCGTGCTGACTTATTTGGTCTAAATTGTTTTTGAAAACGGCTTTGACGTAGGTCTTGTACACTCAATTGCCGACTAGTATCTACCAAAAAATATATATGAGGAGTCAGATCTATAACCTGACGACTTGCCTTTCGCAATGGGATAGGTTGAGCCAATAATGATGTTGACAAAAAAACTGAGATGAAAACTAAGACAAAGTTTGTTCGCATTAATGACCTTATTGATTGTTTTGAAGAAGAATAGATGATACTACTCAACAAAGCTTCAATCTAGTACAGATATTCATTTTTAACAAAAAATTGCTTACCGGCACTAGTATCAACAACCTAATCCAGCAAATTCATCACATCTTCCTTGGTCAAGCTTTTAATGAAACTTTCCTCGGTTGTAATCAAGTCTTGAGCCAATTGTTTTTTGCTGGTTTGAAGCGCCAAAATTTTCTCTTCTACCGTACCCTTCGTAATAAACTTATAAGTAAATACCGTATTCTCTTGGCCAATACGGTGGGCTCGGTCAATGGCTTGGGCCTCAATGGCAGGGTTCCACCAAGGGTCTAGCAAAAATACATACTCCGCCGCAGTCAGGTTTAGTCCTACCCCACCCGCTTTGAGCGAAATCAGAAATAGTTGAATCTCTTTTTTGTTTTGGAAGTTTTCTACCTGTTCCTGGCGGTTTTTGGTAGAGCCATCCAGGTAGGCATAGCACCACTGCCGCTCTTCAAAGGCAGTTTTCAAGAGCTGTAAATGCTTTACAAATTGACTGAATACCAGCACTTTATGTCCGTTACCGATGATACTTTCCAGCTTGTACAAGATGTCCTCCATCTTTCCCGAGCTATCCTCGTATTCTTGGTCAATCATTCGGGGGTGATTGGCCAACTGGCGTAACTTGGTGAGGCCTTGCAACAACAAAAATTGGGTTTTGGCCATCCCACGAGACTCTATCTGCTTTAAGATTTCATTGCGATACTGCGATTTTACCTTTTCGTAGGCTTGCTCTTGTTCGTCAGTCATCGTACAAAACTGTACATTCTCTATTTTTTCAGGCAATTCTGTAGCTACTTGCCCCTTTAATCGTCGCAAAATAAACGGCTTAATCACGCTTTTGAGCTTGGCAAGCTTTTCTACATCGTGCTTCTTCTCAATGGGCAACAAATATTCTTTCTTAAAGAACGCCTGGTTTCCTAACAACCCAGGATTGATGAAAGAAATTTGTGACCACAAATCCAAAGTGGTGTTTTCCAGCGGAGTACCCGTCAAAATCAGGCGATTCTTAGAACGCAACTGCTGCACTGCCTTGGTAATGGCCGCGCTAGGGTTCTTAATCGCTTGTGATTCATCCAAAATCACATAATTAAACTGATATTCTTTTAATATCTTAATATCGATTCGGGTAATACCATAAGAGGTGACTACCAAATCATAATCGTGAAACTGTTCTACATTTTTCTTTCGATTAGAGCCAGTATACACAAATATCTTTAATTCTGGCACAAACTTTTGGGCCTCTAGTTGCCAGTTGTAAATCAACGAAGTAGGAATGATCAACAATGAAGCTTGGGTAGCTCCTTTTTCTTTTTGTGACTGCAGCAAAGCCAACGCTTGGATGGTTTTCCCCAGTCCCATATCATCGGCCAAGCACCCTCCAAAACTATATTCGTTCAAAAAGTTGAGCCAGTCATAGCCAGCCTGTTGGTAAGGGCGCAAACTGCCATTAAACTGCTCTGGCATTGGGGCGTGGGCAATTTCTTCAAACTCACGAAACTGCTCCAGCTTACGGTTTAGAGTTACCTTTGCGTGGTTCCCACTTTTGAGGTCTTGTATCAGCGATAGATGATGCTTTTTGAGATGCACACTTTTTTCATTGTGAGCCTCCGAAAAGTTCAAGAGATCAGCATATTGCTCTAGCCAAGCCTCAGGAATGATTGCAATTTCACCGTTTGGTAAAGTAAACTCGGTTTTCTTTTGCAAAATCAGCTTACGCAACTGAAAAAACGGAATATCAAAATCGCCAAACTTTACCGTAGCATATATATCAAACCAATCTTTGTTTTCTTTGATTTGCACCTGTATTTCGGCTTTACCCAAAAAGTACTTCTTGGTATTTCGGGTATTTTGCTGAATGTCGAACCCATAACGCTCTAACAAACGGGTGTGTTCATTGATCCAACTAAAGGCCGCTTCTTTGCCCAGCAATACATGCCCATTCTTCAGCACTAACCCTTGTTCTTTCAAGAGCTTGATTACTTTATTCTCAAAACTGGTTTTGCGTTTGATTCTGAAAAAAGTATAGGCATCTTCTTCTTTTTCAACTTCTACATTGACCTCTTGCAGTTGGTCCGACTTGAACCGAAAACGGTCGTATTGAAAATTAAGCTCAAACAAAATCTTGTAATCCCTTGCCTGGTCCTTAGCTTCGTTACCAAACAAATCTTTAGAAGCCGCTTCGGTATAATATTCAGAAAAAGTAAGTACCGGTTGGGCCTCAAAATTTTTAGAAGCAATATCAAATCCCTTGGCATATACATCAAACGAAGCCACCAAAGGCGCGACAAATTTACGATAATAGGTATCTTCTACCTTTTTAGGGATCACGATAAATTTCTTATTCAAGAAAGGCTTAATTTTTTTGCCATCTACCCCATTAGCAAAATGATGCAGGGTTTTGCCCAATAATAGCCAGGCTGGCTCGTCGCAAATGATAATCCCATTTTTGTACTGAAAGTCCAGCTTTTGTCCTTGATATTTGATCGTAGGAAAGTAGTGTGTGTTGTCCTCATTGCGTCGGAAGTGAAACAATACGGTGGCTGCTTCCGGGGCAATTTCAAGTTGTTTCCAGGTAGGTTCTCCGTCACGTCCCATCTCAAAAACCATTTTACCATCGAGCAATGATAAGATTTTGGCTTGCCGGGTTTTGATATAGCTACTAATGGTTGCCTGTAGATTTTTATCTCCCTTCTCGGGATCGTATATCTTCAGGAAAAAATCAGCCGTTTTTATTTTTTTACTATAAAACTTCTTGACAATCGTTTCTTGTTGAATCGCATCTATCAGTTTTATAAGTTCATAGTCGGTCTCGTCCAGGCCTTTGTTAAATTCATAGGCGTTTTGCGACGAAATATTTTGGTGTTGGTATGTAAGCTCTCCTTTTGAGTTTCGCTGAACCACAAATGAGTCGAACAAATACCCTAAATATTGGTGCTGAAACAGCGAATATACAATCTGAAAAGGTTGTGTAGTGGATACTTTCATAACAAACACTCTATGGTACTCTTGATGAACAAGTAGCGATGGACAAAATCGCAATTTAAAAGAATTGTGAATACATGACGAAGGTTTTATCTTAAAATATCGTGAAGTTTAGCTGAAATGATGATAATTCCTTCAATATGTTTCTAGAGAAATTTCATTAATTTAAAAGTTTCCTTTGAATTTGTCGAATAAAAAGGCAGGCAATTCAGAAAAAGTTACTTTCCAGTATTAGAAACCAGTAATATTTTCATTACACACGAAAAAAAGAGAACTATTTTACGTAATAATTCGTAGTAAAAATTACCAACTAGTAGTAATTTTACTCACAAAAATCCGACAACGGAGTCAGGCAAGTTTTTTTCAACCCAATTTAATCACACAAGGTAAAAGACCTTGTGCACTACATCAATGAAAAATGACACTTTAAGTAAGGCACGTGTTGCTCAAAAACAAGTACATCATCTTAAAAATGCTAAAACATTACGCGAAAAAGAGATTGTGCGAGCAATTGCGAAACAAAATCAAAGCAAGCAAACGGTATTTGAAATTGACGGCGACGAATTGATCGAGTATTCCTTGAACAAAAAGAAATTTACTCGCTGGATTGTATTTCAGGTCAATGAAAATCAGGTAATACTCCTGAGTATCTAACATAACTATACAAGGGGTTAAAGTTATGCTAGATTTAACCCCTTGTAACTGCTCAGAATCATCCCTCAAACCCATTTTTTTTGTGGCTCCCATCACAAAACGGCTTATTACCCGAAGCCCCACAACGACACAATGCGGTCATCCCCTGTTTTTCAATTGTTTCACCATCAGAGTTGATAATTCTCAGATTACCTTTCATCAAAAAAGGCCCATTTTTAGACGCTTCCATTTGTACTATTTCGCCCAGATGTACACCTTCGGCTGGCTTCCCTTCGGCGTTTAAATAATACGACAATGCTCCCGACGGACATTTGTTAATTTGAGCGATTATTTCGCCCGTAGAGGCACCCTCAGCATTTACCCAAGGACGTTTTTGTACGTCAAATACTTGTGGTAACCCCTTAAAACATTTAGTAGAATGCATACACATACGAGGACGCCATACTACGGTAACCTCGCCATTGGTGTATTCTTTGGTAATGTCTTTGATTTGACTCATAAGTCTTCTTTTAATGAGAATAAATACATTGGTTTGTTAAAGTATAAAGGCAGTGACTGGCAGATTTGTTTCACAAAACAACTTAGGTAATTATTCCATCAAAAAAAGGTTACCTCATTCATACATGAAGTAACCTCTGCAAGCATTTGAAACTTAGTGAAGACTATAAACTTATCAATTCAGCAGTAACAGCCTTTGTTCTATCAACAATATCTATTCAATAATTTTCCCCTTTTTAGACAAGTCACTCCTACCATTGTCGTACTTGCCCAACACCCCGGTAACTTGTCCTCTTTCATCCTTTTGAATCTGAATTCTAAAAAAAGATAAACCTTCTACGGCAAACAAATCCTGGGTAAGTGGGATGAGCTTACGCATATTTTGAGAAGTAGACGGACGTTGGTAATATAGGTGGTTTTCTTTCAAAACAATTTTGCGATTGGTATAATCACCTGCATAGGTTTTCATTAGAGCCTTTGAAATTTGTACGGGGTTTATCTTGGCTTCCATTCCTTGAATGGCCCAATCTATGTTTTCAACCACAGTGTTTTTACTTTTTAGCAGCTTTAGCATTTCCAAATGTGCTCGCTCCAAAGCCTTATTTGCGGGGGTTTTAATATCAGGAATTACGCCTACTCCTTCCCAATCGGTTTTTGTGATGGGGTTAAACGATCGCCCAATAGGTACCGATACCACAAACATATTTTCTGCCTCAAAGCTTCTTACCGGATGCGCTCCTCCTCCCGTGGTTTCTCCTACAATGGTTACTCGTTTTTGGGCCTGTAAGCTGTAGCTGAAATCTTCTGCCGCCGAAAAGGTACGGTTACTTGTGAGAATGTATAATGGTTTTTTAGGCATTTTTTTGCCTTGTACCTTTTCCAGACTCCAGTACTCATCTTTACGAACGCCTTTGTCTTCGCGCCAATAAAAATTACTCAGATGCACTGGTTTTTCATCAAAAAAGTAGCTACAAAGCAATTGAACCATTCTTGGAGAGCCTCCACCATTTCTTCGTAAATCAATGATGATTCCGTGCGTATTGGCCAAAAACCCAAAGGCATTGGCCGCAGTTTCGGCACCTCTCTGGTGATCATAAAAACCTCTCAAATCCAGGTAGCCTATGTTCCCCATTAGTTGTTCTACTTTTACAAAACCATAGTTTCTACCCTGTTCGCGGGCTATGATGGCTCGCATTCGCTCGGGGCTTGGTTTGGGTAGTGGGCCTTTACTCAGGCGTTTAGCTCTGGCAGGATTATAACTCATATTAATGTGTTTGTCTTTACTAACGGCTTGTAAATCTCTTATCAGCAAATACCTGAAGTCGTCAGGTGACTGAGCTGCCGCATAAGCCTTTTTCTTGTATTGCTTTTGGATGTAATTTGCCATCTTGACTCCCAACTCAGGAAAGATATATTTATCCTCCATCAACTGCGCAATACGCTCGACAACTTTTTGCTTTTGAGTAGCTGAAATATTCGTTTGAGGTGACTGTGCCTGGCAAGTAATCGCACTTAATACACTCATTATCAGTAAAAACGTATAAAATGTGTTTCTCATAGTTATGACAGGTTAAGAAGCCGAAACGACTTCTAATTATGTAGAAAACACAAATAGAAGGGAAATCAACGGTAAAAAATAGAATGAAATTAACCTGCCTACAATATTTTGAATGCTTTTGGGGTAAACCCAGTGTAGGCTTTGAATACCCTGATAAAGTGGCTCTGATCGGCAAAACCACATTCATAGGCAATTTCGGTAAGGGGCTTGAGGGTGTGTTGCAAATAAAACAAGGCTCTTTCTACCTTGAGCTTGCGCATGTAATCTCCCAAGCTACAACCAAAGTATTTAGGAAAATACCTGGAAATGGTCACTGGGTGAAGATTCAGCTCTCGTGATAGCTCTTTCAGAGAAATAAACTCGTTCCAACGGTCTGCTAATACTTCTTCTAAGTTTTTAAGCCAAGGGGCGTTCGGTAGTTTTTGTGTTTTTTGACCAAATAGCGCCAACAAAGACGCATACAAAGCTTGGTTAGAATAAGTATCGTTCAGATTAAGCTCTTGATATATTTTAAGTAACTGAAAGTGAAGGTCCAAGCTTTTGACAAAAGCCTTGTCAAAGTTTACTGATTGTAAATCGTTGCTTGAAAAAAAGGTTTCTTCTAACTCTAGATTCAAATTTTTGGAAGGAAACTGGGTATGGGTATTTCTATGAACTTCTCCTTGATTATACAACATCACCTTGCCTGGAATCGCTTGTGTTTCTGTTTTCTTTCTTGATTCCAGTGTACCTCCTCTCAAAATTAAACAAAGCACTACATTGTCGTGGTGATGCCACTCTTCGGAAACAGGTTGGTGGTAATCCACAATCGTGGCTCTACAATCGTTGTGTTGAATCTGCTCACTTACCGTGCCCAAAAAACCGTTGCTTGCCTCTGTTGTCATACCATTCACTTGCTTTTATTTCTGTTTGTTAATGTATCTCGTCAAAGTTTTGCGAGTAGGAGCCTCAGTAAAGATAGCGACTACTTGCTGATAGTTTTCAGGATCGTGGGCAAATTTATAAGCCATCTTGGCAAAAGTAAGCTGATTGTCTTCAAAGTTTAACATTTGAATGACAGTTTTGATTTGGCTTACTTTCATACACCTTTTTTGTTGCAAGAAAGTAGTCGCCATTTTCATCCGATCTTCTTCAAAAGACTCTTGCTTAAGTTGCTGTTTGTGCTGGTTAAATATAGACTGGCTCAGGGGTTGTTTGCAATCTTGGGCATATGCTTGGGTGCCATTTATAGAGAGCTCCAGGCCAAGCAGACATACCCAAGTAAACATCATAGTAGTAGTTATTTTTTGCATAAGGTATATTATTCTGGTTAGTTACTCTACAATACGTATTTTTTAGCAAAAATGCGCTGGATTTGAGCAAATAAAAAAACCCAGCAATCACAAGTACCTGCACTAATGAATGTTGGGTAATAAAAATTTGGAATAAAGCTGAGGGATCACACTACTGGATGATGGATCAATGTCAAAGGATCAGATGGTTGCTAGTTGGAACTTGGGAGTTTCATATTAAATAATGCTCCACAGCCAAAAAAATGACAAAATCCGATAAAAAAAATCATCTTTTTTTACAGACAAACCATAAACACCTCATTTGCAAGCCTTTATAAATAAAAAAACATTCATGATTTATTCATGAATGTTCTTAGAAGCTGTTTGGGTTTTAGTCGTAGAAATTGTTATAAGTTATTTTGGGTCTGATTAAAGCTTATTTTTTTGCGCATAGCCTTTAGCTACGTGCGAAAAAATAGCTGAAAAGCAGGCACAAGAGAGCCATAACAAAAATATTGAATAGAACTCGAACAGCTTCTTAGTATTAAATGATCTATTATCTTTTGAGCCTAGCGATAACCCATTGCTTTCCGCACTTTGTTCAAAACTGTAGTCGCAATGTCTCTGGCTTTGGCTTCTCCTTCTTCTAGCTTTTTATGCAATTCGGGTAGATTGTTCATATAATAATCAAACTTTTCCCGAGCATCGCCATATTTGTCCAATATTAGATCAAGCAACTCATTTTTCGCATGACCATACCCATAGTTACCTCCTTGGTATTTTTTGCGCATGTCAGCAATTTGATTATCGTCAGCTAACAAACTGTATAAAGCAAATACGTTACAAGTATCTGGGTCTTTAGGATCGGCCAAAGGAGTAGTATCTGTTACAATACTCATTACCTGTTTTTTAAGGGGCTTTTTGGCTAAAAACACATCAATATAGTTGCTATAAGACTTACTCATCTTGCGCCCATCAATCCCAGGGATTGTCATCAAGGTTTGGTCAATTTTTGCTTCTGGTATCACAAAAATCTCGTCCTTGTAATGATGGTTGATTTTCTTGGCCACAAATCTTGTAAACTCCAGGTGCTGTTGTTGGTCTTTGCCTACTGGTACCCAGTTGGCATCATACAATAATATATCAGCGGCCATCAACATCGGGTAAGCAAACAATCCAGTATTTACGCTATCATCGTTTTCTCCTCCTAAAGCATCTGATTTATCCTTGAAAGAATGCGCCAGTTGCATACGAGAATAGGGCATAAAGCAGTTGAGATACCAGGCAAGTTCGGTTACTTCGGCTACGCGTGATTGACGATAAAAGGTGTTTTTTTCAGTATCAAACCCTAACGCCAGCCAAGCAGCAGCTACTGCATTCACATTTTCTTCTCTTACTTTGGGATCTTTGATAGAGGTAAGCGAATGTAAATCTGCAATAAAAAAGAATGAATCATTTTCAGGAGCTTTTGATAAATCAATTCCAGGTTGGATTGCTCCTAAGATGTTACCTAAATGTGGTCTTCCTGAGCTTTGAATGCCCGTAAGTATCCTTGCCATTTTTCTAGTTTTTTGAATGAAGGCTACAAATATATACAATTTTGCCAGAATCGCTCAACCCCTGAAATATGATCCCCAATTACCTATCGCTTTAGCGAAAAGACGTAGCAATGTATCATCGTCGAAGGGTGATTATGTATTCAATAATAATTTAGTCGTATTTGGAAGACTTGCTGTTGCTATAAAAATTGTAACCCCACTCCTCGTTTATTGGTCTTACCGAAGAAAACAAAGATGAAGTTTTGAATATGGCTACCTCTAATTGAAGTCATCTCGATTTTTAATAAAATTTATTTCACCCAGACAACTTTTGGAAAGATAATCAGGTCTCAGAAAACGAAGGTGAGTAAGGGATAGAGTCCCAATGATTTTGTACAAATTGAATATGTGCTTTGTCATATCAAGGCCCATAATAATCCAAGATCAAATAGGATTATCTTTTAAACCTTGAATCATTTGAGGAATCCAATATCAAAAAAAACGCTGGCTCATATCTAAAAAGAAGTTTATTTTGAGTTAATTCACAAATAACCTTTAAATTTGACACTCGTTTTTTGGAAATTAGAACTTCATGACCAAATAAACTATTGGAGATTTTGGCGATGAACATCCCTCATTTATATATACTAAAAAAGTTAATTCAATTATAATATGATTGTAGTTACAGGTGCTGCTGGTTTTATTGGAAGTTGTTTAATAAGTAAATTAAACAATGAAAATTACCGGGCAGTAATCGCAGTAGACAAGTTTGACAACGACGCTAAAAATAAAAACCTGGAAGGTAAAGACATCAAAGAAAAAATAAACCGTGATCACTTTTTTGAATGGTTTGACAAACATCATGAAGAGATTGAGTTTATTTTTCATATTGGTGCCCGAACCGACACCACAGAGTTTAATGTTGATATTTTCAACGACCTGAACCTTAACTACACCAAAAAACTTTGGCAATATTGCTGTAAGTATCACATACCTTTGGTGTATGCCTCTTCGGCGGCAACTTATGGAGAAGGAGAACATGGATATGAAGATAGCGAAGAAGTCATTCCTAAGCTAAAACCACTCAACCCCTACGGAGATTCGAAGAACGAATTTGATCTTTGGGCACTTCAGCAAGACGAAAAACCTTGGTTTTGGGCAGGCTTGAAGTTTTTTAATGTGTATGGGCCTAACGAATATCACAAAAAACGGATGGCGTCAGTGATTTTTCACGCGTTTAATCAAATCAAGGCCACCAACCAGATGAAGCTGTTTAGGTCGCATCGCCCAGATTTTAAAAACGGAGAACAAAGTCGTGATTTTATCTATGTAAAAGACGTAGTAGAAGTACTGATGTTTTTGATGAAACACCGCAAAAACTCTGGTATTTATA
This sequence comes from Microscillaceae bacterium, assembly GCA_003483885.1. Taxonomy (GTDB): domain Bacteria; phylum Bacteroidota; class Bacteroidia; order Cytophagales; family Microscillaceae; genus Microscilla. Next base: position 10,734 of record DMXI01000512.1, read on the forward strand.
ACCTTGGTACTGGCAAAGCTCGTACTTTTCTCGATCTTACCCGCAATACTTTTAAGGGAATGGAGATTGAAGAAAATATTAGCTTTATCGATACTCCAGTAGATATTCGAGATAAGTACCAATATTTTACAGAAGCCAATATGGAGAAGCTTCGCAATATAGGTTATGACAAACCCTTCCATTCTTTGGAAGAAGGCGTATCTGATTATGTAGGCAATTACCTTATGGAGCAAAAATACTATTAAGAACAATTTACAAAGGGTTGATAAATGTCGGCAATTTTCCATTAATTTGCCAAAATTTGAAATGATATAGACACTAGTGTTTTGTCAATGGTTGGATTTAGGATAAGATACCGATGAAAATGGAAACAGATTAAGGCGCAAAAAATGAGCATAGCCATAGCTACGCGATTTTTTTTGCAACGAAAATATGTAAACATTTTTGCGGTATACATCCTAAAATATAGTCTTGACAGAACACTGGTATTCAATGACCTGGAGTTTGTATCATTTCTTATCAACCTTTATTTGTTGATTGTTTCATGAATACGTACGGAAAAGTTTTTAGAATAACGACCTTTGGTGAGTCACATGGTACCGCCATTGGGGTTACCATAGATGGCTGCCCACCCAACCTGGAGCTAGACATCGCACATATACAACAAGAGCTCAATCGCAGAAGACCCGGCCAGTCCAAAATAGTTACCCAGCGAAAAGAACCCGATCAAGTACAAATCGTTTCAGGGATATTTGAAGGCAAAACCACGGGCACTCCTCTCACGCTTATTATTTGGAACCAAGACGCCAAGAGTAAAGACTACTCCCATATTGCGACTAAGTATCGCCCCTCTCATGCCGACTACACCTACCAACAAAAATATGGCATACGTGATTATCGCGGAGGAGGAA
>DMXI01000330.1 GCA_003483885.1 Microscillaceae bacterium
CAAAAATTGAATTATCCTGCAAAAAACATCATATTTGATGCCTCCATCTATGAAACAACTGTAGAGGTGATGCTTTGGCTGATTAACAAAATACCCAATCAACATCAAACAGTCATGATGGTAGGCCACAATCCTACAATTACTTATTTAATAGAATATTTAATTGAACAATCGATTGGAGGAATGCCTACTTGTGGCATGGCGCTGATGACCTTTGAGGCAGCAGAATGGAGTCATGTATCGGCAGGTACTGGAATTTTAAATTGGATCAAACATCCATAACTTTCTTTAGTTACATTATATGCTATTTATTATTATTGCCATATTGGTTTATATTAGCCAATCTATTCTCGCAGCCTGGTGGTGGATTGCAGTGGTTTCTTTCGTAGCTGCAATTTTGGTAGGACGCTCCAACCTTGAAGCTTTTTTATCAGGTTTTTTAGGAGTAGCTGCGGTATGGGTAGCCCAGGCTTTCTTTATCAATCAAGCCAACGAAGGTTTGTTGGCCGAGAAAATTGCTCAAGTATTTAAGCTTCCTGGGGGTGAATGGTTGTTGGTTATCACAGGGTTGATTGGTGGCCTTGTAGGCGCTTTTTCGGCGTTATCGGGCTATAGTTTGAGAATGATCTTACGCAAAAAATAAAGAAATATTTTTTTCATTTGTTAAAATAAAAATAACTACTTTTGCGCCCGTTGGTTATTTAATATATAATCAATATTTGTGGTTTGCATAAAATCAAATTGACAATGACTTTTACTAAAAAATTCTATCACTTAATTATATTTTCGGCTTTATTTTCACTAGCCTCCTGTGGATATGGTAAATACAACGCATCTTCTGCGGTAGCCGATAAAAAAGTAGATTATAAAAATGACCGGGTTTATGGCGATGGTAAGGATCAACCTGCTCGCCAAACCAAACAAACTTACCCAACACCTGAAGGTGCGGGTGACCGAATGAATACTATCAAAGATAAGCTTTATGGTAAGCCAAAAGCAGCAAAAGTAGAAAACGACTCAGATACCACTGCTGATACGGTTGCTACTCCAAAGGCTGATTCTACCAAAACTGATACTGCCAGTACCAAGTAATTATTGTGCTACGTATTGGTATAAAATTTTGCAATGCTGTCAAACATTGATTTGGCAGCATTCTTTTTGCTTTAGAGCTTGTTTAAAATTCATCTGTTAGAGCTTTTAAGCGATATTTCTGCTCATATATTGTTAAATTTATCGTCAATAGCGCTGCTATTCACTCAAAATTAAACGCATTTGAGCAAAAATCTCATCACAAAATCTTCTAAATACGAAAGTTTAAGCAAGCTCTTAGACAAAATGGTTATGAAATGTCTCTGGTTCAGTTGTTTGTGTTTCATTATGTTACAGGGTTGTATCTTTAATAAAGATGACTCTAACAATGGTACTATTACTCCCTCTTCCCAAGATGCTTATGTAAGCAAAATAGCCTATGATGCCGATACCCTTCTGAAATACCTTCACCAACGTAAAAACTTTAATGGAAACATACTGGTGGTGCATAATGGCCTCAAAATACTGCAAAAAAGTTATGGTTATGCTGATTTTAGAGCCAAGACCATTCTCACCAGTCAATCTAACTTCCGAATTGGTGCTTTGAGTAAGCAGTTTACGGCTATGGCCATTATGATGCTCAAAGAATCAGGCAAAATTTCTTATGATGATCCTGTAAGGAAGTTTTTTAGAGGCTTTCCTTACCCCAATATTACCATTCGTCAGTTGCTCACCCATACCTCAGGGCTGCCCAACTATGGGGAATACTTTGCCAAGGTGGTACTTACTTCTAAATACAAGTTTACCTCTCCTACCAATCAAGATGTGTTGTTGTGGCTCATCAACGAAAAGCCTAAGTTGTATTTCAAACCAGGAGAAAGTTGGTTGTATACCAATACGGGGTACATTTTACTGGCGCTAATCGTGGAGAATGTTTCCCGAAAACCTTTTCTGGAGTATCTTCAGGAAAGAATATTTAAACCGCTGGATATGACCAATACATTGGTTTATGATAAAAAACAAAATGATAAGGTTCCCCAACGGGTTTATGGCTTTCGCAAAAACAGGCGCTTGTACGACAACCACTTGTTTGACCGAATGTATGGCGATAGCAATATGTATTCTTCTACGGAGGACTTGTATAAATGGGATCAGGCATTGCGCTCTGAAAGATTGGTAAAACAAAGTACCTTGACTGAGGCATTCTCGCCTACCCCCTACTTTAAAGGGCTTTTTAAAAAAAATTATGGTTTTGGCTGGCATTTAGACAAACAGGGCAACACCGCCTATCATTTGGGTAGTACTGGGGGGTTTCGCTGTTCTATTATGCGAGGATTAGACAAGGATAATTGTGTAGTATTGCTCACTAACAATGAAGATGGTCGGTACGAAAATATCGCCAAAACAATTTTTGATTGGTTAGATTAACATATATTGACACGAATCATGTATTATTGAGGGTAATCTATTGAATATTGTTGAATATTTCGGCACATTATTTATTAGGATATTCATGGACTGAGGCAAATTATTCAAAATTTTGATCAAGATACCTATGTATAAGTGGTTGCTTTTACTATTACTTACTCCCTTATATTTTCTTAGCTATGGGCAACAAGGTGCTACTCCTCTCGACGTAGATAGCCTTGAAGAGCGCTTGGGTAAGTCTATTGATGACCCTACTCGTATTACCCTGCTCAATCAACTAAGCGAAGCATACATTAGCAAAAGCTACCAAAAAGCTCTGCTCTATAACCAACAAGCCCTCAAACATGCTACCAGTACCAATAACCAAAAGGGATTGGCCAAAGCCTTTACGATTAAAGGTACGCTCTTGAACATTCAACGAAAACCAATGAATGCTGTTATTGCCTACAAGAAAGCGGATAGTCTTTATACCAGATTGGTAGATATGTTCAACAAAGTCGATGTCTATAATCTGTTGGCCAACGTTTTTCTTGCATACCAGGATACGACTCAAACCCTTCGTTATCTGGAAGAAGGATTAGACATTGCCGTTGGAAACAAATATACTAAAGGGGTAATTGCTACGGCTAAAACCTTAGGAAAGGTATATGTAGCCCAACAAAAAAACAAAGAAGCAGAGAAAACCCTACAAGCGGCTACAAAAGCTGCTCAACAATTAAAATCTGGCAAAGTCAAGGAGTTAGGCCTTATTTACAAACAATTTGGGGTGGCTTATCTGCAAACACAGCAATACAACAAAGCAAGCGAGCTGTTACAACAAGCCTTGAAAAACAGCCAACAAGCCAAAGATCAGCCCGCAATTATCAGTGAGTTGCATCACTTGGGTGTGGCTTCTCAAGCTACTCAAAAGACTGATAAGGCCACTGATTATTTCAAGCAATCTATCACAATAGCCGTAAGAAATGAGCTTAAACTTTTACTGAGCGAGAATCATTTGTACTTGGCCAAGTTGGCAATGCAGGACAACAACTTAAGCTTGGGTTTATATTTTGCGGAAAAGGCATACGAAACTACCTCTAACTACACCAATCCGGCCTTGAGTAAAGAAGTTGTGAAATTATTTCTCAAAATCTACGAAAAGCAGAATGATCCAGCTAAAATCAAGGAATACCAGCAGGTTTATCAAACATTGACTGACACCCTCCAGGTTAGAGCCATCCAGAAAAGTACAGCTTTACAGGCATTTCAACTAAAAGTGCAACAACAAGCCCAAATTCAAAAAATAGAGCGCAAACATCAAAAACAAGTGGACGCTTCTAACAACCAAAAACAGTGGCTCGTATTGGCTTTATTTCTCGTTGGTGGTGGACTTACCTTGCTAACTGGTCGCTTTTACTTGCAGAGCAAAAGACGTAAACGAGTTTACGAGCAAAGTAGTAAGGAGACGCAACAAACATTGACACAAAAAACCGAAGAAATAGAGCAGCTTAATGAAAATATAGCCAATCAGGCTAAAGACTTACAAAAAAGCCAGCAACAAATACAGCAAAAAGACAAAACGATTGCCGAAAGCGAACAACAAACCGCATTGCACAAACAATACATCCATGATAGTAAGGTATTTACGGGCGAAATTCAAAAAGTAATGCTGCCTGACGTGGAAAGACGACGCAAGGTTTTGCCTGATCATTTTATTCTCTATCAACCCAAGGATATTCTAAGTGGCGATTTTTATTGGGTAAAAAAGGTAAAGCCTTATGTGGTAATGGTGGCTGCTGATTGCTCAGGACAAGGTGTACCTAGTGCGGTGGTGGGTATGTTAGCTATTTCTTTTTTAAATAACATTGTCCAAAATGATATGCGCTTGAATGCGGGTAGTATTCTGGACAAACTGCGGGAAAAAGTACAGCAAACCATTAAAAAAGATGATTCGGAAAACGAAGAACAAAAAGGCCGGATAGAAATGGCTTTGGCAATGCTGAATACCAAAACGATGGAATTGCAATATGCAGGTGCCTACAATGCCCTACACTTGATAAGGCCCACTCATACATTGGAAAACTTTCAGTTTACAGCCAATATACGCTCTATGCAAAAAGGAGACTATACCCTCTTGGAGATAAAAGCAGACAAACAGCCAGTGGGGCATTTTATCAAAGAAAAGCCATTTACGACTCAGCGTTTGAGCTTACAAAGAGATGATAAGTTGTATATGTTTACCAATGGTTATGTAGATCAACCAAACTATAAGAATCGGTTGTTTAACAAGTCTCAATTAAAAACTTTATTGCTTGATATTCACGATAAGCCTATGGCAGAACAAGAAGCCATTCTGGCCAAAACCTTTGCTGACTGGAAGGGTGATCGTCCCCAGATTGATGATATTTTGCTTATGGGTGTGCATGTAGACCAAGAGTGGTTTCAAATGTATATGAATAATCACGCTCCGTTCTTCTAAATCATTTCTGGGCAGTTTCCAGGGTTTCTGGTTTTTCATCCTCTTTGCCTACTTTTACCTCAACAGAGCTTTCACGACTTACCAGAAAAATGCCAGCAAAAATAAGTAAAGAGAAGAGTATTTTTTTAGGTGTAACCTCGTCTTGAGCAGCCAACACTGCAATAATACTGGTAAGTACTGGCTGTAGGTAGATGTAAAAACCTACCATGGTAGAGTTGACAAATTGTAACGCCCAAGCATTTAATAAGTAAGCAAGGTAAGTAACCCCCACCACAATAAAGGCCAAGGTAAGATACACCCAAAGCGGCATAGCACTCCAGTTTACTTCCAAAAACTCTTTGATTCCAAAAGGAAATACACCGATACAACCAAACAAAAACACCCAACTAATGACAGTGTAAGCTTGATAACGACGCATGAGTGGTTTTACTACTACCAGGTAAATACCATAAGAAGAGGCATTGATGAAGACTAACAAGTTTCCAAAGGTATTTTCTCCTTTGAAGGAAAAGTCTCCTCCCCCGATGAGCATTACTGCCCCAGTGGCACCAAACAAGATACCCACGGTTTTTAAAATAGTCAGCTTTTCTTTGGCAATTAATACCGATACCATCAAAACTACTATAGGAGATGAAGTAAGTATAATGGAGGCATCAATCGGTACAGTCATAGAAAGCCCCTTAAAGAATAATAATTGATTGATGATGACCCCAAATAAGGCGCAATAAGCAAAACGAAAATAGTCAGAGATTTTTTGAACCTTTTCCCGGATTACCAATCGCCTCAATAACCAAAATAACAACGTGGCTCCCCATACCCTTAATAAAATAATGGCAAAGGGCTGGATGTAGTTATCCTTCATGATTTTAGATGCCACTACATAATTGATGGCATAAATCAAATTTACGGTAAACAAAGCCAGATGAACTTTGATTAGTTTCTTATCCATGCGATTCCTGAATCTGTATTAACTTGCGATTACTCGATCTATTCTAATTTATAACGCGGGTAAACATACAACTAATTTGGTGAAAAGCGGTTGCTTTTTATATATTTAGGTTTTGCATAACAAACCCTAACCCACAAACTGTTGACATTAAGATAAGCAGGGAATTGAAAGGATGATGATGTTTACTCGAAATACCCCTTCTTCAGGTTTAAAAGGCATTGCTAAGCACTGGCGTAGTGATCTCATTGCGGCATTTAGTGTTTCGCTGGTGGCACTACCGCTTTCTATTGGCATTGCTTTATCTTCGAATATGGACCCTATGACGGGTATTATATCGGCAGTGATCGGTGGCATAGTAACCACCTTTTTCCGAAGTAGCCCAGTCGCCATCAATGGCCCAGCCAATAGCTTGATTGTGGTGGCAGCTTCTGGTTTGGGGCTGCTCGGAGGAGTACAATACTTATTGGCTGCTTTTGTGGTAGCAGGCATTATTCAAATCGTGATTGGCCTGCTTAAGCTTGGCAAGGTGAGCGATTTACTACCTGCCGCAGTTATTCAGGGGATGTTGGCTGCCATTGGAGTTATGATTTTATCCAAAGAGCTGCATGTAGCCATGGGAGGTGTGGCTCCTAATGAAAGTACCATTGAGGTATTATTGGCCTTGCCCAATACCTTCCTGGTTCAAAATCCTTTTGTGACCATTATCTCTATTGTAAGCCTTTTGATTTTGATTTTTTATCCCAGAATCAAAAATAAAATCATCAAATTCATTCCTGCACCTGTCTGGGTACTTATTTTTTCCATTCCAATGGTAGTCGTTTTTGGCTTTCTTAAAAATCACACACTGCCTTTTTTTAATCAAAGCTACCAAGTGGGGCCTGACTATCTGGTAAAGCTTCCCCAAAACATTGCAGATGGATTTCAATTGGCCAACTTTAGTAAAATTGGCACAGTGACTTTTTGGATTTTAGTCGTACAAATTACCCTATTGGCAAGTATAGAAAGCCTGGTAAGTGGCAAAACCATCAAGAAAATTGACCCTTACAAACGCCCTACTAATGCCAATCGTGATTTGGCCGCAGTGGGACTGAGTACCGTGATTTCGGGGCTGGTGGGTGGATTGCCAGCCATTACAGTAGTGGCTCGTAGTTCGGTAAATGTAAACAATGGGGCCAAAACCAAATGGTCTAATTTTTACCATGGAGTCATTTTGCTCATCTTTGTATTTTTCTTTGGCTTTTTAATCCGTGAAATCCCTCGAGCGGCACTTTCTGCTATATTGGTATATACAGGTTATAAGCTTTCGGAACCTAAAGTATTCAAAGATGCCTACCGTAAGGGCTGGGAACAATTGGCGATTATGTTGGCTACCTTATTTGCCACCCTGTTTTTTGGCTTGTTGTGGGGCATTGGCATTGGGGTGCTTACTACCTTGGGCATTCATCATGCATTATCTCAAAAAAGTTATAAAGCCTTTCTTTCCGAGCTATTGTTTTCTCAGGTATTACGCAAAGAAGAAGAAGAAGAAACCCATCATATTCAGGTAAGAGGCATTGCCAATTTTTATAATTTGCTTAAAATAAGACGAGTATTGGATGAAATCCCAGAGCGCCAGCACATTATCTTAGATTTTACTAAAACTCCTATTGTAGATTTCACGGTATTGGAGTTGATACAAGAGTATGCGCAAAGCTATCAACAAAATAACGGGCAATTTGATATTGTAGGACTCACCGTACATAAGACTACTTCTAATCATCCCAGTGCGCTACGTGTTTTGCATCGCCCTCAACGTAAGACTCTTAACCAGCGGCAACTCGACTTACAACATATTGCAGTGGTGCACAAAAGTACCTTCCGCCCTGAAATACACTGGGACAATGAAGGTTTGAAAAAATTCCCTTACTTCCGTAGTAAAACCCTGGAATATAGTACCAATGTTATAGAAGGGGTACACGAGGATTTTAATACTCGCTGGGAGGTGTTTGACATTAGCTACCAAAAGGGTGCTTTATCGGCGGCAGAAGTGTACTATTCTACCATTCATGTGCTGTATTTGCCTTTTAAAATACCCAGATTTTCCCTGGAAAAAGAGGCACTGCTGGATAAACTGATGAAAATGGCAGGGTTTGGAGAGATAGACTTTGAAGAACACAAAGAATTCTCGTCGCGTTTTTTGCTACGTGGTGCAGAAAAAGACAAGGCCTATATTACTTATTTATTTAACCAGGAATTGATCGAGTTCTTGCAATCTCAAGAAATCTATCACATAGAGAGCAATGGTACTTCTATTTGTATTTTCAAGAGTACCCGCTATGCCAGTCCCAAAGAGGTAGAAGGTATGATTCAATTTGGTTGTGATTTATTACAACATTTGAGAATTTAGCAGAGTAAGCAGACTTTATTTTTTCACCCAGTTTCCTCCTTTTACCGGATCAAGTAGTTTTGAAAGGTTTTGGAGCGCTACTCGGTTTTGACTACATGCTACTCCTCTAAATGTAAGGGTTTTATCAACTTTTTCTCGTTGTGTTTGGCGGGCTTGGTCATCATCAAAACCTTTTTGCAATTGGGTGATTTGGGTGAAATGCAAAGTGAGATCATTGTTTTTTTGCTGGTAGCTTCCCTCCCATATTTCTTGTTGTTCTTTGCCTTCTCCTTTACCACTTACCACCACATTGGTATACACATAACGCACTACTTGATTGGGTAAAAATAATAGCACTGCGCGGAATGTAGATCGATTTACGCCTGAGCAAGGCTTTTTGCCCCAAATATACTCACTCCCCTCCAGGTTAGCCAACTTGAACTTTCCCGTATTAGGAGCATTTACTTTCAGAGAGGCTGATGGTTCAGGGTTGTTATTCGATGTGTTGGATGTAGAAGAAGAGCAGTGTGTTAGGCTCAATAGTCCCCACACACTGATCATATACAAAAGGTAATGGTTGATTTTCACAGTTCAGTAAGTTGGTGTCTTGGGGTTGAATATACAAGTTTGGTTCATAAATCACCCGAACGATACCAATTATTTTGCGTCCTCTTTAGCTTAGCCCCACAATATTTCCATTTACCATGTCAATGTGCTTGGCCTGAGGCTCTTTAGGAAGTCCAGGCATACGCATAATATTGCCCGCAATGACTACAATAAAGCCTGCGCCCGCATTGATCACCAAATCTTCTATGGAAAACACAAAGTCTTTGGCTACGCCCAATTGCTTGGCATTGTCTGAAAAAGAATATTGAGTTTTGGCAATACAAATGGGTAAATGCTCCAGCCCCAGTCTTTTGATACGCTTAAGCTTGGAGGTTGCTTTCTTGCCCAAGCTTACCTCTTTGGCTCCATATATTTTAGCCGCTATTTTTTCTATTTTAGTAGGAATATCGTCTGTCAGGTCATAAGTAAATTGTAAAGGTTGCGAAGGGCGATTTTCTACGGTGTCTACAACTGCTTGGGCCAGTTCTTTGGCACCTTCCCCACCTTTTGAAAACCCATTGTTAATCGCAAAAGTAGCGTTGTGCTCTTGGCTCCACTTGCGCATATAATTCATCTCTTCCTCGGTATCAAATCCATATTGGTTAAAACCAATCACCACCGATTGACCAAAGCTTTGTACATTGGTTACATGTTTCTCAAGATTAGCCAGGCCATTTTTCAACCCTTCAAGGTTAGGTTTAGAAATATCACTTTCGGGAACTCCTCCATGTAGCTTTAGGGCCTGTGAAGTAACCACAATTACTGTAGCCTTGGGTTGAAGTCCTGCTTGGCGACATTTGATATTGAAAAACTTCTCGGCTCCCAAGTCCGCTCCAAAACCAGCTTCGGTAATCACATAGTCACCAAAAGTAAGTGCCATTTGAGTGGCCACTACCGAGTTGCACCCGTGGGCAATGTTGGCAAAAGGACCTCCATGGATAAAAGCCGCGGTGTGCTCAGTGGTCTGCACCAAGTTGGGGTGAATGGCATCTTTGAGCAATACTGTAATGGCGCCAGCTACACCCAAGTCCTTGACAGTAAAAGGCTGATTATCAAAAGTATAACCTAAGATGATTCGTTCTATCCTTGAACGTAAATCTTCCATATTATTGGCCAGACACAAAATGGCCATAATTTCGGAAGCTGGAGTAATGTCAAAACCCGATTCGGTAGTGACTCCGTTCGCAATGGCTCCCAGCCCGGTCACGATTTGGCGTAGAGCGCGGTCGTTTACATCCAATACCCGTTTCCAAAGCACTTGCTTAAGTTGACGGTCGGTATTACGATGCTGGTATTGGTAGTTATCCAGCAGGGCTGAAATCATATTATGGGCCGAAGTAATGGCATGAAAATCTCCGGTGAAGTGCAGATTGATATCTTCCATAGGGAGCACCTGCGCATAGCCTCCACCAGCAGCCCCTCCTTTCATCCCAAAACAAGGACCTAAAGAAGGTTCTCGTAAGGCAACTACGGTTTTTTTACCTAGTTTTTCCAAGCCCAATGAAAGCCCTACCGATGTAGTGGTTTTACCAATGCCCGCTTTGGTGGGTGTAATGGCAGTTACCAATATCAGGTTAGCTGCCTGATTGGCATTGATCAACTGCGCAGGTACCTTGGCTTTATGTTTTCCATAAGGCATCAATTCGTCGGTAGGCAACCCAATGTGTTGGGCAATTTCTTGAATAGGTTTGAGGTTAATTTCGCGAGCAATTTCTATATCACTTTTCATAAGCTCCAAAACTGTTTTATCGTGTGTTTTCTGATGATTGTGTTGCTTGCTAATTAACTTATTTTGAGAGAGATTCACAATTTTCTATGATAATTTACCAATCACAGTCAAAAGTGTGTTAATGGTTGATCAGTTCATGGGTTATTTGCATCAGTTCTTGAGCAACCTCTGCTTTGCGTCTGCCTAAACCACAAGAGCAGGCAATGTCTACTTGGTGCCCGCGAATGCTCTCAATCATCGTCAATATTTGTTCATGTTCTACATTTGAGAGTTTATCATGCACAAACCCAGCGACAAAACGAGTGTTTTCAGGAAGGATAACTTTCTCCAAGGTTTGGTAATAGTTTTGGTGCGTGGGTGGAGGGGTAACTGCCTCAGCAAGAGGATAATGTACATAAGCCAGCTGATGAGACTTTGGCCATTTTTTTACAAGTGTATTTGAAAAATGTACCATTTTATCAAGTGTTTTAACTTTCGTCAACGCTTCATTATTCAGATCACCAAAACAAATGTGCACCCCAAAAGGAGCTTGGGGATTGATACCTTGCAGTAAGCCAAAAATAGTTCTAAGCGATAAACTTACTAAAAACTTAGGCAGCTTGTAAGCCATAGCCAGCTCGCCAGGTACTTCAATTTGGAAAATGAGATCATCAGGATCAGCAATTTTGAGAATTTCATTTGCTTCATAGGCCATGCGCTTATTAAATGCTTTGGCATACCTTAGGGCATTGATCGGGTTCATCATCGGGAAGGTTATCCCTATACCAGTAGGCAATCCTACTTGAAATTTTAGATGGTCTAAGCCCTTTTCTTTCTTAAGTTTCTTAAACGTAGGATAGCTACTTTTAAAATACTCCAGCCAACGAAAGTCAAGATATTGGTGCATAGTAGAAGGTGAGCGTTTAGGTTTTAAACGTGGTTCTTTGTCATACCCAATCGGAAAACCTGATTGGTTGCTACGAACGGCTTGTTTTACTAATGTCCAATTTTCAGTATCTTTTTCACATAAGTCTACAATGGATTGTATCCAGGCAGCTCGATTGCCCAAAGGGTATTCTGCTGACTTTTCTCCAATCTCTCCATCAGGCAACGAATGTAAATCTGGGCCAAGCATATCCAATGCTTTGTTCATGGCGATTTCTTCATTTTCGAAAGGTAGGCTCCCTACCAACAATGCCTTTCTTTGCTTATTTTTCATGATCGTACTTTATTGTTAGGAATTTCTTTTCAGATAATTTCTAAAAAAAATCAAACTATTTCTATTCAAAACCTAATTTTGGATAGAAATTAACAAGCATCATTTCTAAACAACTGGTTCCTAAAACGGACAGATAGATGGAGGCAAATTTTAATTCAGAACATAAAAATTCAGGAAAATGATTAAAATTGTGAGCTATGATTCACGATCAAGAAAAAATCATCAGGAAAATATTGTTTGTAGTACCTCCCCAAGTACATCTGCTGGATATTAATGGGCCCGCGCATATTTTTTATGAAGCAAGAGAATATGGTGCACAAGTCGAATTACATTTTATTACTCCAGTAAATGAAGACAAAGTGGTGAGCAGCTCAGGGCTCAAATTTTACGATTTGGTCTCTTTTGATCACTTTGAGTTAACCAAAGAGGATTTTATTATTGTCCCAGGCATTTATTTTTCGTTGCTTTCGGACAAAAAATTTCTCAAAAACTGTCAGCCATTTTTCCAATGGTTGCGAGTCCAGCACCAATTAAAAGTGAATATATCTTCCGTTTGTACAGGCACTTTTCTTTTGGCAGAATCAGGTGTCTTAGCAAATAAAAGCTGTACAACCCATTGGCGACGTATTAATGCCTTTAAAAAAAGGTTTCCTCTGATTGATATGAAAGAGGACCGACTATTTGTAGTAGATGAAAACATTTATACCAGTGCTGGTATTTCCTCGGGTATAGACTTGGCGCTATATATTTTGGAAAAAAAGTTTGGAACCAAACTGGCGATAGATGTGGCCAAAGAAGCGGTGGTATATTTTAGGCGTAGCGAATCTGACCCTCAATTAAGTATTTTTTTACAGTACAGAAACCACCTAAATGATCGCATCCACCAAGCGCAGGAATTTATCATCGAAAACTTAGGGCAAAAATTTACACACCTGGACATAGCCAATCACGTAAATATGAGTCCAAGAAACCTAACCCGTGTTTTTAAAAAGACTACGGGGGTAACCATCCATCTGTACACCGAAAAACTACGGATTGAAAAAGCTTTAAACCTTCTTGCTGAGAAAAATAAAATCGAGACAGTGGCTTCTTTGTGTGGTTTTAAAAGTGTGAGTCAGCTTCGCAAAGTATTAAATAATCATCAGGCCTAAGCAACCCTTTCTTTTATTTCGTCCCATACTACTAGACATTTTGGCTAAAGTTGGCCGTGAGGACACGACCAACGGCGCGGCATAAATCCTTTCTTTTATTTTGTCCTAAAACCGTCCTATTCTGTCCTTTCTTGGTATCAGGTCCACCCCTACTTTTGTCAATAATTGATAAGGAAAAACACCACGCCTTATTTTTTATTAAAAAAAACGTCTTGATGACCACATTTAGGCATATCAGCCCTCTCAAAACCGTCATTCTTGACTTCTTTTTCATTGTAAAAAACGTTTACCCATGAAGCCTCTTATTAAACTACTGTTAACTTATTTTTTGGCAGGCATAACTCAGCTGAATGCCCAAGTGAAGGACACGCTCAATGTGGCGGTGCTTGCCTACGAAGGAGTAGAATTACTTGATTTTGCAGGCCCAGCGGAGGTTTTTGCGGCTGCCTCGTATTATACCAATACGTATCATTTTAAGGTACATATTGTAGCTAAGGAGCCAGCGCTTACCTCCCAAGGTTTTTTAAAAATCACCCCAAATTTCAATTTTGACAATGCGCCTAAGACCAATATTCTGGTATTACCAGGCGGAAATGCAGGCAAATCTATTCAAGATAAAAGTACTCAACAATGGATTCAGGCTCAACTTAAAGACGCTGACCAAGTACTAACCGTTTGCTCTGGCATTTACTTTCTGAAAAAGTCTGGAAGGTTAAACAATATTCCAGTAACCTCTCATCATAAAATTATTCCTTTCCTCAAAAAAGAGCTTAAGCCTCAAAATGTCCTTGCTCAGGTTAAATATGTAGATGCTGGTCAAATAGTGACCTCTGCGGGTGTTTCATCAGGCATTGAAGGGGCATTATTGATGGTGTCGAAAATTGCAGGCCTCGAAGCGGCTAATCGCACTGCCCGCTATATGGAATATGCTCCCTGGGATATTTCTAATGGTAAAATCGCTTATGATTTGCAAAGCCAGGCAGCCAATTATTTGACCACAAACAATACAGATCCTCATTTTGGCATGCTCGATCTGGCAGGGCATCTGGCGCTCAGGGAAGGTAAAATAAATTTAGCAAAGCAATACTTTCAAAAAAACGTCGCCTTTTACCCCAATAGTGCGCTTGCTTACCATAGTTTATCCAAAGCCTTGTTGTCTACCAAAAAATGGGTTCCACCGACTTATGAAGATTTTCTGAACGTATTGCGAAACCAAGGGGCTAAAACAGGATATGCCCTTTATCAAAAGGCAAAAAGAGTTTATCCAAACTGGAAGCTATTTACGCATAAGGATATCGTGGTAAGGGGGCAAAACCTCACTGTGAATGAAAATCATGAAGAAGCGAGGTTAGTCTTCAAAATGGGGCTGGATACTTACCCCAACAGCTGGTTATTGTACCAGCAATTGGCGATTTGCTTACTCAAACAAAAAAAAGAAAATGAAGCCAAGCGTCTCATACAGCAAGCCTCCAAGAAATTTCCTAATAATACTGCCATTAAAAAATTAGTAACCACCATTAAATCAGAGAAATAACATGCGAAAAATATTCACGCTTAGTTTATTACTATTGTCAACATTTTGGGCTTTTGGACAACCCTCAAAAAACATTAAAGACATTGCTATTTTTCTTCAAAGCAATGTAGAAATACTTGACTTTGCCGGACCTATGGAGGTCTTTATCGCCGCAGGATACAATGTATATACGGTTGCCGAAAGCACTCAACCTATGAAAGCGATGCATTCTTTAACAGTAGTACCAGATTATACATTAGAGAACGCCCCCACTCCTGACATTGTAGTATTTGTGGGAGGAGGAGATATAGCCACTTCCAAGAAACAAAACGTAAAAAAATGGATTAAAAAGGTTGTACCCAACACCCAATTACAGCTAACAGTGTGTACTGGGGCTTTTTTTATGGCCGAAGTAGGATTTCTCAACGGTAAAACAGCCACCACCTATCATAAATCCATCGGACATTTACAATCTCAATTTCCTCAAATCAATGTACGCAGCAATGTACGTTTTGTAGATAATGGGAAAATAATCACCACTGCGGGTATTTCAGCGGGAATTGACGGGGCTTTGCACGTGGTGTCTAAACTAAAAGGTGAAAAATTTGCCCAGCAAGTAGCCCGTACAATGGAATACGACAAGTGGGTACCCAAGGAAGGGCTCATAGTACAAAAAACCAGCTTAAAAGATTGGGAAACCCAAGGCTTCGATCAATTTATTAGAAGCAGCAAAGCAAAGAATCTATATTTAGGAGAAATATTAAACCTGGTAGATGAGTTGACTAAAAAAAAGGCTTACACAGAAGCAGAAAAAGGGATTAAGTATGTCATTGGTCGTACTCAACAACCTACGGTAGATGTCTATGAATACCTCAGAGAAAATTATAAGCTCCAGGGCAAATCAGTTCCCCCAACAAGCCGAGAGTTTATGCAAACTATAAAGAAAGAAGGTGTGGCAGAAGCCAAAAGTAAATATCTAAAAATTAAAACAACATTCAATAATTGGGTATTCATCAACCCAGATGATCTGGTAGAACTTGCCTATCTGGATTATTACCTCAAAGGAAAACCGGCCAAAGCTATTGAAATTCAATCATTTGCAAAAAACATTTTTCCTGAAAATGCTTACATCACCTATGTGTTAGGCGTTTATCACGAAAAGAAGAACCAAATCAAACAAGCCGTAAAACTCTACAAAGAAGCCATGAAGCTTGAGCCTGGCTTTGCCATGGCCAAAGACAAATTAGATGCCTTGAAGAAGCAGGGGAAGATCTAATGTCTTAAAAGTTATAAATCAGCCCTAGTTAATTTGCAGGATAAGTGATTGTATTCATTTATCCTGCTTTTTATTGTAAAACCCACACCCTTGGATGCCTTCTTTGTTTATTTTTTGTGATGATTTTTTAACTTTGGTAAAAAACTTAGGGAAGCCACTTCTTACGCATAACCCAGTTGGAAACACAAAAAATAACATGACCCACCTCTCAAAAACTACCTCCCAATATTGGCAAATAGAAGGCATCGAGATTGGCCATAATGTAATGGCTTATGAAGGCACAGGTACGCTCATAGCTAATAGTGATACTGAGAGAATACGGATGCATTTTGGCTTACAGGGCGGTTATTCCTTTTATTGCCCTCAGCTGGATAGTTCGTATGACTTGCTAGGGCACCACAACAATCTATTATACACCAAGGGCTTGGAGTTGGAAGTAACCAATAAGAGTGAGTGTTTAGAAACTTTTGGTATCAATTTTACCCCTGAAGCTTTTATCAAAATTGGGCAAAGTGGCAACGAGGTACTCAAACGATTTACCGAAAAAGTGATTCGACAAGAAAACACGATTTTGTCTCCCCATTGGCAAACCAACCACCTCAAGATGCAAGAAGTAATTCAGGAAATTATTCATTGTCCTTACGACAATGCCTTGAAAGATTTGTTTCTACTTTCCAAAAGTGTGGAGTTGTTGGTAATACAAGCCGATTTGTACCAAAACACCCCTACTCGCTCGGTGATTCAATCTACCACTGATCACCGGAAGTTATTAGAAGCTAAAGAGTTGTTGCAGCAAAATATGGAAAATCCACCTACCATTGTGGAACTCTCCCGATTGGTAGGCATCAATGAGTTTAAGCTCAAAAAAGGCTTCAAAGAGCTGTTTCACACTACGGTGTTTGGGTATGTATTTCACCAACGCATGAGTCGGGCCAAGCAGCTTTTGCTCGATACCCAAAAGCCCGTAAAAGAAATTGCCTATGAAATTGGCTACAGCTCTCCCCAACACTTTTCCAATGCTTTTCGCCGCCGTTATGGGGTAGCTCCCAATCGCGTTAGAAAAAATCCCGATGTTGTACGCTCAATTACTTAAGATACACTTGCTTTGTAGAAAATAATACAAGACAATCTTATGATCATTAACGAAACTGTTCATTTTAAAGCAAACAAGGCCCAAGTGTGGGATTTATTGACCAATCCAGCCAAGACCCAACAATATATGTTTGGCTCCGAGGTGGTATCTACTTGGAAGGTAGGTGATTTGGTAGAATGGAAAGGCAAAACAGAAGCTGGAGAAGCAATCACTTTTGTAAAGGGAGAAGTGATTGTTTATGAAGCGGGTAGCACTATTACTCAAACAATGTTTGACCCGCATATGGGGTTGGAAGATGTACCTGAAAACTACGCCAAACTTACCTATAGTCTCAGCGAAAGCAATGAAGGAACGACCCTCCAAATTATCCAGGATTTTACAGGAGTGGGTCTGGCCCAGAAACGATTTGAAGAATCGCAAAAAGGTTGGCCTATGGTCATTCAGGCAATGAAAGAAATGCTGGCATAAAGTCAATTTTCCCCTTTTTTATTATATTGGAATACGTTTCAACAAAAAAAGGGGAATTGATGACTGAACTGGAGTACGAAAAAAAAATCAGGCGATTACTGCAAAGCAGTGATGAAGTGAATCAACAGTTGGCCTGTGAGCTTATGAAAGGTAATGGTATTCCTCGCGCGCTGCATCAGGAGTTACAAGAAAAGCACACCCTGCTTTGTCTTGAGAACGGTTTTACGGCTCCTTTTGCCCATACCGAAAAGCTCAATTTAAGTCGTCTACAGTTGAGCCAAATCCCTCCTGCCATGGGTTATTTACCTTGTCTTAAATTTTTGTTTTTACCCTTTAACAACTTAGAAGAGTTACCCGCCGAAATGGGGCATCTCTCTACTCTGAAACGGGTATATTTAGATGGCAACCGCCTTACGAGTTTTCCCCGATCATTTCGCCATTTAGAAAACCTGGAACGCATTGCGCTGGTAAGCAACCGTTTAACCCAAATTCCAGGAGAAGTATTTTATATGCGTAAAATGCGCTGGTTGGACGTGAGTTTCAATAAAATCAAGCAATTGCCCTCTGAAATAGGCAAGTTACAGCACATGGAGTTTTTGACCTTGAGTCACAATCAAATTCAATACATTCCCGAGAGCATTGGCAAACTCACCAAACTTGCCAACTTGTCATTGGATCATAATCCTTTGAGCAAACAAGAAATGGACAAAGTAAGGGATTTGCTACCTCAGGCAAAGATTCGGTTTTGATTGTTTCTATTGTTACATTGTTCTATTGTTACGCTTCGCTTATGGTTAAATGGTTCCGCGATGCGATGATTAATTATTGAGTTTGCAAATATGATAGTCAATTGTGAATTGATTAATTATATCCACTTCGCGCTACTCTTGCTCCTTTCTTCGCTTCGCGCCATTTTTCACTATTCACTTTTAGTTTTTCACTTAGTAAACGCTCTTGTTCCCTGATCCTTGTTCCTCTACTCGCTTCGCGCTAACTTTTCACCACACATTTTTAATTTTTCATTTAATTTTCCCTGAGTTTCATTTAACTTTACGGCCTCAAATTCAATTGTGTAGCCTACGGGAGTACCCCACCAAACCCGCGGCTCGAAAGGTAAAACGATATAGTTAAAACAAAGATGAAGAAGAATTTTATTGAAGAATT
>DMXI01000226.1 GCA_003483885.1 Microscillaceae bacterium
AGCGGTCACATTTGGCAATGAGTGCATCATACACTTTTAGTTTTTCTTCCCACATAGTTTTATTCTTTTGAATTTGATTGTCTTTCTACAAAATCCTTGAATTGTTGCATCCATTTGTCGCCTTGTTTGCGATACACGCTCGGAAACAAAATCGCTATAAGGCGAGGCATCACCCAATTGAGTCGAGTGTATTCATAGGCATACTCATACCTCGTTTTACGCTCTCCCAATGCAGTAAATGTACACTTCATGGTATTGTCCATGTG
The DNA here is from genome assembly GCA_003483885.1 of Microscillaceae bacterium. Taxonomy (GTDB): domain Bacteria; phylum Bacteroidota; class Bacteroidia; order Cytophagales; family Microscillaceae; genus Microscilla. The sequence goes on from DMXI01000226.1 coordinate 267, forward strand.
TTTGTGGTGGTAGAAAGCCTCAAACGATGCAGGAAGATTATTGGCTACCACGGTTTCGGTGAGTACCATCGCTCGTTTGCCATATTGGTAATACATTTTAGATACTGCTCCCTCTTCCCCGGCTTGCCCACTTTGGAGTTCTTTTTTTACAAAGCCATCTTGGTATTCTTTGAGGCTGTTGGGGTCGGCAAACAAGCGGGTAACCAAGTCAATGGGTTTATTAATTTCAATTGATCCAGCGTATTTCATCATTACACATTACGTTTGATAGAACGCTGCATAATTATGAAAACACCCTCAAAATGAGGTTACAAAGCAGTTTTGTAACCTCATTTTTTACAGATTTCCTGTTTTTTTAATCTTCTCGAGGTATTCAGAAGGCGAAACCCCTTCAAACTCTTTAAAGGCTCTATAAAATGAAACCTTGTTGGTAAAGCCTACCTGAAAAGCAATGTCTATGAGTTTTACCTTGGGGTCGTTATTTTTTTCTATCTGGTGCTTGGCTTCATTCAGCCTATATTGGCTAATGAGCTTTTTGAAGGAACAATTAAATTTTTGATTGACCAACTCCGTCACTTCCGCAGAAGGCAATGCAATCGCCTTTGCAAACTTTTGCAACGTCAGAGTGTCATCCAAATAAACTTTGTCTTCATCTAATGCCTTTAAAATTAATTCTTCTTTGGCCTTTCTGACTTCTAAATCACCTAAGTCTGGAGTTTTGGCATTCATCAAGGTAGACTGATCAAACAGTTTAAAAGCAATGGCCTGAATAATAAACGTCATCGCCAACAAGCTAATTTGATTGATAAAGGCCCAGTTTAATTGCCAAAGCGGTTGTACTACAAAGTAGAGCAAGTGTAATAACAAAAATGCCGAATACCCTATCAACATCGCTCGGAACCAATTGGCCAATCCATGATTCTTTACATGTTTTCGCAAATGATTCAGTTTTTGGATACTCCAGAAAATGTAAATCCCGATATACCCAAAAAAGCTGAGGCTAAAATAGAACATAAAGCTCCGATACGACGGAATTTCCTCCATAAAAGCCTTGACGTTGACCAACTTTTCGGCACCACTCAAAAAATAAAAAGGCAGGTTTAAGAGTAGCATGAGGCCAAAAGGAATAAAGTGCAGGTAGTTTTTTCGAGAAACTTGAAAGCCCTTGACAGTAATGGCCAAAGCCATAAACCACATCAGGGGTGGTTTTAGAAAACTGATAGGGTACGCCACTCCCAACAAATGCGGCACTGAATTGATTAAGGCTGTCTCAACTAATAATCGTTCAAAGAGAATGATGCCCTCTACAATCAATAACGCAGCAAATAATTGTTTAAATAGTGTTTTTTGAGGTGACCTTAACAACACCACCGCAATAAAAAAAGCCTGACACGTTCCGTAGGCAATGAGGGCATTGATGATGGGGGCACTTTGATTCATAAGAGCAAAAAGGCTTGTACCTAGAGTTTTGAAGATACAATTTTTGTTGAAACTCCCCCAAGCTTCTCAGGCAAAACACTTCTATAATATGGAATTATTTAAGCAACCAACTTAATGCCTCTTTAAGCTCTGTTTTCCAGCCCCCCACATTGTGTCCACCAACATAAGGATGATAATTCACCTCGATCTGACGATTTCTCAGAAGCTCAACCACGTGTTCTACTGCGGTTACTTGATCAATTTCCTGAAATAAATTGGTGGGTGGATGTAAAACATTTGTGTCTTTTTCCTGATCTCCTACACTGACCCAAAATTGGCTGTTTTTGATTTTATCGGGGTTGATATTTCTCAAAAACCACTCTTGCTCCCACCAAAAAGAAGGTGATTGACACAAAGCGCGATTGAATACTTCTGGATAATTGCAAGCAATGTAAGCACTTTGCAGCCCCGAAAGGCTCAGGCCACCTATCAATGAATTGGTGAGTTGCACACTTGGATAGCGCTCCTGAACCCAAACAAGTACATCTTCGGCTACAAACCTCGCATACTCCGAATTGCAGATGTAATCATAATGTCTGGCTTCTGAATCGAAGTTCGAGATAAAAACACCCGTAAAAGGACTATATTCCTCCCCCAGTTCTGCCAAAAGCGTTGAGATATTCATACGATCTACGTAGAATTCACCATCCAAAAAGATCATTAATCGTCCAGAAGGCGAACCTTCGGTAGACATTACCCAGGCATTTCGCTCATATTTCCCGTCACGGCTATGGAGTACTTCTTGAATCATTCCGCAAAGAAGTTTTAGTTTCAGTCAGGATACAAAATTACGGGCTATTTTTCAAGTGATTAAAGCCTGACAGATTCTCAAAACCTGCCAGGCTTAGCTTTACACCATTATTTGATAAACCGATGAATGGCCTCACTCGCGTTGTCTTGGTAGGCTTCGTTGGTTAAGTCTTGAAAAATTTTGCTTTGGTCTACCAATGGTCCGGTAAGTACATTCTTTTTGCTGGCATAAAAGACTCCACTCTTGAAAGCGTCGTTGTTGATGCCTTCCACAAATCGCTTGGCACCTTTTTCTAAACTATGCGACATCCCCATTAAAGGCATCACAATGGGCATTCCGATGTATTTAAACATAAAACGTTGCAAGAATGGCATGTCGTCAAAGCCCTCGGTACCTCGGGTACCCCCTGGACTCATGCTAATGAATTTAATTTCGAGGTATTTTCTGGCCATAGACGACATCCACAGTGTTCCGCCGTATTTTACCGCCCCATATACCTCCATAGGATCAAACTTTTTCCCATAAGCGGTGCCATCAAAAACAGAGGCAAATTCATCCACCGATGAGGTTTTCAAGTCGGGGCGTTTCATACCCATTTTTTTAATACCTCGTGCCGCTTCAGAACTGGCAAACAAGGCTACATTCTTCAGTTTTTTTGCTTTTAGCAACTCATCTACCAGTACTACGTGTCCCAGTAAGTTACTTGCCGTCATATTTGTCACCCCGTCTTTGGTTTTCTTTTCAGGGTCCTTGCCCGTTCCGCCAGCGTTCATAATCAAAGCATCGATAGGTTCAGTCAGGCTGGCTACCGCATCTCTTACCGGCTCTGGTTTAGAAACATCCATAATGATGATTTCAAAGATGTTTTTCCCGGTTTTTTCTTCCAAAAACGTTTTGGCAGCTTGGGCCTTTGTAGGGTTTCTACAAGCCAGATAAATCTTTTTGGTGCCTTTGATCAATGCTAACTGTCGGGCGGTATCCTTGCCAATGCCGGCATTGGCTCCAGTGATCATGATTGTCTTGTTCATATTGTTGTTTTTTTAAGATGAAGTTGATTTTAGTGACTAAATGATTGTTTGTCTTGATAAACTTTGAATAAAATGGCTCCTGTAATTCCCAGAACTAGCTCTAAACCAGTGGCCTTTACCAACCCATCTACTGGCATACCATCGCTCACAATGCTGATGATTCGGCCCACACCAATGGAGAGGAAAAGAATGACTGAAAGTAAAGAGGAGGTAAAAGCGAGCTTTCTCGAGAAGGCTCCCGAGATAATCAATAAAGCGGCTACCATCAACAATGCACTGGAGGCTCTGGTGTCGTTGATCACACTAATATTTCCGGCAATATTGATTCCAGCGCTGGCTTTCATCGCCACTGGCATAAAAAGGGTAGCACCTCCTATAAAGGTGAGTAGTAAACCTGAGAGAATTAAGAATCCTTTTAAGACTTTTGAATTTTTCATTTCCTTGTTTTTTTATTTAAAACAAAGGTCTTGAAAAGCTCAGAGACGATTATCTCGTTTTAGTCCAAAGACATGTCATTTTAGCTCACTCGATATTCTGAAGGGGATTTGCCGTAAATACTGTTGAAATTTCGGTTAAAAGTAGACAAAGAATCAAAGCCCACGTCGTAGGCTACGTCTGAAATCCGCAATTCTTTTGACTTTAACAATTCGGCGGCTCTTTCTACTTTTTTGCGGGCAATGTATTTTTTGGGGCTTTCGTCAAATACTTCTTTAAACTTTCGCTTAAAGGAGGAAAGGCTCAGGTGACAGAGCTGGGCGAGCTCTTCCAATGATAAGTTGGCGTATAAATTATGCTGGATGGTAGTTTTAAAAGCTACCTCATTGGGTTTGAAAAGTGCCGCTAAAAAATCTAATTCAGAAGGCGCCTGTTGCGATTTGGACATCAACAAAACAAATTCCTTTAGTTTGGTTCTGATCATACTTTCATCGGCTAGTTCAGGATTATCCAGCAAAATCCCAATGCTTTCACGATAATGATCCAGTAGTTTATCTACCTCTATTTGTTTGAGGTTAAAATCAACAGTGTAATTGGAAGCAGAAAGGTCAAATTCAAATAAATCTTTCACCAGCGAAGGATATAAAAATACGCCTACCGATTCAATTCCCTCATCGCATTTACTAGGGTCATCACTGGGTTCAAAGAAGTAATTGAGGCACTTGGCCAACATGGCTTTGTTGCGGTTGAGCTTGAAATAATCTTCTTGCGACCGTACGCCTACTTCTCCTTTGTTGACAAACATAAAACAGGCCTCGTCTTCTACATAATGCTTCAAGGTGCGGTCAAAAAAGGGCATAGACAGCCTTATAAAAACGATTTTTTCTTTATACTGTATTACTTGTTCTTTAAACTCCATTACTTCCTGCGATGATCAGCTTACGAATATAAAACATTCATCAATTTTATCCTCAAAAAAGCAGTTGATCTATGTTTGATCCAAAGGAGTAGTCTTTTATTTACTTTTTCTTCTCAATTAGCTGAAGTGTATAATTTAACTGAGTGTCCTTGCTTTTGATCAAATCCTCGGGCGTTAGTTCTATGGCATGATCGGGCAATACTCCCTTCCCCAGAGGGGCCGTTTTATCTTTTACAAATTTGTTTACCTGTACCATTGACATGTTTACCCAAATCCTGGAATTGGGCAATTTATACAGTACAGGATACTGCCCAGTATGCAAGTAATAGCCACCTCCTGTTTCTTCTCCAATCAGCTGAACATTAGCGTCGTTTTTGGCACTCAGCGCAAAAGCTACGCCTGCCGAAAAGGTTTTGCCTCCAATCAAAACATACACTTTGCCCTTGAAACGTTTTTTTTGTGGCTGCATCATAGGCTCGGCTCGATCTACAGTAAGTACCCAACGTTGGTCTAGCTTTTTGGCAGGGCCAAAGTACATTTTTACAAACTTATCGTAGTCTGACATAGTATGTGCGATATACTGCGATTCAGGCAATGTTTGGGTAATGATATTTTCTGAAATTCGTTGTTTGAAAGGCTTGGGCAAAATGTAGGTCAATAAGGCAATCGCATTGGCTCGATACCCTCCATCGTTTTGTCGTACATCTATTACCAGGTTTTTGGCTTTCTTCTTCCTGATTTGCTTTTGGATGCTTACCAATTGGCTTTTGAAAGCCTTGGGGTCTAGCGCAAATGAATTGACGGTAAGTACCGCAGTTTTGGTATTGGGCATAAAATATACATAGGGCATACGGGGGTCTTTGGGGCGATTTTTAGCCGATAAATGGCAATATTCTTTAAACCAGGAATTTTTCTTTGGAAACCTTTGTCCAATGCTTTGGAAGCTTTGGCTTGGAACTGTTTGGGTTTTGCGGGTTCCATCGGGTGTTTGATAAGTGACTTTAAATTCCTTTTGATAACCCAACTCATACAAACACAAAATCCCAAACTCGTTTTCTATTTGGCGGTATTTTTTGGTGAGATTATATCCATCCGATGTAGGATACTTCAGGAGGCGTTGCAGCAATTCCTGATCGTTTATCTTGTTCACTGACACAATGGTTGACCCTACCGGAATACCAAAATCATCGGTATCGACATATAGTTTTTTATCAATAATTTTTACCAGTATCGGAAACAGGGGTGGTACTTTCTTCATGACCGGATGTTGCACCCGAAAATGCCCATCTTTGACCCGATCGGCTAGCTTGCTCAAGGCGCGGAACAAATCTGGAGCCGTTTTCAGCGTCTTGATTTCTTCCTGCTCAAATTGTTGGAACAGTTGCTCCCAATCTGCCCTGGAGGTAAAAACGTACAAACTGGGGTGTCCTTGAGTAAGGATGTTTTTAAAGACTTGATAATCTTGCTGTATTTGTTGAGGAGTAAGTGTTTTTTGCGCCAGGGAAGCGAGTGAAAGCAGGCTCCCCAATAAAAGTCCGATGATTTTCATAAGTAGTTTGATAATAGCATTTGGTGATGGAAGTCGAGATGACTTCATTATTAACCATTACCCGCAAAATACATTATTTGTCTCTTATTCTTATCCCTTTTTCAATCACAATACGCAACTATTCGTTAGCCACTCTCCACCTCTTGTCTGGTCTGCTTATTTTTTTGCACCAACATATAAATGGCATGAGGCAGCATCAAAAAAGTCATTCCCGAAAAAGGGATCATAAATACGCCTACCAGTACTACGATCAAATAAGCCCAGATAAAGTTTTTGGGCAATTGATGAGTGGTTGTTTCTACATAGTGGACTAAAACCCCAATAGGAATAAGTAATAACCCAAAATAAAAAAACCAAAATGCTGCAAAGTTTTCGTAATTCATCGTTCCATTTAGCAATGGAAATTCAAAAAGACCTTCGCTTATTTTAAAGAAGAATTGCTTGGCAAAGCCCTGAAATTGTTTCCCAAAGGCAAAAGGAGAAACGCCTAAAAGAGGGTGAATGATGCCAAAGAAAATTAAGATTTTCCCGTTGGTTATTTTCATATTTGCAGTTTACTTTTCGTGGTGGTACATCTTTTCAGAACAAAGCGGGCGTGTATACCAACTTAGCAATTAACTTACATCATTCGGGAAGAATTTGTTTGGTTAGAAGAGTTGTTTTTATCATTCCCATTTTATTATATGTAAAAGCTAGTAATGAGGTGTTTACGCAAAACACTCAACATTTGGGTCCTGTCATACCGAACTTATTGAGATGCCTGTTTAAAGTTACCTCGACAAATTCGATAGAATAGACACCTATACCACCAGAAAACCCTCCATCAATGTATCATTCTAGACACCTCTTTCCGTTGCCATTCTTCATTGTTATAGACACCCTCTAGTAAGGCGTGGATGTAAACATCATCCGTACTACGATCACAAGATCGTTGCATTTTACCTTTGCGCTGAAAATTCAGTAATACATCAAAATCGTGGTAATACGGTTCCTTGCCCTCCTTTACCCGGTAGGCACACTCTCCGCAAATACACGGCACTTTCTCTAAAGATTTAAGATTAGGAAACGATTTGCGATGAATATCGTTTATTTCGTTGCGGATAGAGCTTAAAACATATTTACGATCATGATTGTCTCCCCCAATCACCGAAATATCAATCACCTTGGAGCCTTCTTCTCTAGTTTCCCGCTCTACAATTTGGATTTGACACCCATTTTTTCTTAAATATACACCCTCTTTCCATACCATTTCTTCGCCCTGATGAGTAATAATATATTCGCTTTGACGCACAATGAGGCGGGTTAAAATACCTGGTGGCATAAAGGCATATTGATAACGAAAACGCAAAGCATAATAATGCCCCCAAGGGTATTGGGCTTCTTGATTAGGTAATAATAAAGGCGTGATAAACTCACCTGATTTACGAGTAGGAAAACAAATCTCAAATACATCTTTTTTCATCAAAGCTAAAAGATAACCTTGCTCCAAAAAGCCATACCCTTGACTCTCCCAAATCTTAAAAACAAAATGTTGAATAAAACGACCTTTGTTTTTAACAACCTCAGTATTTGTGAGAATACTATAAATAGCGTCTACCGCCCATTCAGGCTTAAGAATAATAAGGTTACGTAAATCACCTGCATCTTGCTGGAAATGCAAAACAACGCCTAAGTCATGTAAAAACCGGCTCAAGACTAATTGATCTACTTGTTTGGTAATTTGGTGTCTTTTACAAATTTCGGCATATTGATCAAAGCTAATATAACTTTCTTCACGATTCTGTAACTCTTTTCTAATTTCTACCCAATTAGCAGGAAGCTGTGCTTTACCAATATGAGGCAAGTCACTGAGCATTTGCTGAATCTGATTAATCAATGAAAAGAAGCGCTCATCGTTTTCTGAAAAATCCACTTCTTGAAGCTTAATATTCAGTTCTTTATACTGCCTGCGGTATAGAAACAAGTCAAAATTAGTAATAGAAACATGATTATTTTCATTTAATACTACCAACACTGGACTTTGTGTCTGATCTTCTCCTTTACCCAGCATCTGAATAATATGAAACCAATAAGGAAAGTTAGTATTCTGTTTACGATCATCTGCCAAGAGCACATAAAGCGAACGAGGAGTGAGAAAAAACTGATGTAACATATACTGTATTTCTTGTCCACCAAAGTCCCATAAATTGGCTTTGAAATTAACTTCTTGATTATTTACATAAGGAAACGCCCATCCTTCTTCCACAGTAATGCCTATAGTAGATTTCTCATTTTTATTAGGTACTTCATAATCTTCATCCAATAATTTATTAAGTAGAGTAGTTTTACCTGCCCCTGGCTCTCCAACAATAAGCATTTTGGCTTCGTAAATGGAAACCTTCTCCTGTTTCTTAAGCTGCTGAAAATAACTTAATAATGCTTCGTGCCCATCTTTAATAATCTCTATTGGAGGAGTTTCTACAGGATTTCCGTGTATACTAATCCCTTTCCCTCCATACTCATCTAAATTGACGATAACACCCCGTTGAACTAAGTAGTTTAAAGGGGTTAAATCCTTGATTTGATTACTTTTTAAATAAAGGCTTTGTAAATCTTTTAAAGGCGGGAAAGAACTAATATCTTTGATTTGATTTGAACTAAGATCAAGACTTTGTAAACGTTTTAAAAAAGAAAGTACACTAATATCATTAATTTGATTCAAACTCAGATAAAGGCTTTGTAAATTTGTCAATGCAGAAAGCACACTAATGTCGCTAATTTGATTTGAACTCAAATCAAGACTTTGTAAATACTTTAAAGAGTTAAGAGTGTGAATATCCCCGATTTCATTATAACTCAAATCAAGCCTTCTTAAACCTATTAAATCCGAAAGAAAATCAATATCATTAATTTGATTTGAACTTAAATATAGGCTTTGTAAACCTTTAAGAGAAGAAAGAAAACTATAATCGTTGATTTGGTTATAACTCAGATAAAGGTCTTGTAAGTCAGTTAACTTAGAAAGAATACGAATATCCCTAACTTGATTTCTATTTAACCTCAAGACTTTTAAGTTTTTCAGTGGAGCTAGAAAACTTATATCACTAACTTGATTATGACTAAGATCTAAAAATATTATATCATTAAATGAAAAGATAGAATCAATCTTGGAAATTTTATTTCCACTCACATTCAAATATTGTAGTTTTGTAAGTGATACTAGCTCACCTATATCATCTATAAAGTTTGTACCTAAATCTAGCCTTTTCAAATTTGTAAGTGGGGCTAAAAAGCTAATATCTTTTATTAGACTATTGCTCAAGTCCAGTATCTCGAGTGTAGTAATGCTTTCAAACACACCAACATAAGATTCTGGCCAATTAATTGTATGTTCCCCTAAATGAAGGCTCCTTAAGCTTGATAATTCCCTCAAGCCATTAGGGATATATCGAAACAAATTTTTCTTACTTTTATTACCTGTTCTAATGTATGTTTTTCCATTCTTCGGCCAAAACCATTCCCCAAAATTTAATTCTTCCAGCCACACACAATCAAATAATTCTTCAGGCCATTCATTAAGGTCACAGTTTCCTAAATCTAAAAATGTACTTTTGGTACGTTTGCATTCGGCAATAAGACGTTGAGCGAGTTGGGACATAGTTAGTTTTTTAGTCCACGGACACCAGTTGGCTGTCCATAGTTTTTAGTTTATTTATTCGGAGTTATTTATTTAGTTTGAAATAGAGATTTCGTAGTTTTTAGAGAGAATTAGGGAGGAAAAGAGCATTGGTCTGAGGCTTTCATATTTGCACTGTTGGATTGAGTTTCTGATTGGGGAGTAAAATAGGAAAAACCAGAAAAAACATCAAAGGATAATCATTAATTCGCTTAGTCAAGACTGAGCCAGAGGTTAAAAAAGCAAGTTTTGATAAGATAGATTTGCAGAGAAGTCTTTAAATTGAATTTGTGTACTTTATAAGCTAATAGATTACCTTTGGTGAGCTTCCATTAGTTGGTTCTTCGGCAAGCTAGGAATGGACCAAGATACTAACAAAACAGAAAATATCATATATGAGAAAATCAATACTAGTATTACTCTTGACGATGGGTTGGGTGATTGCTCAGGCTCAAACCACAATTTATTTGGTACGTCACGCCGAAAAGGCCCAAAGTAAATCACGTGATCCTCAATTAACCGCAGAAGGCAAGGCACGGGCTCAAGCGCTCAAAAAGTTGTTAAAAAAAGACAAAATCGCAGCAGTATACTCTACCAAAACCACCCGTACCATGGAAACTGGACGCCCAGTAGCGGAGGCCAACAAACTAGAAGTGCAAAACTATGATCATCGTGATGCTGAATTTTTAGCCCAGGTATTGCAAAAGCACCAAGGTAAAACTACTTTGGTTGTCGGGCATTCCAATACGGTACCCGCCTTACTCAATCGTTTGTTGGCAGAAGATCGCTACAAAAACATGGACGAAAAGGTGTATGATAACTTGGTGAAAATCACTCAACGTAAAAATGGCAAAATAGATGTGGCCCATATCAAGTTTGGCCAAGCCAGCCCTCCTACTTTTCCCAAAAATACGGCATCTAAGGTATCTTATAAAGCCCGTGATGCCGATGTCAAAACGATTGATGGCTTTATCAAGGCCTTGTACGATGTTATTTCGGGACCTAAAGGTCAGCAGCGCAACTGGGGTCGTTTTAGATCACTGATGCGCAAAAATGCCCGCATGCAAGCCATTAGCACCCGCCCTAACGGCCAACAAGTAATGACTACCATGACCCCTGAGGGCTATATTTCCCGTTCGGGGCCTTACTTGGTAGGCAACGGTTTTTTTGAGAGCGAAATTGGCCGCCGAGTAGAGCGTTTTGGCAATGTGGCACACGTATTTAGTACCTACGAAAGCCGCAATACCAAAAACGGAAAGGTGTTTATGCG
>DMXI01000329.1 GCA_003483885.1 Microscillaceae bacterium
TGTAGTTTCTTGTGCTAAAATTTGTTCCATTACGCCGAAACTGATCAAACATTCACTCGTACCTCGTTCAGTGATCAGTTTTCGCGGCTCCATTTCGCAAATTTCTTAACGCCAATAAACTAAGGCGAAATTTAAGTCCTTGTTTTTCAGGATAAAAATCTCATTAACAAAGGTTTATACCTTGGTTTTATTTGGATATTCTTAGCTAAGGTTGACGCGCATGCGATTTATCGGGTAAGCTAAAGACCAATGGCTATCAGGCGCTATAGACTACTCCCTTTTTGTATTCGGCTTGTCTTTTAATTGATAGCCCGTTTCGCTCTTGAGCTGGTCGTATAGAGTTGGTTTGTTTATAGGGCTATTTGGCAATAAACAATACAGAATTAAACCTTCTTTAGGACAAACCAATTCTGCCAGCAGAGGGCGTATATCAAAAAAAGCCAAATCTAAAAGATTAAATCCAAAAGGATAGAAAGTAAAAAAGCAGCACTTTTGTGCTGCCTCCTTATGATAAAATAATATTTTGTTACTTGTCTAATACAAGAAAAGGCGAGTAATGATAAGCCAAACACCAAGCCCGATACTAATCATACCGAGGGTAGTTTGCATAGGTCTCAGTTTCTCTAAAAGCTGCTGACCTTTCTCTTTAGCTTCATCGCTATTGGATAATACCAATTTATTTATGAGTGCATAACCCAACAAAAAACCTAATGCTGCTTCCAGTAGCCCACCTGCCAGTGAAGTGGCCCACCATAACGCGTGGTATTTGAGGAGACCAATTCTTAAAATAGTGCGGATTACCCCCCACAAGCCCCAAAAACAAAAGATCAAGCCAATCCAACCTTGATAAGGAGCTATCTTATCTAAAGTTTCTTTAGCATCTGGTCGTCTTGATAAAAGCAAAGAAGGAGCGGCTAAAATGCCTAAAACAATTAGTGTTACTCCATATATGATTCCGTAAAGCATTTTTTAGTGGTTTTATTAATTGTAAGTGAATAAATTCATCCTGGGTTTAATTTACATAAAGATACAAAAAAAGCAGGGAGAGCAAAAACATGCTTCCCTGCTTGGTCTGTCAAAGTTTAATGTAAACTTTTTTAGGATGGCAATATTGAGACTTTGAAAAAGTTTCGTTTTGATATTTTATTAGAGATACCAAGGCTGAAAAACCATGTCGTTGGTATAAGTATCGATGTTGTTTTGAGCAACTACCCGATTCTCGAGCGCAACATTGGTCGCTCTTAGTTTTTTTACTTCCTGTTCCAACCCCTGAAGCTTCTCAAACAAAACACTGGACAATTGCTGGATTTGGCTACTGACCATTTCTTTGAGTTCAGGTTCTTTGTTAGTTGAACTTTGGGTAGACACTGCTTTGGTTTTTGGAGCAGTCGCTTTTTTCGTCACTTTTTTAGGTTTGGGAGTAATCTTCCAAACAATTTCTCTGGTGTTATTATCTATTCCTAAACTGTCCATGATATGCGATTTTTTAAAGGAGTTTGTTGGGTATATGCTAATTATATGAGCGTTAATGCTTTTGTTATGACAAATATAATAGCATTTTCAAACTATTGCCAAATTTTTAAACATAAATTTTGCTATTTTTTTTAGCAATTGAAACAAGCTAGGATTAGACATAAAAAATAGCCTACTCGAGAGAGTAGACTACTGACCTTTGAGTAATTATATTTGATGACATGAAAGTAAATACAACTTTGAATTCCTCCTGCCTTTGGTCTTACTGAAAGGAAACCAAAGATGCTGGAACCACTTTTGAGAACCATGCTTATTTTGTGATAAAACGCCTCCAGCTTTCGAGTGGCTTTGTTTGTAGGCAATGTATCAAAGCGTACCATAATCCACCATTACTTCTTGTACCTCCTCACCGTTGATCTCAACAACTACTTCTTCCACTTCAAATGGTTTTACTTTTAAGAGCTCTAGCAAGCCTTTAAACTCTCCTAAATCTATAGACTGTGTTTTTGAGAACTTGAGTTTTTTGCCCAAAGTATCAAGCCCAATGGTTTGGCAATTTTGCAAGTAGTTTTTGAGCAATACCACCGACTCTGACAACTCCGTAATGGAAGATTTGCCCAAAAGAAAACTCTCTGGAAACATATTAAGATAGTGTATGACAACCTTCATTGCGGCATTTTGGGCTTCGTTTGGGTCCATATGCCGAGCAGAGGAGGTGCCATCTTCGGCATTATACATCAGATATTTTAGATTTTCTTCTTCAGGGTGATACCAAAAGTACTCCTGCATTGTAGTTTTAGGACCAACTAAGCTTTGTTGTTCCATAATGTCCAGCACTTTTTCTTCCCAAAAATTAGGGTTAAATTGTACATAAGTGCATTTCTTGACATCTTGGTAAGTCACAATTCGGTGAAAGTATGCCTGCGTTATTTGGATGATTTCCCACAATTGCTCATCGGTAGCGTCATTGGGTATTCCCAACTCATAATAAGTATGGGTTACCTCCTTGCCATCTTGTCCGGTAAACGTATATTCATTGACTTTGATGAATTCCTCCCAACCTATTGATCGGGCATACTCAATCAGGTGTTCTACGGTTGATTGTTGCGCTGGGTCTTGTTTTTGCTCCTCCATAAAGCCCATCAAATCTCGGACATAATCTTCGCTATTCATATCCTTCAAAGACTGAATATCCAGCTTTTTTTTAGCTTCTTCGGCCTCTTCCAACGTATCGTATGTGTCCACACAGGTAGCCAAATTATTATCGGTAACGTACCATTCGTCGGTATAGAAAAACCAAATTTTGTGTACGCCAAATTTTTTTGTTTCCATAAGTAAGTTTTTAGAAAATGTGATGAGTTAGAAATTGAAATACTTGTTTTTCAATAATAAACCTTGATCTGGGATTTAGTCTAGTTTAATCTCTAAACCCTACTCGCAAGTTATTGTGCATACCCTCTGGAACTACCTGTCCATTGTTCATCCAAAGGCGAAACTCCATACGAGCAAAGAGCATTTCTGGGGTAATTCCAAAGTTTTGGATGAGAGGGCGGCGTTTGAGGACTTGTGGCAATATTTCGTTCAAAAACCAAGAATTGTGGGTAATGAGCAAAGACTTGAGTTGCCCAGTAATGGCCAGGGGAGAGAGCAACAGTTGACAAACCTCGGCATCATCTTGATATTGTTTGATAACCACGTCAAATCGTTGGAGGTCGGCATCATCATCGGAAATGGCACTGGTAAAATCACTAAGATTGGGAATAAACTTATTGCGATAATCGGGCAGTACGTGGTCTTGCTCACAAAGGTCTTTGACGTTTACTTCCTTGCCATCACTATTGACAATGACTGCCCCAAAAATAGGAATGACTACGCGGCGAATACCCCATAGGTTATGCAATATTCGGTGGCGATTGTCACTGCAAAGTTCTTTGGTAGAGTCCATAAACGAATGAATAGAATAATAATCTTCTATTTTTCCTCCTCGTTTTTGTACAGATATTTCGGCGTGTTTATAGGGATTCATATTGGTTTTGTTGGTAGTGATGTTTAAATGAGTAGCAATTTAGCGTTTTTTGCTAATTTTATAAGCATAAAGCCTTTTTTTGTAAATCTCACCTATCCAATACTCCTGATCCCTTGGGGTGGTACGATTACTTCTTTTTGAGTAATGATGATTTACGCCTACATCACCCCAACTATACCATATTTGATAAGGATGTCATTTCGCGGCCTTTTTAGGATTAAGTTATTATTCCCTTCAGTTTTTCTGATCGTTCTTTGTCACTCAAGCTCTTTAATTTCTCAATAATCGTGAATGTATCAGAATTCGTTGGCAAATCAAGCCTGTCTGCAACGGTTTGCTTTAATAGCCTTACTTGCGGATTATTTTCTCGCTTTTCTTTCAATTTCTTAAAGTGCTCTCGTGTTCTCACAAGATCTTCATAAAGTATATCTTCCAGCGTTTTCATGATTTCATTAATAAGTTAAAGAAGTGTATATCACTCTCTATTTGTTTAACGGCTTCTCGCCAATCTAGGATATCCATTTCGGCCTCAACCTAAAGAATGTAGAATGATGTATTTTGGTGGTCTTAGGCAATTTTATCCTATCCAAAAGAAGAATAAAACCAGAAAAAAATTCTTGTTTGAAAGCGGTAATCTTCTTTAATTTTTGATAAATTACAATAAACTATTGCTTAATCATTGCCTAAGATATGTCCAAAACTGTCAAAAACTGGGGAGGTACCGTGGTGTTTCATCCCAAATTTATTCGCTATCCTACTTCGCACGAAGAAGTGGTAGAAATTATAAAAACAGCCCGCCAAAACCACCAACAAGTGCGCGTGATTGGCTCAGGACATAGCTGGACATCTTTGGTGAATACTGACTACATATTGGTATCGTTGGATCAATACCAAGGCATAGAAACGCTGGATAAGGCTAACTGCACCGCAGTAGTAAAAGCAGGTACCAAATTGAAATTGTTGGGGGAGTTGCTGCACGCCGAAGGGCTAGCCATGGAAAACATGGGCGATATCAATGTACAGTCCATTGCAGGAGCACTCAGCACGGGTACCCACGGTACTGGAGTAAAGTTTGGCACCTTGGCTACTCAAATGTTGGAGATTACTTTTGTAAATGGGCTGAGCGAAACCATCGTTTGTTCGGAGCATACTAATCGTGAGGTTTTCAAAGCGGCCCAAATATCCTTGGGCGCTCTGGGGATCATTACCAAAATTAAATTAAGATTGGTGCCTACCTTTAAGCTGGAGTATGTGTCGACCAAGGCCGATTTAGACGATACCTTGCTTAATCTGGAAAAGTATAAGCAAGAAAATCGCAATTTTGAGTTTTATTGGTTCCCTTACACCAAGACGGTACAGCTCAAATTTGTAAACAAAACCCCAGAAGCACCCAAAAACGTGGGGTTTGCTAAAAAACTCAATGATGTTGTCCTGGAAAACGGAGTATTTGGAGCTTTGAGCAGGTTTTCGAGAGCATTTCCAAAAACAGCCCCACGTATTAGCAAGATTTCGGCCTGGGGCGTTTCCAAAGGTACCTACATTAATCATAGTCACCTGATATTTGCCACCCAACGCCTGGTTCGTTTTTATGAAATGGAATACAACATTCCTCAAGAGTCTTTTATCAATGTAATCAAAGAAATAGAGGCTTGTATTCATGAGCATCAGTTTAAGGTGCATTTCCCGATTGAGTGTCGCTGGGTAAAGGCCGATGATATTATGATTAGCCCTGCCAGTGATCGTGATTCGGCTTATATTGCGATACACATGTACAAAGGGATGGAGTATAAGCCTTATTTCGATGCCATTGAACAAATCTTTCGGAAGTATAAGGGGCGTCCGCATTATGGCAAAATGAACACGCTCAAACAAGCCGATTTTGCCGAATTATACCCAAACTGGCAAAAATTTATGGATATTCGACAACAAATGGACCCCGATAAAGTGTTTTTAAATGAATATTTACAAGAATTATTTGTACAAAACGCCCTTCAGGAGTCTTAACACCAATTTAACAGGGCAAAATTGAAACTTTATAATGATTGTTTAGGTTCTTTTTGTACATTAGCGCCAAGCAAAAAAATCAATAGCTAAAAAACATTATTGAAATAATAATTACTTAGAAAAAATTTTGTTACACCATATCAAAAATATCGCCCAGGTTTGTGCAGCAGCGTGTTGTTGTTGTGTGGCGGTAGCATGCTGTTGCATGCCAATGAGAAGGGTGACAAATCATGATATAATCTAGATATAATAGATAACAATACGCTTGAAGCCTTTCTCTGAGTTCATTAAGAACTACCGGGAAAGGCTTTTTTTATGCCCATAGGCTTCTACCTAATAATTAAACTTTCTTATAACTCTAATTAAAAAAGAACACTAAAATGCAGACGCTCGTTGCTCCCTCGGCCCTGGAAACCCGCTTAAAGCAGGTAGAAAAATTGATTGGAAATACCCCGCTAGTACCGCTTGACAGGGTATATCCAAACCCCAAAGTAAAAATATTTGCCAAATTGGAATGGCAACAACTAGGAGGAAGCGTAAAAGCTCGCCCAGCCTTCAATATTATCAAACATGCCATTTTGAATGGCGAACTAGACAAAAGCAAAACATTGCTAGATGCCAGTAGTGGCAATACAGGCATTGCCTATGGAGCAGTTGGGGCCGCTTTGGGGATTAAAGTAGCCTTGTGCTTACCCGAAAATGCGTCTAAAGAAAGAAAAATGATTTTACGATCTCACGGAGTAGAAATCATTTATACACCCGCCACTGAACTCACCGACGGAGCCCAAATCCGAGCAAAAGCTTTACACGCCGAAAATCCTGGTAAATACTATTATGCCGACCAATATGCGAATGAAAATAACTGGAAAGCCCATTACGAACGTACCTCCCAAGAAATTTATTATCAAACCAATGGCAGGGTTACCCACTTTGTAGCGGGTTTAGGAACCTCTGGAACCTTTATGGGAACGAGCCGTGGCTTAAAAGCAATCAACCCTAATATTGAAGTAGTCTCTTTTCAACCTGATTCTCCCATGCACGGGCTAGAAGGGTGGAAACATATGGAAACTGCCATTGTCCCTAAGTTTTATGATCCCAGTTTGGCCGATAAAAACCTGGAAGTGAGCACCTTTGATGCTTATGATATGGTAAAAGAAGTGGCTCAAAAAGAAGGCTTACTCATTAGTCCTTCGGCAGCGGCCAATTTGGTAGGAGCCATGCAAGTGGCTGATACGCTGGAAGAAGGCGTGGTAGTAACGGTATTTGCCGATAGCGCCGATAAATACAGTGAAGTTTTGAATAACATATTTGATAATTAGAAGTTAGTCCACCGACCACCGTCCATAGTCTACTGCCACCTTTTTGGTAGTGATTAGTTGGCGGTGGACAGTGGACAGTTGACTATTGACTTTTAACAATGAAAAAACTAGATATCAATCAAGAGGCCCTGGAGCTTATGCAAAAGCACGCCGAGGCAACCTACCCAAACGAATGTGTGGGGTTTTTCTACGGAAAGGAGGATGACACCATACGGTTTATTGAACAAGCCGTGGAAGTACCCAATAGCAAAGAGGGTGACCAACGACGTAGGTTTGAGGTGCACCCCAAAGATTATATGAAAGCTGAAAGGTATGCACTCGAAAACGACACAACTTTATTGGGAGTATATCACTCGCATCCAGAACATCCAGCGATTCCTTCGGAACATGATTTAAAGGTCGCGCAACCATTTTTTTCTTATATTATAGTATCAGTCAAAGGTGGCAAAAGTGTGCGGGTAAGGTCGTGGCAATTGAATGAAACCAATGTGTTTGAAGAAGAGATCATTGGATGATTGTTGATGTTTCATTATTAATTATCAAAACACATATACAGTCTTAGGGCTACTAGAACTAAAATTGTTTTAAATCCCAAAAATTGAACTCAAAAAACTAAAATAGACATGGCAAAAATTATTATACCAACCCCGTTGAGAAAGTTTACTCAAAATCAAGCTTCGTTTGAAGGCAATGGTAGCACAGTAGGCGCTACGATTGAAAACTTGACCGAGACTTATCCTGACATCAAGCAACATTTGCTGGACGAAAATGGCAAGTTGCGTAATTTTGTAAGGGTATACATCGGAGACGAAGACATCAAGGCTTTGCAAAATGAAGCTACTGAAGTAAAAGACGATTCAGTCATTAGTATTGTACCTGCCATTGCGGGAGGTAGCCTTTAATCAATCATATTCTGTAAAGTTATCGGGTAGGAGGCTACCTGAAACCAGAACTCTAAATGAACATGGAAAATATCACTTTTAGTAAAAAAGAATTAGAACGGTATAGTCGCCATTTGATTATACCCGAGTTTAACATAGAAGGACAACGCAAACTCAAAGCAGCCAAAGTATTGGTGGTAGGTTCAGGCGGTTTAGGCAGCCCATTGCTATTGTATTTAACTGCGGCTGGAGTAGGCACAATTGGTATCGTGGATTTTGACGTGGTAGATGATTCTAATTTACAGCGTCAGGTGCTTTTCTCGGTAGATGATGTAGGCACCCCTAAAGTAGAAGCAGCCAAAAAGCGTTTAGAAGGCCTCAATCCACACATCAACTTTGTGGTACACAACGAGCCGTTGACTTCACACAATGCCTTAGATATTGTAAAGGATTATGATTTGGTAGCCGATGGTACCGATAATTTCCCTACCCGTTATTTGGTAAACGACGCTTGTGTATTGCTGGGTAAACCCAATGTATATGCGTCTATTTTCCGTTTTGAGGGCCAGCTTTCGGTATTTAACTATACCAACAAAGAAGGCGTATTGGGGCCAAACTACCGGGACTTATACCCAACTCCACCGCCTCCAGGCTTGGTACCTAGTTGTTCAGAAGGTGGCGTAATTGGAGTACTACCTGGTATTATGGGAAGTTTACAAGCCAACGAAGTGATCAAAGTAATCACAGGAGTAGGAGAACCACTTTCGGGGCGTTTGTTCTTGTATGATGCAGCTGCTTTTGAAACCCGTACGTTGAAAATTTATCGGGATGAAAACAACCCATTAAATGGTAAAAACCCAACCATCACTGAGTTGATTGATTACGATCATTTCTGTGGCATTGTACCCAAAGGCGAAAAGCAGAGAGATGTGAAGAGCGTAAGCGTACAAGAGCTTAAGGACTTGATCGAGAAGCAGGAAGATATTCAAGTGATTGATGTGCGTGAAGGCTACGAA
The DNA here is from genome assembly GCA_003483885.1 of Microscillaceae bacterium. Lineage (GTDB taxonomy): Bacteria > Bacteroidota > Bacteroidia > Cytophagales > Microscillaceae > Microscilla. The sequence continues at coordinate 8,720 of DMXI01000329.1, forward strand.
TACGAAATTGCCAACATCAATGCTGAGTTGATTCCTTTGGGAGAAATTGAAGCGCAATTAGACAAAATTGCTTCAGACAAAAAGGTAGTATTACATTGCCGTAGTGGTAAACGTAGTGCTGATGCCATCGAATTACTTGAGAAAAAATATGGTTTCAAAAACCTGTACAACTTAGATGGAGGTATTTTGGCCTGGGCCGATGAAATAGATACCTCTTTAGCAAAATATTAGTGGAGCTAAATATTAACAGGATGAAATATTAAACTCCTGCTAAAGAATTAGAATATAAGTCTAGAGCGACAAGTGGTATTTTTACCCTTGTCGCTTTTTTGTTTGTGTTTTCCCTTCAAATTATAGTATTTAGAAGTTTGAACAACGCAAGAAACTATGAAGATATTGGCCATTGGCAGAAATTATGTAGCCCACATTGAAGAATTGGGCAATGAACGCCCAGAGGAACCAGTGGTTTTTACCAAACCGAATACTGCTTTACTTACCAAAAATAAGCCTTTTTATTACCCCGATTTTACGCAGGACATCCACCACGAAGTAGAGTTGGTGCTGCGAATTTGCCGCAATGGCAAATACATCGACGAAAAGTTTGCCCACAAATACTATGATGCCATTGGGGTAGGCATTGATCTTACCGCCCGCGATTTGCAGGCCAAAGCCAAGAAAAAAGGATTGCCTTGGGCCATTGCCAAGGGATTTAACGGCTCTGCGCCTCTATCTGATCATTTTGTACCTATTGAAGAGATTCCTGATGTGAAGAACATCAATTTCCGAATGGAAATAAACGGAGAGATACGCCAACAAGGAAATACCAGCAAGATGATTTTCAGTTTTGAGGAAATTATTGCTTACCTTTCAAAATTCTTTTTGCTTCAAAAAGGCGATTTAATCTTTACAGGTACTCCTGAAGGGGTAGGACCTATACAAGTAGGTGATACAATAACCGCTTACTTTGAAGATCGCCCGATGTTGGAAACAGCAGTGAAGTAGCGGTTTTTTTGAGGGGCTGAAACAAAGTTTTAACATTTTTTTAGAGCAAAACCTTAGATTGGCGCAATTTTTTAGAGTAAACAATTACTTACCAAATGATGCCATAGTCAAGCTACTCAGGAGTAGCCTCAAAAAAATCATAATTTAAGATAGTTCAAGCATTGTGTTGCAAAACAACCTTTTGATGCAATCTCGAGCTTGGGTAGACCCCGTGTTTTCCCAGGTAGAGGCATCACTTTTGTTTTTTATGTAATTTTTGTAATATGCCTAACAATTTACCATGGCATCAAATTCACGGAAGTATTTAAATTTCATATATCTTGCTTGCTGCTTAGTCGCTTTATTGGCTGCTTTGGGGGTAGGGGCTTTCATGTCGTCCAAATCCCGCACCATAGACGAGCAACGCGTAAAGGAGATTACCAAAAAGGTAAACCGTGAAGTGGTGGCCATGCAAAAAGAGGCCAACAAAATTAACCGAACCATTCTCACCAAAGACCTGCCTACTTTCATTGCGAGTGACTTCAAGGCCAAGTATAATTTTTACATTTTTCATAAAGGGAACCTGAAATATTGGACAAATTATCGTTTTGTACCTGACTATCAGGAAGTAAAAGGACAGTATTTGACCAGTGTGAGAAATTATCGGAATGGCATTTATCTTACCTTAAAAACTACAGTAGCCCATCCAAAGCAAGGCAAGTACGAGGTGTACACCTTATTGCCTATTTACAAAAAATACCCTATAAGTAATACCTACCTAAAGTCGGGTTACAATGAAAAAATTATAGCGGATAATACCATCAAGATTTCTTTGGAAAAACAAAGCGACATGCGCAATGTGTATAGTGCGCAAAAGGCGTTTCTCTTTAGTCTTGAACCATCTGACAAGCCTCTGGTAAAACAAACGGAGACTTCTTACCTTACCATTATTCTGATTTGCCTGAGTGTGCTTTTTTTGGGATTGCAGGTAAACTTATGGGCACGCGAATTATTAAATAAAAAGCGTTTTGAACTAGGGTTTTTGTTGTTTACCGGGTATTTACTGGGCGTACGGGCTTTGATGCTACAGTTTGGTTTTCCTGGAGACTTTACCAATAGTACCTTGTTTGACCCCCGAGTATACGCTTCTTCGGCGCTTTCTCCTTCTATTGGTGACTTATTGATCAATGTAGGTATTTTAGTGGGACTAGTAGTTTATTTTTCCTCCTATTACTTCAGGTCTCGTTCGTTTCGCTACCTGATCAAAATGCCCTATACCCAAAAGCAAACGTTATCGGTTATACTGATATTGTTGAGTTTTTTTGCGCTACATCTCATCTTTTATGTACTTCAAACGATTATTGTACATTCGCAGCAACTCAATGTAGACATTACCGAAAGTATTGAGCTAAACAGTACCAAAGCGGTCGTAGGGATCATCTTTGTGCTGTTGTCGGGCTTTTATTTCTTTTCTACCCATATTTTTAGCCGCCTTTTTATTCGGTTAAACCTGCCCACCAACAAATACATCACTCAAGATTCTATTTCGGTGATTGTTTTATTTGTATTGGGAGCCGGGGTTTATACGCTGGCAAGCTATCTACTAGGGCTTTTTCACTTTGTGATTTTGGTCATCAATACCCTATATTTCTTTGTACTGGTATCGGTAAAGCTTCCCAAGCATTTGTACCGTTTCAAGTATTTGTCTACGATTTATATGCTTTTAGGCGCGTTGGCTTGTGCTTCATTGGGGGCGTTTGTGGTGGTAGATTCCGGGGAGGAAGAGGCCATCGAGAAACGTAGAAAAATTGGAGATTATTTAATTGCTGAAAATGACCTTCAAACGGAGTTTTTGTTAGACAATGCCATTAAAGCCATCAAAAAAGATACGCTCATTACCAAAGCATTTGGGGACAGCACTTCGTCTGAAGAACTGATCAAAAAGCGTGTGACAAGCCACTTGGGTAACGATTTCAACAAGTACTTGGTAGATATCCTATTGTTTGACGGCAAAAATGGCAATACGTATGCTTCGCAAGTAAGCGATGCTGCCAAAACCACCCGTGATCCGGCTATTTTTAAAGATGATGTCATCTTTACCAATTACTTTACTTTTAAGAAAAAGTATAACCGAATTTATTATGAGACCGAAAGGCCCGAAATTTACTTTATCAGTGATTTGGGGGCAAACCTGATTAAACAATACCTGGGCTTTGTGCCAGTAGGAAGTAAGAGAGCACCCAATGGCTACATCATACTAAACCTCAAACAAAAAAGAGCGGTTACTACCAATGTATATCCTGAGTTGTTGGTAGACAAGCAGTTTTTGCGTACTTCGGAACTCAAAAAGTACAGTTATGCGGTTTATGAGAAGGACAAATTGATTTACAGTGCAGGCACTTACAATTATGAGCGGGACTTTAAACTTGACTTTTTAAAAGATAATCAAGCATTGAAGAAAGGGTTGGTGCATAAAAGCTACAAACATTTGGTGACCATCGGAGGATACAAAAAGTTTGTGGTAATCTCTAAAAAATTTAGCCCCTTGCGGCAGTTTTTCTCCAACTTTTCCTTTTTGTTTTTACTGTTGGTATTGTTTATCACCAATATTGTATTGCTGGTAAGCTTATTCACCAGGGTAAGAAAGCTCAAAGTCAATTTTGCTACTCGAATTCAGTTTTACTTAAACGTGGCGTTCTTCCTGCCATTGATCACGGTAAGTTTGGCCACGGTAAGCTTGATCAACACCTCTTACCAAAGTGATTTTGACAATGCTTTTTTTGAAAAAACCGAAACAGTGGCGATTAATATATTGCCCTATGTAGAAAGTTATCGGGACAAAGCATTGACTCAGGGACAGTTATTCGAAAAACTCACCCAAATCGGGCAATACCTCGAGGTAGATATCAACGTATTTACCCCTAAAGGTGAGCTGATTACTTCTACGCAGCCTTCTATTTATGAAAAAAATGCACTCTTATCTAAATACTTGAATTACAGTGCATACCGTACCCTTTCGGGCAATCAAGTCAAGAAAGTACTACTGAGTGAGTCGGTAGGAGAGTTGAATTATAAGTCGGTATATATTCCTTTGAAGTCTTACGAAACCAAAAAGACACTGGGGATATTGAGTATTCCGTTTTTTGATTCTCGAACCGAGTTGGATGAAAAAATGGTAGATGTTCTTTCTACCATTATGAATATTTTCACCACCATTTTTATTGTGTTTTTGGTAGTATCTTATTTTGCCTCACAAGTGTTGACCGATCCGCTGCGTTTGATCACTCAAAAAATCCGTAAAACTACTTTACACGAGAAAAACGAGCCTCTCGAGTGGAATTCTGACGATGAGATTGGCCTGATGGTAAATGAATACAACAAAATGTTGGTCAACCTTGAGAAAAGTAAGGAAGCGCTTGCTCGTAGTGAAAAAGAATCGGCTTGGCGAGAAATGGCCCGACAGGTAGCACATGAAATCAAAAACCCGCTTACTCCGATGAAGTTGACTTTACAAATGCTGGAAATGCGTTTGCAACAGCAAGATGAGTCAGTGAGAGAGGCTTTTGCCCGATATTTCCAGACCTTGCTTACCCAGGTAGATACCTTAAGCGATATTGCTACATCGTTTTCTTCGTTTGCCAAAATGCCTATTCCCAAAAGCGAGCGGTTTGAGATTTCGTCGGTATTGCAAGAAACGGTAAACTTATACACCAATAATAAAAATGTAGACCTGGAGACAGACATTGCCAGCGGTGATTTTTACATATTAGGAGACAAAAAACTTATGGGGCGTATCTTTACCAATTTGGTGCTCAATGCCATTCAATCGGTACCTAAAGACACGCGCCCGTTGATTGGTATTAATCTTACTCGCTTGCCCCAGCACACCATCCGAATTGAGGTAAAAGACAATGGAAGTGGTATCCCCGAAGACATTAGAAAGAAGGTTTTTGTGATCAACTTTACAACTAAAGAAACGGGTTCTGGAATTGGTTTGGCAGTGGCCAAAAGAGGGATAGAGCACGCTGGAGGTAGCATTTGGTTTGAAACTGAAGAAGGGCAGGGAACTAGCTTTTTTATTGATTTGCCGTTAATGGAATAAATAATTTAGTATCTTGTGTGAGATTTTCTCGCTAAACAATTACACATGATTTGACCATTGAGTCAGTTTGAAATCAAAAATTGAAACAGAATGAAAAATCAAGATTTAAGCAAATACTCCAAAGAGGACCTGCAAGAGAAGGCACAACAAATTATTAAAGAAGCCAACGATATTAGTTATTCCATCAAAGAATACATTTCCCAGCTTGACTTTAGTCAATTGAGCCAAGAAGATATTAGTAGGTTGTTTGAAATGGGAGAAGATGTACGCAAAATGCACAAAGACTATGACGAAAAGAAGAAGGCATTAGACAAAAGAAAAGAAGACGAATCATAAAAATATCCGGCGAATGAGTAATTCGCCGGTTTTTTCATTTTACCCACCATGCAAATGCGTTTGAGCCAACTCGAAGACGAACTAAAAAAACGCTTTGTATATCCTTACCAATGGGGAAGAACCCAAAACAACGCTTGGGACCAATCCACCAATTTTATCTACCAAACACCTTATTTAGCCCAAGTACTTACGGAATGTGAGCGTCGTTTTGCGGTACACAAAGACGCGCACGAACGTCAAAATTATGCGCTCAATCGTTGGTATAACTTCTGGTCGGCCTGGGCTATAGAGAAGGTTTTTGGTTCGGCAATGGAGGTAGTGCCTGCGCAAAACCCCAGAGATGTTGAGAAAGATTTTTTTATTCAAGGCTTACCCTTTGATCACAAGACTACCGTATTTCCCAAAAGCTATCCTCATTCGCTGGCATATGCCCAAGGTAATCCCAAAAGTTTGATTCGCTGGTTGTATCGGCACCAATCCAAAGAAAATCGGCGACATTTCAAAAACCGTTTGTTTATCGTATTATATGATTCTTATTTTGAGCAACATTGGCAGCTCAAGGCCCATCTTATTTGGCTCAAGGCCCTAGTTGATTATTATGTCAATCATTTTGATACAGAGCAGCTCATCAAAGTTGAGATAGACGAACACCCTTCTATTTTGACAGATATTATTTGGGCCATTAGATAAAAGCCGCATTTGTTTCTTGTGGAGAGAAACTCTAATTTGCGGCATGAACTACATTGGGTCAAAATACAAATTAGCCGAATTTATAGCAGATAGTATAAAAGAGGTAGTGGGGAGTTTTGAGGGAACTACCATAGCCGAATTGTTTGGTGGTACCGGGATCATTGCTCGTAATTTGAAGTCAGAAGTGAAAAAGTTGATTGTCAACGACTTAGAGCCTTACAGCTTTACCTTGTTAAAAAATTATATTGGCAATACCCAGCCCATTGCTCAAAGCGAAGCGCTGATTCAGACACTCAATGACTTGCCACCATTCGAAGGGTTTATCTACCAACACTATTGCGCGGGTGGGGGTAGTGGTCGGATGTATTTTAGCGATGAAAATGGCCAAAAAATAGACGCGATCCGGCAGCAAATAGAAGCCTGGAAAAAGACCCAACACATTGATGAACCTACCTATTATTTTCTGTTGGCTAGTTTGCTTGAGAGTGCCGACAAGGTGGCCAATACGGCTTCGGTATATGGGGCTTTTCTAAAGCATTTGAAAAAGAGTGCGTTAAAAGAATTAGAACTTACTCCAGCTGAATTCGCGATTACCCAACAGGCCAATGAGGTGTACAACGAAGACGCCAACGAGTTGGTAAAAAGACCCGCAGTGCAAGGAGATATTTTATACCTGGATCCTCCCTACAATGCCCGACAGTACGGGGCAAATTATCATTTATTGAATACCATTGCTTTGTATGATGACTTTGAACCTAAAGGTAAAACTGGATTACGGGATTATAACCGATCGGTATATTGTCAAAAAGACAAGGTAGCCACCGCATTTGAGGCCTTGATTGCCGATGCTCAATTCCAATACATTTTTGTAAGCTACAACAATGAAGGGTTGATGAGTAAAGAAGAGGTGAAGCGCATTTTGAGTAAATATGGAAAGTATTCACTCAAAACTACTCAATATCAACGGTTTAAAGCAGATAAAACCGAAAACCGAAATCACAAAGCCGATGCCACCGAAGAGTATTTACATATTTTGGTGAAAAATTTTTAGTCAATAGTCAACGGTCGATAGTCCATAGTTTTTGTTTATAGCTTGTTTAGTCCATAGACGACAGTCCACGGTCCATAGTTTTGCAACGCATTGCGGAATAATTCATCAATTCATAACTCATATTTGCAAAAGAGAGAAGCTTCCGCTGCGCATCGCGAAACCATCAGCGTAGCGGAACAATAGAACAATGCAACAATAAGCGTAGCGTAACAATAAAGCAATGAAACAATCAGCGCAGCGTAACAATAGAGCAATAAGCGTAGCGGAACAATGTAACGCTAATCCATAATTAAAAAACCATTACTGCCCAATTCGCTGCTTACTGTCAGTGGTGATGTCTAAGGTTAAATGGATTACTTTGAATACTTTACCTTCCTGGTCCTTGATAGGGAAGAAACTACCTTGTAGCTTGATTTTGGCTTTGTCTTTGGCGATGTATTCATAAATACCTTCTATGTCTTCCCCTTTTTGTAAAGTGTCCCACAGGGTTTTGTAAGCCTTGGTTTTGGCTACATTTGATGCTACCAATACCCGATGATGTTGTCCTACCAATTCCTCAGCTTTTGCATAATTGGCAAAGTCCAGGAATAACTCATTGACGGCTAAGATCTCACCCTCTGGCGAAAGCTCCACCAAGCCTGATACTTGATTTACGACTTCGAGCTGGGCACTCATTTCATTGGTCTTAATCTCAAGTTGGTGACTTACCTTCTCTAGGTCAGAAATGTTTTGCTTGATTTGGGCGGCTTGCTCCCTTTCTTTGGTAATGTCATAAGCCAATACCAAAATCGTAGATAAGTTGTTGCGAGCATCGGTAATAGGGTAATAGCTACCTCTAAGCCAAACAATTCCGCCATTTTTGGCAATACCTTTAAACTCACCTTCTACAAACTCGTTTTTGTACAATTGCTGCCAAAGTTTTCGGTAGGGCTTACTCTTGGAGTAATTTTCACGTACAAGGATTTCGTGGTGCTGGCCTACGAGTTCGCCCTTGCCATAATTAAATATTTCGGAGAACTTGTCATTCATTGAGAGAATAACCCCGTCGCGATCCATTGTAATCATGGCAATAGAAAGGTTGATGGCTTGTAGTTGCCCTTGGTATTCTTTGGCCCTTACCTCTAGTTCTTCCTGGAGCTTTTGCATTTGGCGAATACTCTGTTGGCTTTCCATCTCACGATTTTGTAGTTCACCCAGGTTTTGCTTGATTTGTTGCTCCTGAAGTTTTTGAAGGCTAATGTCCCAGCCAATCATCATAATCGTTTCTATATGAGATTGGGCTCCGCTTACACTGTAAGAAGCACTGGTAGGAGGGGCTGCGTCTGTTTGGTAGCCTCCATTGGCAGCCTGTGCTACCTTAGCTGGTGCTGCCTGTTCGGTGTATACGTTTTTACTTTTTTTCTTTTTCTGTTCGGTAGCCAAACAATAATAATTGGCCCTTACCCAAAAAGTACCTCCGTCTTGAGTCATCAGCTTGTGCTCAGTCTCATAATATTCGTCTTCGTGTACTTTTCTCCAAAACTGCTTATAATCTTCCGACTCTGCGATTTTTACGGGTAATAAATTGCTATGATGCTGCCCTACCAGCTCGTCTCGAGTGTATTTAGACAGCTTCAGAAATTTTTCATTGACTTCTTTGATCTCTCCTTCTTCGGTAAACTCTACCACCAACATTGAGAGGTTAATGGCATTGAATTGGGCTTGGAATTCAGCCGCTCGTCGTTCTATTTCCAGTTGGGTTTGTTCTATTTGAGCCGCATTACGTTGTAGCAAGTCGGTCATTTCGCGTGATTGATTCAATAATTTTTGAGTGCGCAATACGCTACGAATATTTTGTAGCATAGAGGCGATATTTTGGCTCAAACGATCTATAAATTGGCGATGTAGGTCGCTCATTTTCTGTAAACTAGCCAATTCCAAAACCCCTTGAATCTTTTCATTATATAGCAACGGTACTACAATTAAGCTTTTGTTGCTAATGCGAGAAAGAGCTGACTCTACCGTGGCCGAATCAATGGGAAGGTCTTCGAGGTAATGCGTTTTTTGCGTTTTTAAGATTTGTCCCAGTACGCCTTCTCCAATCTGAAAAGTGGGTTTCTTAACCGTTTTTGGGGTACAGGCGTAGCCTCCCTTCATTTCTATGATGTCTTCTTCTTCGTCGTATACATACAGGGCTGCTTGCGAACCATTGAGCAAATCGGCCAAGTTGAGCAATATCACATCTGAGAACTCTTCCAGGCTTTTGTCATAGTTGAGGCGCATCAGGTCGTCAAATTTGGAAAGGTTGGACTCCAGCCATTGGGTGCGCTCCATGTCTTGCTGACGCTGTCTCAATTCTTGCTCTACCTGTTTCATCGCCTCCTGGCTTTCCAGGATTTTGTGCGACTGTATTTGCATCTCGTCTTGAGTAGCTTGCAGTTCTTCCATATTTTGGCGAAGCTCCTCTTCGGTTGTTTGTGAGGTTTCTAAAGCACGCTGTAAGTTTTCGGTTTTTTCTTTTACGTTATTTTCAAGTTCCTGATTAGATTTTTCAATCTGAGATTGTTTTTCTATCAAAGTCAACGTAGACAAGGCCTCTTTGATGGTTTGCATCCGCATAAAGTACGCCCAACTGTTACAAAGAATAACCTGGATGCTCAAAATGCCGAAATAAGCCACCAAGCGATCATAACGAATAATTTCCCGAGCGCCTTGCTTTACAAAAAACAAGTCGCGGGTGGTTTTCATAAACTTGGTTTCGGTGAGAAAGTCCAGAAAACCACCTATTTGAATACCTGTAAAGCTTTGGACATATTGTAGAGCGATGGGGAGGGTAATGGCCATAAATAAGAAAATGGCTCCTGGCCAAAGGGCGCGCCAGTCTTGGTACACAATCATAATGGTAAAGGCAGTAAAGAAGAAAAAGCGACCTTCGTCAATGTCATGGCCTTGTACCTGTAGCTGGTAAAACAACAAAAAAGCAAACATCTGGAGGCTAATACCCGCGGTTACTCGGGTAAAGAAGCTTCGAGGGCGAATCATCACACTTAACCAAAACATTCCTACAGCAGTAGCACCTGTTGCAAGAGTTTCGGTCCATACGTTGCCAAAAATAATCGCCAGAATAAGCGAAAGAACGAAGTGAAGACTGATAAAAACCATCATCATACGATCGCCACGCCCATATACTTCTTTCAAAGCATCTTGCACCGCATTTTTTGATAGTTCTTGCTCAGATAAATTCCCTTTACCTCCATAAAGGTTTTTTTTGATGTCCAGATTTTGGATGATTTTATTGGTCGTTGATGCCAGCATTTTGTACCAAGTTCATTTTTGTATAAACAAAAGTAAGATAACGTTAAAAAAAATTTTAATAAAAAAGAAATTTTCGTTACAATGGTATACTATTCCCTAACGAATCAACCTTTATATTTTTTGTTTGTAAACACTTAATTATCAGTAAATTAATAGAATATATTCGTTTTTCAGATTACTAACTTTTATGAAACACTTAATTAAAAAGACTTTATTCATTGCTTTATTTCTCCTTTCGGCGACTTTTTGGGCAGAGGCCCAAAACACCCCTTTTGCCAGAGAACATGGCTTCATCAATAAGAAAGGCAAAGTAATAGTTGCGATGAAGTACGCCTATGCTGGTGAATTTTCCGAGGGGAGAGCAGTAATCAAGGTAGGTAAAAAATATGGATTTATCGACAAAAAAGGCCGTGAAATCATTAAACCTCAATATGATGCTGCTTTAGACTTTAGCGAAGGTTTGGCCGCAGTGCGTAAAGATGGTAAATATGGCTTTATTGATGTCAAAGGAAAGGTAAAGATTGATTTCCAGTTCGAAAATGCTCAAGGTTTTTCAGAAGGACTAGCCCCTGCTCGTATGGATTATCGCTGGGGGTTTATCGATAAAAGAGGACGCAAAGTAGTCGATTATCAATATACTATGGTCAGGGGATTTAGAGAAGGCATGGCTGCCATTCGTCAAAGTGGCAAAAGTGGTTTTATAGACCGCACCGGGCGTATTGTGATTGGGCGACTGTATAAGAAAGTGAGCGATTTTAACGAAGGCTTGGCTTTGGTAAGAAAAGACTACCGAAAGTATGGTTTTGTAGATAAAACTGGTACTGAAGTCATTCCACCCACTTTTTCTTATGCGCTATTTTTCAAAAAAGGCCTGGCTCCAGTAAAAAAGGACCGCAAGTATGGTTACTTAGACCTCACGGGGCAGTTTGCCATTAAAAATCAATACCAGGATGCACAACACTTTAGCGAGGGCTTGGCTTGGGTAAAAAAAGGCGAAAAGTATGGGGCTATTAATCCTAAAGGGGAGGTAAAGATTGACTTCTTGTATGAGGATGCTTATCCATTTTCGGAGGGTTTGGCAGCGGTAAAAAAAGGAAAGAAGTTTGGAGTAATTGACCAATCGGGCAAAGTGATCATTGACTTTAAATATGATCGTATTGGGAAGTTTGAAAAAGGCATTGCCCGCATTATCAAAGTAAATAAAGAAGACGTAGAGGTAATACCAGAAGAAGATGTGCCTCCCACTACTACCACTCGAAGGCGACGTATGGTGACTACCTATACCTACGGGATGATGGATATCAAAGGGAAACAAATCATTCCGATGAAGCACAAATACCTGGGGTACTTGTCGGAAGGAATGATTGCCGTGAAATCTAGCGAAAGCTCCAAGTATGGTTTTCTCAATACCAAAAATGAACTGGTGATCCCTTATAAATACCTTTCAGTTTCTGGCTTTAATAATGGATTGGCAGTGATCAAGGATGAAAACTTTAAATATGGTTTCATCAACAAGCAGGGAAAAATGGTGATTCCTGCGAAGTTTGCCCGGGCTTATTCATTTTATGAAGGTTTGGCAGAAGTAAAAATACAGGGCAAATATGGTTTTATTAACAAGCAAGGAAAGGTGGTAATTCCACCCACTTATGAAGCTACTTTTTCTTTTAGAAATGGTTTTGCCAGGGTAAAAAAGGGTGGGCTATATGGAGCCATTGACAAATCAGGCAAATTGGTAGTTCCTTTTAAATACAAATACCTGGGGCGTTTTACTAAAGAAGGGCTGGTCAGAGCCAAGCAAGGCGATTTATACGGAGTAATCGATAAATCGGGAAAGGTGATTGTGCCTTTTAAATATGACAGAATAAATGATTTTGTAGGAGGATTAGCGGTTGTAAAACTCAATGGCAAGTATGGATTTATTGATAAAACCGGAAAAGAAATTGTGCCTCCTACGTATGATCGTACTTATAGCTTTCGAGAAGGGCTGGCCCCAGTAAAACTGGGTAGAAAAGTGGGGTATATCAACAAAACTGGCAAGGTGGTGATCCCTATCAAATATTATAATTATGGCGCTGGTTTTTATGATGGGCTTGCCTGGGTTAAGCAAGAGAAGTATGGTAAATATGGGGCGATCAACCTCCAAGGAAAAGTAGTGATAGACTTCCAGTATAATGTGGCCAATCGTTTTAAAAACGGGGTGGCAGTAGTAAAGAAGGGCTATGGAAAAAGTACCTATGGTGTGATAGATACCAAAGGTAAGGTACTGCTAGACTTTAAGTATAACTCGCTGGCCAATCAGGAGGGAAAGTACTTTAGGCAACTAAAGGTAACCCGCACTAAAGTATCTGTAAAAGAAGAAGAGGAGGAAAAGCCAAAGTATCGCACCAAAAGAGTATACCAGTACGGTTTGGTTGACAACAAGGGCAAGCTATCAGTTCCTCAAAAGTATTACAGTTTAGGCAAAGTGTCGCCTCAGGGGTTGATATTAGTCCGCAAAACCAAAAAAGGTAAATATGGATACATCAACACCAAAAATGAGGTAGTCATTCCTTTCAAATATGATTGGGCGAGTGGTTTTAGCAAAGAAGGTTTGGCCTGGGTGCGCGAAGGTAAGCAAGGCAAATACATCAACCCCAAAGGAGCAACCGTGCTGGATAATATTTCAGGATCGGGTTTTTTTGAGGGGCTGGCCAAAGTTCATAAAGACGGAAAGTATCATTTTATTGATAAAACGGGTAAAACGATTTTTTCAGTAAGCTACGGTTATGTGTACAACTTCAAGAATGGTTTTGCCAAGGTATCACAAGAAGGCAAATATGGCTTTATTGACAAAGCCGGAAAGCTGGTAGTCCCTTGCGAGTATCAATACGCCTACGGGTTTAAAGAAGGATTTTGTTTGGTAAAAAACAATGGGCTGTATGGGGTAGTCAATGCTAAAGGAAAATTAATTATTCCTTGCGAGTACAAGTACATTTCAGATGTCAGTGAAGGGATGTTTTTACTGAAAAAAGACGATGCTTACGGTTTTGCCAATAGTCAAGGTAAAATTATCTTATCGACTACTTACAGCAACATCAAACACTTTTCGGAAGGTTTGGCGGTGGTCAAGAAAGATGGAAAATATGGCTACATTGATAAAACGGGGAAGTTTGTTATCCCCGCCCAATATATAGCAGCTTATCCTTTTAGCGAGGGCTTGGCCGAAGTAAAGCTAGATGGGATGTATGGCTACATCAACAAAGCGGGTAAGGTAGCGATCCCCTTTGAATACACATATGTGCAGCGATTTTCGGAAGGGCTGGCCTGGATAAAAAAAGACTATGGAGGTAAATATGGGGCCATTAATAAACAAGGAAAGCTGGTAATTCCTTATCAGTTCAACTATGCGTACCGTTTCAAAGGTGGATTGGCCGAAGTAAGACAAGGACGCTATGGGACACCTTATGGACTGGTAAACAAGGCTGGTAAATTGGTGAGTGATTATGTATATGATCGTATTTACAGTTTTAAGGGCGGGTATGCCAAGGTAGCAAAAATTACCAAAACCAGGGTATTGATAAATCCTAAGAAAAAGAAGGTTCCTCCCCCCAAACCGGTCAAAAAAACGGAGAGAACTTACTATGGATTGATAGATAAATTAGGAAAGACGGTATTATCTACCAAGTATTACTTCTTGGGCAATTATTCAGAAGGATTGATCCCAGTGCAAAAAGATTTATTTTCCAGTATGGGATATATCAATCTCCAGGGGAAAATGGTGATCCCAGCTAAATTTCCTTTTGCGGCTAGTTTTACAGAGGGGCTTGCCTTGATCAAAAATAGCGAGCGCAAATATGGTTTTATCAACAAAGCAGGCAAAGTAGTAATCGAGGCAAAATATGATTATGCGTATCGTTTTCAAGAAGGGATGGCCAAAGTAAAACTGGGCAAGAAGTATGGATTTATCAATAAAAAAGGAAAGCTCATAGTGCCAGCTATTTACTCCATTGTTTTTAGCTTTTCTTCAGGCTTGGCTACCGTGAAAAAGGATGGTAAATATGGAGCCGTTGATAAAAACGGCAAAGTGGTCATTCCGCTTGAATATGATTATTTGGATGACCTCAAGGAAGGGAAAATCGCCGTACGTAAAGGTAGCTTTTATGGCTTTGTTAACAAAAAAGGAGCAGTAGCCATTCCGATTAGTCAATCTTATTTTCCGAGAGCATTTAGCGAAGGCTTGTCTATGGTAAGCCAAGACTCCAAATACGGTTATATCAATTCATTAGGAGTAGTCGTGATTCCAATGATTTATCAGCGTGGTGCCCCTTTTCACAATGGTATAGCGTTGGTAAAAAAAGATGGGAAGTGGGGAGGCATCAACAAAAAAGGCAAGCAAGTATTCCCTTTTGAGTACGAAGACGTCTATTCTTACAATAAACCAGGAGAGCTGTTTGTAGTGAAAAAAGATGGCAAGTGGGGAGCCTTAAACAAGAAAGGAAAAGTAGTGGTGCCTTTCATACACGAACGAATGAATCCTTATTATGGGGGGTATGCCCGTGTGAAAGGAAAGAAAAAATAGGTTTCAACGCACTGATTATAGGTAAATTGATGCCCTGATAGCGAGACGCTGTCAGGGCATTTTTAGTAAGGACTAAGACACTCACTTCGCATTTTGGCGGATTCACCACAACAAATCGGCAACTCACCCCCCAGGCTTTTTTTAAGCTTATAGCCCTCTTTACCTTTGTGCATATATTAAAACAAGGTCAACAAATACGCCTTGCATCTTGAAATTAATTTAGGCATACGATGAAAAGTTTAAAAAGCAACAACACTAAGAGTTCTACTAAGAAAGAAAGTCAAAAAGCTAGAATTGTCCACATTGGCATCCAGGCTTGTCATATGTTCAGCGAAGAAGACATCGCGGAGTTTTTAGCAGGGGAAAAGTAAGCGTTCTTTTGCCGACGACCAATTATATATACATTTAAAACTTTAAAAAATATATCCTATGGGGCTAACAGCCTACGAAACCAATGGTCCAAATATATTTGCGACAGAGATTGTAAAAAACCAAAAGGCACCCAAGCCGTTTTTTGTGCAATTATTAGAAAAGAGGCAAAAATCGAAGAGTTATAATAAATAGTTTTTAAATAGTAGTTTGTTTAAGCGGCAGTACCCAGTTACTGTCGCTTTTTTATTTTGAATATGAGAGATGATCATAACTCAATTTATCAGTCAACGATTCTTCACAACTGACTGCCTCATCGCCATCTTTTAATTTCCTACAAAAAAGTAAAGTGACTGATCAGTAATATTTACGCCTATCTCCTGCTTATTTGGCTTCTCTGATTATATTTTGTTTAATAAAATTAGTAGTTTAAAGGCAATTAGTTATACAATATTATGAAATCAAAATATCCCAGGGCTTTCACCAGCATTTTACTTCAACTCTTGGCTTTATCAGTTTTTGGCCAAAATGCTATGATTACTGGTACAGTCCAAGACGTGAGCGGGGCTTTTTTGGAGGGAGTAAATATTTTTATGATCAACAACCATACGATGTTAGACGGCACCCAAACCAATACCCAAGGACAATATACCATAGCTGTTAGACCAGGGCAATATACGCTAAGAGTAAAAATTGCGGGTAAAGCTTCCCAAGATACAGTCATTAGCCTGACACCAGGGCAGGTTTTGGAGAAAAACTTTGTTTTGCTGAACCCTGCCATCGATGATCAAAGAAGTTATGTAAGTCTGGGTTCTCGGGGAGGGGCTCGTTCGCCGCTGGAATCCAGCGTACCCATAGACTTGATAGATCAAGAAACGCTTCAAAATTCCCATCAGGAAAACCTGGGACAAGCTTTGCATTACTTGTTACCATCCTTCCATTCGGTACACCAAACCATTACCGATGGGGGAGATTTTATTGATCCTGCTTCTTTGCGGGGCTTAGGACCCGATCAGGTATTGGTATTGATAAATGGTAAAAGAAAACACAGCAGCGCATTGCTAAATGTCAATGGTACTTTGGGTCAAGGTACGGTATTTCAAGATTTGAATAATATTCCGATGGCAGCCATCGAGCGTGTAGAAATATTGAGGGATGGAGCTGCGGCTCAATATGGATCAGATGCCATTGCTGGAGTCATCAATATTGTGCTCAAAGAAAACAAAAGCGGTTTGTTGGTGGAGAGTCAATCAGGAATAAATACCGCAGGTGACGGATTTCTATACAAGGTTGGAAGTAATTATGCCTTAAGAATTGCCAAAAATGGTTTTTTGAATATTAGCGGAGAACTGATGGGGCGTGAAGCTACCAATCGTTCTGGAAATTACACTGACACAGTGTTTAATGACCCAGCAAAGAATCAGAATTTAGATACATTCTTTGAGTCGGTTGGGTTGGGCAATCGTCGTATAGAGTCGGTAGGCAATGCTGCCATTGCTCAACAACAACTTTTTTTCAATGCCGCCTTGCCCTTTCTTAATGGACAACTCTACGCCTTTGGCGGATTAAATTTTCGACAAGGGCTTACCCGTGGAATTTATCGTTTACCCAAAGATACCCTGAGAACAGATATCATTCTTCATCCAAACGGGTTTTCTCCTCATATTTTGGGGGATATTACGGATCGGTCTATTACGATTGGTTTTCGCACCCAAAAAAGTGGCTGGACTTTGGACTTCAGCCATAGTCGAGGTTCCAATGATATCCGCTTTCATGTAGAAAACTCTAATAATAAATCTTTGAGTGCGACAATCAATCCTCCTACCAGTGCATATGCGGGTAGTTGGGAGTATGGACAAACGGTGACTAACATGGACATTACAAAAAATATAGTGTTGGGTCATCGCCTGAATTTCAACCTGGCTTTAGGGGGCGAATATCGAGTAGAACGTTATGCAATCAATGCAGGAGATACGGTATCTTATACTGGAAGAGGAATAGAGGGGTTTCCTGGCTTTAATCCAGCTGATGCGACTGACCAACTAAGGGCAAATACCGCGGCCTATGTAGATGTGGAGATGAGAAGCCGAAAAGTAAGTGTAGGAATAGCAGCTCGTTATGAAACGAGTCGTATCAAACCTGCATTTATCTGGAAGGCGACGGGGCGTTATGAACTGATCGCCAATAGATTGGCCATTCGTGCTACTTATAGCACTGGTTTTCGTCGCCCTTCTATCCATCAACGCTATTTTTCGGGGAGAATTAGTCGAGCGGTCGATAGCGATAGTTTGGTTTTGATACAAGTAGGATTACCTTCTATATCTGCCTCAAACTTAGAACCTGAGACTTCGAGTAACATCAACCTTGGGTTGGTTGCTTTCCCCCTAAAAGGGAATAAAAAGCTCTCTATCACTTTAGATATTTATCAGGTGAATATTAACAACCGTGTTACATTATCTAATTTATATGGCTTTAGTGATGATTTATCGCCTGAATCTTTAAAACAGTTTTTTACAGACCTTAATATCCCGCTCCGGGGGCAAATTTTTCTCAATGATTTAAACACCCAAACCCGAGGAATAGACCTCGCCCTAAACTATCACTATAGAAGTTTTAGTTTGCGCACTACTTACAATTGGACTCAGACCAAAGTGAGAGAAACCAAGGTGCCTGATTTTTTAATGGTAGCAGATGCTAGTATAACCAATAGCTTACTTTTTGGGCGAGAACAAATTGGTTATCTGGAAAGAGGTCAGCCGCATAGCAAGTGGATATTATTTGCTCAATACAAGTTCAAAAAAGTCGACATAGGGCTTACAAACACGCGCTTTGGTGAAATTGCCTACCGCCATCCTGATGGCGAAAGCCTGGATGAAGTATTTGCCGCCAAATGGATTACTGATTTGCGGTTGACTTATATCATAAAGCCTAAAAAAAGAGGACTAAGCTGGCTTATTTCAATAGGGGCAAATAATCTATTGAATGTTTTTCCAGATCAACAAACTCAGCCAAGGAATATAAGCGAAGGACGATTTGTGTACAACCAAAGAATCTCTCAATTTGGAGTGAGGGGGCGGTTTGTTTATGGCAAAGTCAGCCTGAAACTCTAGAAAAAGATTAAATTAATTGATCAATGATTACTAGCCATCATTGGTGTCAATACAGACAATTATGAGAAACCAATCCTGCCACTTATTTTACCTTTCTCTGGTGGTTACCATCATAATATTGGGCCTGCCGAAGCATTCAGTGGCTCAATCTACCGACAACTGGCAAATTGTATATGAAAATGATCAACCCATTAGTCAGGCAACAGCTGTACGTTATAAATCCAACTTAATATCGAGCCATCAGTTGGGGTGGTATGTCATCAACCCTGGTGAAAATCTGGTGATGACTCAACTTGCCATAGGAAATCATCAGATCATACGTATCAAAAAAAATAAAATTTATGTCAAGCGCATTTATCGCTACCAAGTGAGGTTGGTAGATTACAATGAAGAACTTTTAAAGATAACAGTCTTGATATCTGTGGGTCGAGATACTATTTTAATTCGAAATGGCCAGGGCTATCTTTCCACCGTCGATCACTTGAATGATCATTCCGCAAGTTTTCATTTAACCTTGCAGGACACCAGTTTTTTTGAAAAAAAACTGCACGTAAAACCCCGTGTTAGAGGTGGATTGCCTCATTGGTACTTCTCTAAAGATCAAAAAAGTTTGACTATACAGCTTTATTATACCAACCAAAAGGTGAAATATCGGGTAGTGGATCACCAAAACAGGCCATATCGTAATCAACCAATACGGGTGAAGTATTTCAAATCACCGGTGATTACAGACGATTTGGGCTATTTGCATCTCAATTTAAAGCTAGGCAAAAATGACCTGAGTATAGGAGAGGGGAGGATTAAATCAGTGAAGGCAAATACAATTTTAGTATTACCAAATACCATTGCGGACGAGAATGCCATCTTGCGAAGTGAAAAGGATACCTTGGAGGCCAAAGTTGAACATTTATCCAGGAATTTAGTGGAATTGAAAAAGAATAATGATCATTATCAAGACAGTATTCTGGATTTTGAACAACGTATTCAGCAAAAAAAAAACATAATAAAGGGGGTAGGGAAAAATCGAGATTCGCTCGAGAATGTGCTGATAGAAATAAAGAAAAAATATAACCTGGTCCAACAGCAACACCATAGTGCAAAAGATAGTCTTGAGAAAAGGAATAAACTATTAGATGAGAAAATCAGAGCCTACAATACGCTTGTAAAAAAACTTATCGGGGATAATCAAGTTTTATTAAAAAAAGTAGATGATTTTAAAGAGCAACAAACTCAAGGGAAATTCAACACTACAGAGTTGTCAAATGATATCCAACAATCGAATTACCGAGACACCATCTTTAGAATTGCACCAATTGCTTTAACGATTTTAGGCCTGTTGATCATCTTGTTTTTGATATTTTATCGTTTTCAAGATCAACAAGAGCTAAAAAAATTACATAATCGAGACAATCTAATCCGGTTACTCTTAAAAGAGCTGCAACATCGGGTCGTCAACAATTTGGCTACGATCAAAGCCCGAATCAACTCGAAGCGCCATACTATCCAAGACAGCGAAGCGCAAAGTTTTCTGGCTTCGGTAGAAACTTATATTGGGCAATTAGAAAAAGTACACGCCTCTCTCTCTTATTCCTTCAATACTCAGGGGAGCTCAGGAACCCTAAAAAAAGAAGAAGTACAAAGTAAGCTCACCGAAATTGTACAAACCATCAAAGATTTAAATTATCCTTACCCTATGGCTATTGACATAGACACTACCCAGGCGCCAGCCTTGAGCGACAATCGCTTTACATTGATTGGGCATTGTGTGTTTGAGCTGGTCAACAATGCTTTTAAACATGCCTTCTATGACCAGAACCCGAATACCCCACCTGCGATTAGTATTCAGCTAAGAGAAGAAAAAAAGAAAGTACACTTGATTGTAACCAACAATGGCGAAAGTATAGAGCCTACCTTATTTAACGATAATCGAGAGTTCCTTTTTGAAAAAATCCGCTCAATGGGGATGCATATTATCAAAGAAATTACGACTTTAGAGAAAGGTAAATTTGAAATATTTACGGCGGGCGTACACCAGGAGGTGAAAGAAG
>DMXI01000628.1 GCA_003483885.1 Microscillaceae bacterium
ATATAACTAAAAATGAATATGTTTAGTTTTCGATAATAGCCAAGGCTATATTTCAAACTAAAACTCAAAGTATTAAAAAGTTTGAGAAGATAAGACACTAATTATCAGTGAACTATCTAGGAACTTATCTATTATTAAGTATAAATTAATAACGTTTTTTATATAAATATACTTGCCTTTACTTAGTAAATAACACAATTTATTGAGTTATAATTCTTAGTTGAACCAAGAAAATAACATTTTTTGTATTACTTTGCAAGTTGGCCGAAATTTATTTCTTCTAAAAATTACTTTATTGCTATATCTCTCCTTTGTATTATTTATATACAAAAAATACAATATTGGAAGAAATCTCCAGATATACGAGGAAACTCCTTCCAAGGTTGTATTAATTCTGTTTTTTTGCTGGTTTGGGTAGCAAAACTTTACGCGATAGTCTAAATTTACCATTGCGTTTGTCTACATCAATCAGCTTTATCGTTACTTCTTCTCCAACTTCTAAGACACCTTCCATCTTCTCAATGCGCTCCCATTTGATCTCAGAAATATGTAGTAAGCCTTCTTTGCCAGGTAAAAACTCTATAAATGCACCAAAAGGCATAATAGACTTCACTTTACCCTCGTATATTTCGCCAACAACAGGCACCGCTACAATACGTTTTACCATTTCATAGGCCGCATCCATAGATTCGCGGTCATTGGCAAAAATATTTACGTGTCCGTTTTCTTCTTTTTCTTCTATAACGACGGTAGCACCCGATACCTTTTGAATTTCCTGAACAATTTTACCACCAGGGCCAATTACTGCTCCAATTTGATCTTTTTCAATCACAACTGTAGTGGAACGAGGCGCGTGAGGTTTTAAGTCAGAAGCTGTTTCAGGGATGATCTCTTGGATTTTATCCAAAATGTGCATTCTACCTTCTTTAGCTTGGTACAATGCCTTGATCAGGATTTCATAAGATAATCCTTCCATTTTGATATCCATCTGGCAAGCAGTGATTCCGTCACGAGTTCCAGTCACTTTGAAGTCCATGTCTCCCAAGTGATCCTCGTCTCCCAAAATATCTGACAATACTGCATAATTATTCGGATCGCTTTCATCTGAGATTAATCCCATAGCAATACCAGAAACTGGGGCTTTGATCGTGATACCACCATCCATTAGGGCCATTGTACCTGCACAAACTGTGGCCATAGAAGATGAACCATTAGATTCTAAAATATCAGAAACAATTCGGATGGTATATGGGTTTTCCTCGTCTTTGGGCAACATACCTTTGAGGGCACGATATGCCAAATTTCCGTGACCAATTTCACGACGAGAAGCACCACGATTAGGCTTTACTTCGCCAGTAGAAAACCCTGGGAAGTTGTAATGCAACATAAACTTCTGGGTACCTTTGAATGTAGCATTGTCAATGAACAACTCATCTAGTTTGGTTCCCAAAGTAAGGGTAGAAATAGATTGCGTTTCTCCACGAGTAAAAAGTGCTGATCCGTGAGTGGCAGGTAAATAACCCACTTCTCCCCAAATAGGACGAATTTCATTGAACTCACGTCCATCAATACGTTTGCGCTCTTTAAGTGCTAAGTCACGACAAGCTTTTTTCTTGATCTTGCCATAATACTGGCTTATCAAGAACATATCGGTTTCGTCGTCTTCAGGTAAGCTCTCTACAAACTCATCTTTGATGGCTTTAAAAGCTTCTGAACGTTTAGATTTATTAGCCATTTGCTGTTGTGCCACAGCATATGCTTTATCGTACAACTCATCGTGCATACGTTGCTTTAACTCCTCATCATGAGTTTCGTGTTCATACTCACGTTTTTCGGTAGCACCAGCCTCAGCTTCAAATTCTTTTTGAGCTTGACACAACACCTTGATTGCTTCGTGACCAAAGCGAATGGCTTCTACCATGTCTTCTTCTGAGACTTCTTTCATCTCTCCCTCTACCATCAACACGCTATCAAGGGTTGCTCCTAACATGATCTCAATGTCTGCTTCTTCCAATGCTTCCACAGAAGGATTGATCACAAACTCGCCATTGATACGTGCTACGCGCACCTCAGCAATCGGACCATTGAAAGGAATATCAGATACTGATACTGCAGCTGAAGCAGCCAGAGCAGCTAAAGCGTCTGCTGGTACCTCAGGATCAGATGAAATCATGAACACATTGATTTGTGTATCTGCGTGGTAATCGTCTGGGAATAAAGGACGCATCGCACGGTCTACAAGGCGACTGGTAAGAATTTCATAAGTAGATAGTCTTCCTTCTCTTTTCAAAAAACCACCAGGTACTTTTCCTGCGGCGGCAAATCTTTCTTGAAAGTCTACCGAAAGGGGTAAAAAATCCACCTCATCTTTTGCATCTTTTTGAGAAACTACAGTAGCCAACAACATTGTTTGCCCCATAGTCACTACTACTGCTCCATCAGCTTGACGGGCTAGCTTACCAGTCTCAAGAGTTATCTTGCGACCATCTGCCAAGGTGATCTCCTTAGTAATTATATTTGGTAACATATAAAAATAGTGAATGGAGAACTCTTTTGAGATGGCGTGTCTAGTAGCGAAAAAAATTCCCTCTAGATAATTGATAAGGACTTTTTTGATCCCATACGTGTGGGATAAGGTAAAAAAGTCTTTATCAACTATCGGGAATCAAGTTTTTCGGGCGTAGCAAACTTTCTCAAACTGAGTTCAGGTTGATTTGATTGATATGAAACTTACGTAGTAAAATTTTAGCAAGTCCCTGATAAAAAAATTAAGAATGAATTGCTCCATTCTTAATTTTCTTGGTATTAAAATTATTTTCTGATACCTAGTTCCTTAATGATTGCACGATAACGATTGATTTCGTTGTCGTAAAGATAATCTAGCAATCTTCTTCTCTTACCTACCAATTTCTTTAATCCAAGCTGAGTAGAATAAT
>DMXI01000328.1 GCA_003483885.1 Microscillaceae bacterium
CCACGAATGTAGCCATATTCGTGGGCTGTGGCATCGGTTGTGTTCATTTCTTCCATCAGTTAAATTTGGCTTTTATTATTTTCTTCATAACGTTAAGTATACGATAATTATGCAAGTTTAGTGATTTGTTCAACAAAAATTGCTTAATTGTTTATTTATAAAAATAATAGATGTAAAACTACACATAAAAGATGAGTAAAGAAACTATTATCTTTTCAATGGCTGGGGTAAGTAAGATTTATCCACCAAAAAAGCAAGTTTTAAAGAACATTTATTTGTCTTTTTTTTATGGGGCCAAGATTGGCGTACTAGGGCTGAATGGTTCAGGTAAATCTTCGCTACTAAAAATCATCGCCGGGATAGACAAAGACTACAATGGAGAGGTAGTGGCGGATGCAGAATATTCGGTGGGTTACCTGGAACAAGAACCTCAACTAGACCCTACGAAAACAGTGCGTGAAATCGTAGAAGAAGGCGCGCAGGAAGTGGTAGATTTGTTGAAAGAATTTGACGAAATTAACCTCAAATTTGCTGAACCAATGAGTGATGATGATATGAACAAGCTCATTGCCCGCCAGGGAGAAGTACAGGAGAAACTAGATAATATGGATGCTTGGTCGCTGGACTCTAAACTAGAGCGAGCAATGGATGCTTTACGCACCCCGCCAGCCGATGCGAAGGTAGAGCACTTATCAGGGGGAGAGAAACGCAGGGTAGCCTTGTGTCGCTTGTTGTTGCAAGAACCAGACGTATTACTATTGGATGAACCTACCAACCACCTGGATGCTGAATCGGTACACTGGCTGGAGCAGCATTTACAACAATATGCGGGAACAGTCATTGCTGTAACCCACGACCGCTATTTCTTAGACAATGTGGCTGGTTGGATCTTAGAATTGGATCGAGGCGAGGGTATTCCCTGGAAGGGTAATTATTCTTCGTGGTTAGACCAAAAGCAAAAGCGCCTGAAAGACGAAGAAAAGAGTGAAAGTAAGCGTATGAAAACGCTTGAGCGGGAGCTAGAATGGATCAGAATGACCCCTAAAGCACGACAGTCCAAGTCTAAGGCTCGTTTGAGTGCCTATGAAAAGCTACTGGGAGAAGAGGCTCGCGAGAAAGAAGCCAAGCTAGAAATTTTTATCCCGCCAGGGCCACGCTTGGGTAACAAAGTAATTGAGGTAAATGGTGTATCTAAAGCATATGGTGACAAGCTCTTATTTGAAGATTTGTCGTTTAACCTACCACCTGCAGGTATTGTAGGGATAATTGGGCCGAATGGTGCCGGAAAAACCACGCTATTTAAGCTCATTACGGGCAACGAAACGCCTGATAATGGTAATTTTGAAGTGGGTTCTACGGTAGAAGTGGCTTATGTAGACCAAGAGCATGATGACTTAAACCCTGAACACACCGTATTTGAGGCCATTTCGGGAGGTAATGAAATTATTCAACTGGGCGCCAAGGAGATGAACGCTCGAGCCTATGTGAGTCGTTTCAATTTTGCGGGAACTGACCAACAAAAGAAAGTAGGACAGCTTTCGGGTGGAGAACGCAACCGGGTACATTTGGCAATGGCGCTCAAGCAAGGGGGCAACTTAATTTTGCTGGATGAGCCTACCAACGACTTGGACGTAAACACGCTACGAGCGCTGGAAGAAGCACTCGAGAACTTTGGAGGCTGTGCCGTAATCATTTCGCACGACCGCTGGTTTCTGGATCGTATTGCCACCCATATTTTGGCTTTCGAAGGTGATTCGCAAGTGTATTGGTTTGAAGGTAATTACTCGGATTATGAAGCCAATCGCAAGCAACGCCTGGGTGATGCCGAGCCGACAAGGATTAGATATAAGAAATTGCAATAAATTAATGGTTTTCTTGCCCAATGGTCAAATAACTGCGCGTTGCGTGATGGTTTGACTATAAAAAATCACCGTTGTTGATATTCCATCGACAGCGGTTTTTTTATTGCCCACAGGAGCAAGAATATTGCGTTGAAAATCCTATATTGATTATGAAATCTTCTCGACTTTGCTATCTACAATCAATCATTCACTAAACAATCTTTCAGAAATATGATTTACGAATTAGACCTGATTATTGACCCACATGACTTGCCTTTGCTATTGGCAGCCCATATGAAACTCACCATTGCTCGCCAAGTAAATCAGGAGACTCCTCAAGTAATATGGCAAGCTTTTCAACCGTTTGAAATGAATCTAGTGGCCTGGGAAAATGAGTATGGTATATATGCTTCTAGTCAGCCTCGAGAACAGGGAAGTATAATTACTACGAATGTTGCCCATCAATATCCGGCTCATGACAATGTGTTATATACGCTCGATGCTAATGGAACTTTTAGTGAATCTACTAATCAGCCACCTGGAGCTGGGGTATTCGCAGTAGTCAACCGTATTCCCCCTAACAAGTTTCCAGAGATGACCCTTGGCTTAGAACAAAGAGCAATCATTAACGGCAATCGAACGCCTCCTTCTCCTTTGAACGCGATGTTGGTACCTCCGCAGTCTGAGGCTCGGTTTATCCCTCAAAACATTCTATACGTTTGGATGCAAGCTCCTTATGAAAGTGGAACCATTATAGATCATGTATTTGAGCGCTGGACAGCGGTGGCTTTTCAGGGTGATACTACCAAACACACGCTTAAATACAACCAGGACCTCGGCAAATTTGTGATTGTAAATCAATAGCGTTGTTTTGCTAATAATGCTTTGGTGGCTTCACCGTAAAAAATACCCCTTTGCACAAAAGGGGTACTTATACCCGGTATTTTTAATCAATATATTCGCATTTTTGATAATGTAATATTCGTGAACGAATCAATCAAAAATTATATTTAAACAAATGCGATAAGGTGACTCATATTAAAGTCACTCCTGACTCTACTTTTAAGTTATTTTGATTCTTCAGTTATGCCTTTAGCCGTTGTTGAGATTCTTTAGCAACGGCTTATTTTTTTTTGCGCAAAAGGCCACAGTTTTACAAGTTGAATGACTCAACAGTATTGCTATTCTCTTAATACACCAATTCAGTAAAGTTTGTAGTTTTAAAAAGCGATATGCTCATTAGTAACCAATCCATGCTGTAAAGCATAAAAAACCAATCCGGCCAGGTTGCGGGCACCCGTTTTGGCAAATAGGTTTTCTTTATGCCCCTCTACAGTGCGTTTAGAAACAAATAGTTTTTCGGCAATTTCTCGAGCAGTAAATTCTTGGCAAAGCAAGCAAAGTACTTCTGTTTCCCGACTTGTGAGTGTATTGGAAACAAAATTGGGTTTAGGTACTTCGGTTTTAATCTGAGTACGCAAAGTTTCTATTTGTTCTTGTTGCCAATAAAACCCTTTTTCGTTTACCACATTGATAACTTCTAATAAATGTTCTGGGGAAATTTCTTTGGGGAGAAACGCATTGGCTCCTGACTTGAGAATGTACCCAGTCAATGCCGCGTTGTATTGAGACGAAATGACAATGCAGTGCATTTTAGGATGCTTCTTTTTGAGCCATTGTGCAATCTTTGCCCCATCTCGTGGATGCATCTGAAGTTCTATAATAATTACATCAGGTAATACTTGATGATCTATGATTTTGTTTTTCAAATCCTCTTCACTTTTTGCAGTAAAAAGGCATTGAACACTGGGTTGCTTGTTCAAAAAGTTTTGAAGCAATTTTAGAAACAATTCTTCTCTGCCCACCAAGGCAATGTTGGATGTGTACATAGCATGAATATGATTGTGTTTAACATTGACTGATAATTCATATGTACCTGATGATGTGATTATTTGTTATTTTACCTCTCAATGAGTTTCTTTCAAAAGTCGAGATGACTTCTTAGTGTAATAAAATTACAGGCGAATTATAAGCTAAAAAAACTCAATATAGCCCAGACTAGCAACAAACTAGTGTAGACAAAGCGTAGACAGATATGTAGACAAAGCATAGACAGTAAATCTCCAAGGCTAGAAATTAAAAATACGGCTTGATCTGAAGGCAAAAACGGCTGTTGCTTCAAGGAGAAGCAACAACCTTAAATAGTATGTTTGATCCTGTATCCTTCAAAACCATCACAAGTTATGAAGGCTAAAACCTACATCAATACTTCTTTTTTAGCTTTTGTTTGGTTTATCTTTTCGCAAATGGCCAAAGACAATTCTATAGCACTGTTAGTGGGTTGTTCCACTTAAGCAGGTGTAAACCAGCAATAATTCCAATCGCCGGTTTGTGTTTGTCAAGTGTTTCAATGAAACATTGGTAAATCTTCCTGATTGACCAATTGATTCTGAATCGCATAAATGACCAATCCCGCCAGATTGCGCGCTCCGGTTTTAGCGAATAGATTGTCTTTGTGGCTCTCTACCGTTCGTTTAGAAACAAACAATTTATCAGCAATTTCTTTAGCGGTATACTGTTGGCACAAAAGAGTGAGCACCTCTCGTTCCCTTTCTGTGAACTCTTCTTCTAGCTTCAGCTTGGGCTTGGGGGCTTGGGTCTTGATCTGAGAACGCATCGTTTCTACTTGTTCTTCCAGAAAGTAAAACCCTTTTTGAGACACCGAATCTACGACTTTCAATAAGTTGGCCGGAGAAATTCCTTTAGGGATAAAGGCATTGACTCCTGCTCGGAGCATATACCCCATAAATGATTTTTGATAATGAGAAGAAATCACAATGCATTTGATGGCGGGATAGCGATCTTTGAGTTTCGATACAGTTTCGGCCCCATCCAGGTTTTTCATACGTAAATCTAAAAGCACAATCGTGGGTTTTTCGGGGCTTTTTTCTATTTGCTTGAGCAATTCTTCACCGCTCAATGCTGTCATGATACATTTTAGGTGTGCCTGTTTATTCAAAAAATTTTCCAGAAGTTGAACAAAAAGCTCCTCATCATCGGCTATAGCTACTTTTATCATACGCTTGTTGTTGAATTGGTTGGATAATTAAACTCGTCGGAAGCACTCAAGGCATCTTCCAGTAGTTCTTTTTCTATATGTTTTGCTAAATTATTTGAATGGGTTGGGTTGGTTCCTGGCAACGAAATCCCCACTATAAAAGTGGTACCTTTGCCAGGAATCGAGTGAAACTTGTATTTTCCTTTGAGTAGTTGCACCCGAAGCTCAATGTTTTTTAAGCCTAATCCTTGTGCTTGCTCAAGTACATCAAACCCTACCCCATCATCGGTAATGCTCATGGCTAACGAATGCTGCGTATGACGAAATTTGACCTCTATCGTATTGGCTTTTGCATGCTTCATAATGTTATTGATTACCTCTTGAGCAATACGAATAACCTGCAATTTGCTATTGGTATCGGGTATACTCATGACATGATGCAGCAAGGGGTAAAATGTGACGTTGTAGTTTACCTGTAAAGGCATAATGACCGAAAACAATAGCTCATAGGTGGTGTTTTGTTCCAGTAATGGCGGACTTAAGTCATGCGACAATCGCCGAGTAAGGTGAATACACTCTTGTAACGCATCGGGTACGTTTAGTTCGTCATAATTAAAATTAACGGCCAATAAAATAGTATTAAGTTTGGAAATAACCCCATCATGTAGCTCCATAGCCACACGTTGGCGCTCCTGTTCCTGAATCAAAACACTGTCACGCAGCAACGTTTTTTGATATTCTAATTTCGTTAAGGCCAACTTTTGCTGGTTTTGCATTACTTTTTTGTAGTAGGCTTGTACAAAAAATACAATGAAGGTTACTAACCCCACAACTACTATCAGAAAAATTGCTAACCATATTGCAAAGGTTTGCGGATCTTGCCATGCTGCCATATCTGGTATGTTAAAAATAAATAAAATACATTGGATGCTACGATGTTCAACACCCAAAAAGCAACTACCAAATTGATAGATTCATTCACTAAAAAATTGAGTGAGGAAAACACCAAAAGATTGATCGCAGAATAAAATAATATACCGGAATTGAGTCGCAAATAGAGTGCATTGGGTACTTCATCTTTCAACGACTTGTAATAGTATAACAGGGAGAAAGTAATAATTGCCAAGTTGGAAATCGCTCTACTATAGGTGCGATACTCTTCTAACACAAATAATTTGCTCACAAATAGGGTATCTAACAGTAACAACCCTACTCCCAATCCAACAATCACCAATAATGTGGTAGATTTATTCAACAAAAAACGATAAAAAATGTAAGCCCAAGTCAGAAACTCAAAGAGTGCCAGCACCGGAAACAAAAACAGGTTGTACTTGCCAGAAGCCACGAGTCCAAAATACCTAAAGGCCAAATCCATCACCAGCATTAAAAACAAGTACAAGGTACAATATCGCAAAGGGGCTAATGTCTTGCTATGGCTATATACCCCAACTACACAGGCATATAAAAGCACGATGGGGGTAATGTAAGAGAAGTAGACAAAGAGTTGATTCATACCATTTTACTTTTTATGTAAAACCAATTGCTTACAATTCGGGAGCTGCCACATAACCTCCCGATGTTTCAAATAAACTGAAGTCCTCTCCTGGTTTAAAAGGGGGAATCGGTAATGAAGCATTCTCTGCGCTAACGCTTATTTCATTGTTATTGTCTGCTGTTTTTTTAACGCTTAAAGTCGCAAATATTATCTCTACAAATTTCAAGTTCAAAGGCTTCTCCCCGTTTCTTTGTCGCAGCCCTAAAAAGCCATGCAAATGATCTGTATCTTCCTTGCTCAGGTCGTCAAAGTCAGCATAGGGAATACTAAATCCTCTAAAAAATAAATCTAAGGGTTCAAACTCTATCGTCTTTTTAGTCCATTTTTTACCATTGGTTTGCCAGTCACAGATACGTTCATCAGCTTCGGGCAAGCTAATGTCGTTATCCCGTACATTTTGCTTAGCCTTTGAACATTGTAAGGGTATAGATTGGGCTGGTTTACTGACCAAAATCGCATTGGTATTGTCATACAATAACTGTTTGGTATCAGTGAGCATATCTATAACCACCAATTTCAGATCAGAAGGGTCATCTTTACTGTTTTTGTTGGGAGAGTAAGCAATGTACGCGTGTAATAAAAAATCAAGTGGCTCTTTGCCTGACAACAGCCATAGTTCATACTTTGACTTCCAGTTTTGCGGGATGCTTTTGACAGGAATTTTAAATGCCGCATCTTTCAGCAATTTATAAATACCCTTGTAGTCATCATTCACTCGCGCTTCTTTGATTTTGGCATTCCAACGAGCAATGCCTAATTCACATTCTGATAAATTAATGGCTGGGTTTTGTCCCACGCTGGGCTTCAGTTGTTCATTCATTATGTGTAGGTTGTTAAAAGATTTGCACACTGTGTCGGTGGCAAAGAAAATAGGTTAAAATTGTTCGTATGTATAGCTAAGCGCTTATTAGTACAATTTGCGTACTAAACCGCTCAAATCATGAGCTAAACTTGCTCAAAATGTAAACACTCAGGTCAAATGTCTTTGAATGAAAGCAGTATTCAATAGTCTATAAAATGATTTGTTTTGAAATATAAGTAGTTTGGGTTGATCAAACACTTATTTTATGTGGGTCCCTCAAATCGCTTGGTGAGAAGCATCATGCGCTACGCGTTGCTTGGCTAGATGATTTAGATTTAATGCAACAAGTAACTACAAATTTGTTGAATAAAGAAATTAGTAGCATAGACAAAGCGTATACACATCAACACTTTTGATAAAAGGTGGGCGATTTCTATGCCAATGGCCATCATTCCGTAAAAAACTTGGTCATCTATTCCTTAGGATCATCCATCAATGGTTGATATGCCCTAAAAATTGGATAATATGCCCAGTCAAGCCTGGGCTTTTTTCTCGTCTTTTGTAAAGTCGTTACGACCTTTCACAGGAATGTATTTCAAATCAAATTTTATAAATGTTACTATGCAAAATTCAATTTCAACGAAGGTAATTCAGCAAACATTCGCCCAACAAACCAACCAATGGCAAAATGCTTCATTCAATCTTTTAACAGATGCTTTTAATCAACCAGGGCAACTTCGGGTAAGCGCATTTCAGCTTTCGCTACAAGATACATTGGCGTTGGTCAACAATCCCGAAACTCGTTTTTTGGTAATACATATGGGGTTGGTAGTAGGTAAGTGGTATCCTATCTTACAAGGAAAATCAAGCTTAAACGCCAACAGTATGGAAAATGCGTACCTGCCTATTTTGGCTAAAGAACCCTTGGCCTTAGGTACCAATAACTACTCTCCTACTATTGCATATAATCCTCACATTATAACTCCGGCAGTGGCTCAGGAATATGTAGGAAATTGGCAAAAAACGCCTCCTAGTCAGATAATGGATGTGTTCCATGCCCCTATCTTAATAAATAAATTTTATAAAATGGAGCGCTTACGGTATGCCTACTTCAGCGAAGAAGTGGCACAGGAACTCAGAGCAATGCAACCAGATCATCTCACGATATTTGCAGGCAACGCAGCTACTACCACTCAAAACCAGCCTTTTACTTTTCGCCCAGTAGTACTGGCTACTCGTGACCATCTCAATATGATGTTTGATTTGAGTACTCCGGTCCCTCCATTTCCTCTATGTTATTAGTGTAGTGGTATCACCCAATCATAAGGGTCATCTTGAATATTGCAGGATGACTTTTTCATTTTCTATCATCCCTGTTTTAATCTATTACTACCCCAAACCGAACACCTATGCTTTCGTGCTTCTGATTGCGCCAACTACTGTAAAAATCTACCCGCCAAAACTTAAGCAATTTATTAAGCCCCCCACCTATTTCCCAATAATCGCCTCCTGCCGGAGTATGGAGATAGTTGGCGCTTACTACCGGATGTAATTTTATCCGCCCAATGGCAAGAGGGGCAAATAAATGCTGATAATGGCTTTGCAGGTACACATCGGTTGTGCTGTATTGGTAATAATCCAATAATTGAAAATCATCTATCCTGAAAGCTCCATACGCCGTTCTTTTACCATTGAAATGTTTAAAGTCAATAAAACTCAGCGAATCTTTGGCAATAAAATTCCCTGCTTCTATGAAGAACTTCCCTTTCCCCCACTTCCCGGTATTAAAATCCTCCGTAATTCGTAAAGCAATTTTTTGGTAAGACACATCAGATGCTGCAACCTCTGCCAATGCTCCCGAGTAAATAACAGCAATAGCCGGATATGGGCTAATTGATTTAAACTTTCCTCGTTTACGTACATATTGATGCTTCGCTTGCCAGCGAAGTTGTGCATTCCAAAGTACTGCCTGGTGTTTGGTAAAATTAGTATTGGTCAATTCATTGTTCACTGGGTCATTCGCGGTAAACTCGCTGTTTTGTTCGTTGTATTGCGGAAGGTTTTGAAGCGGACTCCGCTCATTCCAACTAATGGTAGTGGTTAGTAAAAAGTCTTTGAAAGGAGCAGCGATATGTTCTAACGCCACATAGCTTCTTTCATACAATTTAAGGTAGTTTTCTCTGCTCAAAAATGTACTCATTGTATTTCCAAGTGCCTGTAGGGTACTCTTACTATTGAATTGTTCTACAAATCGTCCTCCTGACAATTGAACAGAAGCTTTGTGGGAGGGCTTGTAATAAAACTGAGCGGCCAATTGGGCTTGTATTCGGTTATTACCCCAACCATACCTTACGGCTGGTTTTAGATTATAAAACCGTCCTCCTGGCAAATATTGGGTAAAAGAAAGATGAAGATTGGTAGCGAATCCTTCTATGGTATTGGCTGGAAACAACTCAAATAATGATGGAATATACCAAGTTTGTTTTTGCTTTTGATTTTGGATCAACACTCCTGAAAAAAGTATTTGGGGAATCAGGGATCTTTTGCTGTTGTAAGATTTTTGACCAGTACCAGGTTGAGAAGTCTGGTTAGCAGACTTTGTGTTGTTTTGTGCATTTACTTTTGGGTGTAACAATACTCCAAAAAACAAGCATAACGCGATGCTGTATTGAATTGTTAAGCGATTTATATGGTTTTTCATGGGTTTAAAAACTAATTTTTCACAAAGGAAAACCCTCGCTTTTAAATACTAAAGAGGTTTGTGTTTAGCCACCAAATAAAGGTTTAAATTACCTCTTATTCATTCGTCCATTTATATGGCCGTTCATCATTTTGTGCTTGTGATCCTACGATACACTTTAGATATTTGTAAGTCAGGAAGTCGCCTCGACTTTTAGGTTTAAAAAGTAAACTTTATCCGGATGTTTGTTAAAATATTTCAGAAAGAAAAAATACTAGTGTTTCTTTTTTACAGCCTCATGGCGATTCTCTACTACTTGGCCTTGGTAATCGATACGGGTTTTTATTACCATTACTGGGCAGTACTCCTCAATCATTTTCTAAAAGCCTTGATCACGATTCCTCTTTGGTGGTTGTTCTTTCATCGCTTAGCCATAGTACCCATCTGGAAAAAAATGTCGCTACACTTGCTGGGTCTACCTCTTTTTACGTTGGTGTGGGTATGGGTTTATTATTTGATTTGCGATCGCTATGGCATACATCGGCTGCAAGGCTCTCGTATAGTTTGGGATTATTACATTACCGTGCTTTTTTACATTGTTCAGTTTGGTAATTTCCACCTATACGAGTATTACAAAAAACTGCAACAACAACAATTGATTGCTGCCCAGCTCGGTCAATTGAATTTGCAGAGTGAACTTTCAGCCCTCAAGGCTCAACTCAACCCTCATTTTCTATATAATGTGTTCAACACCATCAATGCTGCCATTCCTAAAACTGCCAAGCACGCCAGAGATATGGTCAACAAGCTTTCCGATTTGTTCCGTTATCAGCTAAAAGCCTCCAGAGAAGAATTGGTGAGTGTAAAAGAAGAATTGACCTTTGTACAACAATACCTTGAACTGGAAAAAGAGCGTTTTGGGGCAAGGCTTTCTTTTGAAATGCAGGTAGACGATACTTTATTGAAAGAGAAAATTCCACCCATATTGATTCAACCAATCGTAGAAAACTCGGTAAAGCACGGCATTTCCCCGTTGATAGAAGGAGGAACGATTTGTTTGCAAATTTGCAAAACTCCTCAAAATACGCTCAACATTACCATTAGCGACACTGGAACGGGGGTAGATCGCCAGCAAAAAAGCGATTTACTCAAACGTGGCATTGGCCTGTCTAATACTGATGAAAGATTGCAAAAAATGTATGGAATAGGGCTCGCCCTGAAGGATAATACTCCTCAAGGATTGATTGTAAACTTCACTATTCCCCTCGAAAACGAAATAACACTTGTATGAAAAAGGTAATTATAGTAGACGATGAAGCCCCAGCTCGTTCGCTCATCAAAGAGTTTTTACAAGACTATGAAGAATTGGTATTGTTGCAGGAGTGCAATAATGGAGTAGATGCCGTAAAAGCCATCAATTCATTTAAACCAGACTTGGTTTTTTTGGATATTCAAATGCCAGGGCTCAATGGTTTTGATGTCTTGAAACGCCTGGAAGAAATGCCGCAAGTAATTTTTTCTACGGCTTATGATCAGTACGCTTTTGAGGCTTTCGAAGTGCACGCCGTTGATTATTTGCTGAAGCCCTTTAAACAAGAGCGGTTTGATGAAGCCATTCAGAAGTTGATGAATAATTCACAAAGCTACCTGCCCGAAATCCAGCAATTGGTCAATACTCTTCACGAGCAAGAGTCTTACCTTATCAATATTTTGGTAACTGTTCGCAATAAATTGATCAATATTCCCACCAATCAAATCATTCATATAAAAGCGGAGGGCAATTATTCGCAACTCACTACTACTACCGATACTTACCTGAGCAGTTATGGTATTACTAAGTTGGCCCAAAAACTCAACCCTCAGCAATTTATCCGAGTACACCGCTCTACCATTATCAATGTTAGCCATATCAAAGAAGTCTACTCTTACCCCGCCAGTTATGAGGTAATTATGAACAATGGCGACTTGGTAAAAGTAAGTAGAACTTATCTGGATAGTATTAGAAAATTGATTGTGTAAAGTTAAGTATGATGGCCATATTGTTTTATGGCTCTGGTAGAACCGGAATTTACAACTATATGGTTGCCTGCTCTAGTAAAGTGAAGGGGTTAATAATTGAAGTAGATTACTATTTAACAATTCTTATGAGATAAATATCTAAGACTAGTTTATTACTTCAATAAAGTGGAAATTTCTTAAAGTAATTTTGCCAAATCAGGGCTTCGTACTCGAAAGCGTAATCTTCAGCAAATTGCTCTCCCCTGGCAGCTGTCAATTTACTCTTGGTAGAGATACGATCATAATGCCTCCCTAGTTGATGTAATAAGATATGTAGTAACTGATATGCTTTTACTTTGGTTGGGAGTAAACTCACATACAATGTTATAGGCGTGTTTTCGTGGGTTATGTACTTCTCCTAGTTTTTCATAATACCAAGGGCGCTCCAAATAATGGTCTTTCATTGTGTAACGCACATCCAAACGGTCAAACAATTCTTTGTGATCAAAGAAATAACCATTACTCATAGATATCAAAAGATCTTTAGGCCAAGCACAAATCCTAATTACACCTCCTTCGTACCAGCAATCATAACCATCGTTATTAAAAGCTAACATAATTGCCTTGAGATCCTCCGAAACAATAGACCAATTTGGAATAAGGTCTATAAAATCTAACACATCTTGTTTGGTAAGATAATGCCTAAACCCTTCGCCGGGTTTTTCTTTATCGACAATAACCTCTCGTTGAGTGGTATTCCAGTAGTTGGGTGTTTCCTGGTGATTATTCTTTTTCTGAACCCTTCCTTTTTTGACTTTGGGAGTAGATTTTCGTGGGTTTTGTCTCATCACTTTTATTTTTTCAGTTTATCACTCTGTTACAAATATAATAAATGCGTCCCACAATCGCCGTCAGTGTTTGTGGATTCAGTCACCAGTCGCCATCAAAGTGTAAGAATCAATTGTTAACCGTCAAGTCCAGCAGTTTGTAAAATCTCAAGTAATTTTTGATCAATTTTGGGTAAAAGATCAGCATAAAAAACTGGCATGACAGGTTTCGTCAGATTTTTTTGCTTAAGTATTTTTCAGTTTAAAAATACGCATCTCTTGTAATTATTCTTTTGCACTCTCGTCAAAATAGCATAATTTCGCTAAAATTTATTGAAAATAGAGGCGTCATGGATTTAACGAATATACCCATTTTTAAAGAACTTACTCAGCAGCCTACCATCTTCATTTATGGATCTGAAGAGGTGCTTTCTGAAGATATATTGACCCAAATCACTACGCTACAAAAAAAAATTGAGCGTTTTTATAATATTGGCCTGGACAAACAGGTAATTGACTTTATAGCCATTAAAGATGAACTGGAAATTGCCGACTTCAACAATTACAACGTGATTGCTTGTGGTATTGCGCCTACTTCCAAGAGTTTTTTAGCAAAACTCAAGACTCATTCTAACAAAGCCTTGGTATTTTTTGAGTCCATTGGTTTTTTCAAGCATTTGTGGGAAAAAGACAATGTACAAATTGTAGAGTCTTCTTTGACTGCATTTTTAACCCAAGTTGCCCAACCTGCCGAACCAGAAGAGCAAACCCAGGAAACGGTAGCGGCTACTCCCCAATCTGAAGGCTTTATTGGCCGCGAACGAGAGCTACAGCTACACGATGATTTTATGAACGACTACGACACAAGTGGTTGCAAAATCATTGGTGGACACGGTATGGGCAAAAAAGCCTTTATGAACGAGGTTATTCGTCAGCATTACCAACAAGAAGATGCTCAGGTGTTTACGGTTACTTTTAGAG
The DNA here is from genome assembly GCA_003483885.1 of Microscillaceae bacterium. GTDB lineage: Bacteria > Bacteroidota > Bacteroidia > Cytophagales > Microscillaceae > Microscilla. The sequence goes on from DMXI01000328.1 coordinate 13,743, forward strand.
ATCGTGAAGCTAACATCAACTACATCCTCAATACCTTGTACCCACAATTTGTAGCCAAAGGCATCAAGCTGGATGTATCGGCAGAGGAAGTAAAGAACTTCAAAATTGATTTAGATTCTGACGAAGAAGCGTTGCCCAAGGTAATTGAGACTTTTTTCAAGGCATTTGATCAATTACCCAATGCTCGTTTGGTATTCTATAACGTAGAAACCATTCTGAATAAACCTAAGAAAGGACGCTTTTTCCAGATTAACAATGACGAAGCAGGTGAGTTTTTTCACTTGTTTTTGCAACGTGATACTTACGCTGAAAACCAAAATAAGGCGTATTTCCTTTCTACTCAAGATTTTGATTTTGACTATGAAAGAGATGATGATTTTGCTAAAATCATCGACCTACGCCCACTATCAGTGCAGGAAGCCAAGGCCTTGGCCAAGTACAGTCTACAAAAAGCTGGGGCAGAAGAGCAAGCCAACACTGTAGATGGTTTGGATGACTTCAGTTTTGCTAAAGTATTGAGTGGCAACCCACAGTTGGTGCAGTTGTTTGCTCGTGCTGCCGCCAAATCTGGCAAAACCGATATCATCAAAAGCGATCAGTTGAACAAACTCTCTGACATTCGCGACAAAGTACGTCATTTGATGCGTTTGGCTACTTTTGACAAGGAAGAAACTTCAGTAATGATGCCGTTGGCCTTGTTTAGAGAAAGTTTTTCGCAAGATTGGCTAAAAAACCAAAAGCTAAGCGCCAAACCAGTCGAAGCCATTGCTTATTTGCATAAAAACCTTTTGGCAGAAGCAGATGAGGACAAACCTGGGCATTATTACATTCCGGTACATATTCGCCGCTATGTCAATGATTTGCTCAAGAAAGAAGAAAATGCCTTATATCGTGAATTGCACAATCGTATTGGGGAAACTTATTGGGCACAAGCCAATGAGGGTAAGCTAGGCAGTGCCGAAGCATATCAGGCGGCCTTGTACCACTTTGAAGAAGCACAAAACTTTGAGCGGGAAAAGGAATTTATCCAAAAAGCTCCACAAAAATATTTGCAAAAAGCCATTGGCAACTATCGCCAAAGTAACCTTGATCAGGCTTTTTATTATTTCAATGGGGTGTTTCAATACGATGCCAGTCTATTGAATAGCCGTGATATGTCAAGCTTTTTGAAAAGTGCAGTAAAATCGGGGAAAGACAACGTGAATGAATTATTTGGGAAAGCTTTGGAGATTTATCCCAATGATATGTACATCCGCAATGCTTACGCTGATTACTTATTCAAACAAAACAAACTAGACAAGGCGGAGGAAGTAAGCCGAGCCAGTCAGGAAATTAATAGCCAGGACTTTGTATCAGGAATTTTGTTTGCGCAAATTCTACAAAAACAAGGCAAAAAAGACGAAGCTGCGCAGCAATTGGCTCATTTAGAGGCTGTATTGGAACCTCATGAAGATTTGGACGAAAACGGCCGACGCAATCTATCACAGGTACTCAATATGCGTTTTAGCTTATTGGAACACTATACTCCCCTGGAAAGCAATCATCAACAAGTCGTTGCGTTTTTGAAAAGCGACGGAGTAAATGCGAATCAATTAGATACTCTACCAAAGGTTCCAGTCAATCGTGATGATTATAATCGTATTGAAGATGCATTGGATAAAGTATTGAATCACAATTTGGCTGACAAACGTGCCAAGCGCACCCAGGATGCTATTCGCAAACGACAAAATGGGGCCAATCCCGCACAAATGATCGAGGCGATGGAAGCTACTGGTACAGATAACCAAGCGGCCATTCAGGAATTGATTCAAGGAAGCGAAGGCATTATCAAAACTGCCAAGGAAATGCTTGAAAGCTGGCTTGGTGCAGAAAGAAGTAGTTTCCGAGCGTTGTTTTCTATGGTAAGTGTATTGCGACACGAGGCAGACTTAAACTTGCTCAAAGCTATAGTAGAACGTAGTTACACCGAGCGTGAAAAGCCACCTGCCACCCATCGTGAGTACTTGATCCATTTGGTAGATAGTCAGCAGTTACCTCAGGCAATCGAGCAGTTTATGGCTACGGTAGATACCAAAGATCGAGATAAGGCCAAGCGTTATAAAACCTTGAAGGATGAGTTTTTCCCTTTCTTGATCCAATATAATATGGTGAAGGGCAAATTGAACGATGCAACCCAAGAACTAGACGATGCCGAAAAAGCCAAAGTGAAAAAGATTGGAGAGGTATTGCGTCGTATTCTGAAACGCTACAAACCCGATGTTGAAGATATGACCAATTATGATGAGATGATTGCTCAAAGTGCTTCTGCAGTTTAGTAATTCTTCATATTGATTCAAATATTAAATACCCCTGTAATTATTAACAATCGCAGGGGTTATTTTTTTGACTTTTTGTATATTGATGAGGCAAGTAAGTTGATCTATTTCACCGTTGCGGGTGTTTAAGTGAAACGTCACCCATAACCTTAACTTTTGTTGGTGATGCTGCGCTCAAACACCAACAAACGAGTAATAGTATGTAACCCTCTTTAATAAACTGTGATTTCAAACCCCATGTCCCAACAAAATACTACTTCACAAACTGTTATTATCCAAGGAAGTGCTCGAAACGATGGCAATACGGCCAAAATCGTACAAGAGCTACGCCGTCAAACTAGCTGGGATGTAGTCGATCTCAACGATCATCAGTTTAGTTACTACGACTACGCCCACCAAAACCAGGGAGATGATTTTTTGCCGCTAATGCGAAACCTCATTGCCCACTATGAGACTTTCGTGTTTGCTACCCCTGTTTATTGGTATTCGATGAGTGGGCTTATGAAAACATTTTTTGATCGCATTACCGACCTTCTAACCATAGAGAAACCACTGGGGCGGCAACTTCGAGGAAAAAGCATGGCAGTGATTAGTTCATCGGGAGGTAGTGATTTAGGCGAGGCATTTTGGCTGCCTTTTTCAGAATCGGCCCAATATCTGGGGATGCACTACTTGGGCAATACACATACTTATATTGAGCAAGATAATACCGCCTCGCTTACTGATTTTGTTCAAAAAGTAACCGGATAACCTCATAAGAAACTCAATGGGTTTGTATATTTGAAGGATACGCATACAAAAACTGATTACCCCATGAGCTTTACTCGTTTTTTTCACCTCATTAGTTACATTCAATATCCCTTGGTAATGGTAGGTGTGTACTTTGCTTTTACCCCCTACATTGAAGGGATAGAAAACATGGCCAAAAACCCTGATTTATTCTTTGCTTCCATTAATAAGACTCTTCTCTTCTTTGGTCTGGCCATTAGCTTTTCTACCCTCCAGGACACCACCAAAACCCAGAACAAACTCGCAAAAAAAGTATGGGAAAGCCCTCAAAAGGGAAAAGCATTCATCATTATGCTCTGCTTGATGGTTTTCTTCTTTGTGAGTTTTGGTATCTATGGGTATTTTATTACCACCAATACCAAAATCAAGGAAATTTCGCTAGGCACTTCGGTATTGGGCATTGGTATGATTGGTATGCTCAAAGCAGGGGTAGAAATGTTCGAAAACCATCGGAAGGATAAGAATCCTGGCGAGGATGCCTGAGGGAATTTAATACAAATGGTGTTTCTCAAATCTATTTTTCCTAATTTGACAACATATTGTAAAACCGTAAAACCTTGCATTATTCATGAGTCAAACGCCTACTACCTACGGACTGCCCAAAAAACGAGATGAAGTAATAGAAGCACTCAAGGAGGCTTACGCCAATGGAAATCTGGAAGAACAAGAATTTGAAAAGAGGCTGGATGAGGCTATGAAAGCGGCCTCTAATGAAGCATTGCAAGTAGTTTTGTTTGACTTTCCAGCAGAAATCAGAAACCGAATATTCCCCCCAAACACTCCAGTTCAAGCCTCACAAGGTCAAAACTTGCCTACCCCGGTTCCAGTAAATAAGGTCAAAGTAATCATGGGCAATGATAACCGAATCATGCCTGAGTTTAGCAATGCCATTGCTCGAGTTTCGGCATTTTTGAGCAACCAAAAACTGGACTTTAGGGTAAGTAAGGTGCCCGAAACTCCGATTACCCTACATATTGAGAATTTTATGAGTAATACTGATATTGACTTGCGTAATGAATTGCTCGATGGCAAACAAGTAAACCTGCATGTGTCAGGCGCTTTGGGTAATATCAAAATCTTCTTGCCTCGGGGAGTAACTATTCACCGAAACATACAAATGATGGGGGGAAACTTCAACGTACAAGACAAACAACGTAGCTGGATCAAACGCATTACCGGCAAAAGTAATAAACCAGTACCCGCCGATATTCAGTTGGAAGTCAATATACTGGGGAGCTTTTGGTTGGGAAATATTAAGGTGATTTATTAAGCTGTTACCCAGAAGGTTTGACTTTAGTAGGTAAATGTTTTAGCGAAAACAAACACTTTGGCGAAGGTAGTTTGAAATAAAATTGGGTGACCAATGCCTGAATATAGCATTAACTCACAAATCAATGGTCAAACCAATTTTTGTTATGAAATTCAAATTTCTAAAACTATCCTCTATCCTATTCATACTAGCGATTTCCACCACTGGCTGTTATGTCAAAATAGAAGGAGTAAACCTACATCGACAGAAAAAGCAATCACTCACTTTCAAACAATTACCTCTCGATATCCAGAAAAAATTTTTAAGCTTTCGGTTAGAGGAAGTTACTCCAGGCGATACAACCCAGCCTTATCCTTCCTACATTGAAGCTTTCAATTTTGATAGTAACCTGGTACAGTTAAAATTTAAAGATTTTCGTTCCAGTTTCCCCCTTTATAAGGGGAAAAAAGTATTTACCATTGGAACAAAGAAGTTTACGTTGAAATCGAATGTACACCAAGAGAGGTGTCCATTTATACTAAAAAACAAGAAGTTGTACTATCTCAATTCCCTGCTTGGCTCAAACCAAGTGAGAGGTTATGATCCGCTAGAACTGAAAGAAGCTAATTTTGAATATATAGAGTTGGCAAAGTATTTAGACTATTAAGAACTCCGAAAAGTGATGAAATTGTATTTTATAAATCGCCTCATAGCTATCACGAGCCTCATCTTATTTTTTGCAATCAATACCTATAGTCAATCTTCCAGTAAACAAAAAAGTCGTTTTTTAGCTGGCATATTTCACAACAACAACCTCAATATTTATGGCCTTTCCCTGGGGCTGTATTCAGTAGATGATGAGCAGCGATCTACCAATACTTTTGGGTTTAAAATTGAGGTACCTGGTGTGGGCATTTTTTTGCCCTTGGCTCCATTAAGAATGGTAGCCAAAGATTCGGCAACCTTTATAAAAAAGATGACCAAGCCTATTTCTGAGAATATTTATGGTTTGAGTATATCGGCCACTGGTACTATGTGTGATTGCGTTACCAATGGAATAGCCATTGGTGGCATTGGTCAATACAATCGCCAGGTAAATGGTTTTAGTTTATCACTATTTATGAATAGTGCTCAAAGACACAATGGTTTTCAATTCGCCATGTCTAACGACAGCTTTGTCTTAAACGGTATGCAGTTAGGATATCTCAACAGGGTATATCTATTGAGAGGGGCACAATTTGGACTTGCCAACTTTTCTATCAATACTATAGGTCTTCAAGTAGGGATTTTTAATTATTCCAAAAAGCTCAAAGGTTTTCAAATTGGCCTTTGGAATGTCAATTCTAAAAGAAAACTACCTTTTATCAATTGGAATTTTTAAATTAACAAAAGAAGCACCCAGTATCCATATTCTAAAAGCGTTGGCAAAACTATTACGATTTATGAATCAATTCACTTTCACTTCCACAGGCAAACGCAAAGGTGTTTTGCTCAGTTACAAACAACTAAAGCAAGGAAACTTTGTGGAAGCTACCCCCGCCGAAGCTCGTACCTTAATGACCTCCATGCTCACTGACATTCCCACTCAGCTATGGACTTTTTGCCAAAAACTAACTACCAATGTAGAACGTAAAGTGGTCAAAACCAACAGTTTTACTTCGGCCACCCTTATCATTGAATATGCCTCGAGTGATTTTAGCATCCAAATCAAGCGCAAGCTCAAAAGCCCCTTTATCGTGTTATTGTTTCCTTCTCATGCCGAGCTACCCACCAGCTACAACATCGTGGTACAAGTAAGTACTGTATCTATGGAGGTCGCGGACAAAATCAAGGCCTTTTTGCAAGAAATTACCCAAGGTCGGCTTTCCAAGTTCGAGTAATATTTACCTCATGAAAACCATCGATATTCTCCAAAACAAACTCAATGCCTTGGCCCTGTGGGAAGAGGAAGTAACCCTCGATCGCAATCACTTTCTCAAAGTAAGCGGCAGTATAGACACCAACTTGTATTATGTGGTATCGGGTAGCCTACGCATGTATACCATCAGCGAATACGAGGAACACACCATTCGTTTTGGTTATCGAGGTAGTTTTATTGCAGCACTGGATAGTTTTATTACCCAGCAACCCTCGATGTATTACATCCAGGCCCTCAAAAAAAGCCAGCTCAAAGTAATTTCTAAAGCACGTTTTGATGCGTTTATCCATAGCCAACCCGAGCATCTCCAACTTTGGAATGAGTTGCTGGGTGCATTGGTCGTAGATTTGTTAGAAAGAGAACAAGATATCTTGATCAGTTCCCCCCTGGAACGCTATCAGCGAGTGCTTAAACGCAGTCCTCAACTCTTTCAGGAAATTCCACATAAATACATTGCTGCTTATTTAAGAATGACACCTGAGACTTTATCTCGCTTAAAAAAATCTAACTGAGAAAATCTTGATTTCAATCAATAGAAAGCTCAGAACTTACCCTCAATTTTGTGATCAATCACCTATAAACAAGTAACCTATGGATTCAGCAATTCTCATCAATGAGTTAATCGATCGCGTGAAAGATCATTTAAACCGCGTACAGGCTTTCAAGGATATGACAGCAAAACAACTCAACCATCGTAATCAACCTGAAAGCTGGAGTATTTTGGAGTGCCTGGAGCACTTAAATCTTTACGGAGATTTTTACTTACCAGAAATTGAACGACGCGCAGCTACCACTCGCCACCCAAACAATGGAAGCTTCAAAAGTGGACGCTTAGGCAATTATTTTGTGAACCTGATCAAACCCAAAGAAAAACTCAACAAGATGAAAACGGGTAAATCGGTCAACCCGATTGGGAGCGGTTTAGATACTCAAGTCATTGATAAATTTGTCCAACAGCAAGAGCAAATGCTGGTGCTTCTAAACGATGTTCGCCAGGTAAACCTCACCAAAACTAAAACCAATATTAGTCTCACTCCTTGGGTCAAGCTACGCTTGGGTGATACGCTTCGCTTTGTAATCTACCATAACGAAAGGCACGTATTACAAGCGGAACGGGTATTAGATACAATAAATTAATATTATGTTAATTAAGGATAAAGAAGGTGAAATTATTGCCTGCTAGCGTAGAAAGCTTGCAACCAATGTGTATTTAAAAACATCCTTCCAATAAGACTTTATCAAATTGCCCAGAACAATGAACGAAGAAAAATTCATTACCCATAAGCCCATCAATCCCACTCTAACGCCTTATATTTCCTACTACTATTTTCATTCTTCCCGAGATCATCGTCTGCAAAAGCGTTTTATCTATTATCCTGGATTCAAAAATGCCCTCACCATCTATAGAAATGCCACTGTAAAATTTGCCCCTCATTACTCCCAAGTTGTTCCTGACTCAAACCCAAACTATGTTTTTATCTACTCTGGTATGCAGTCTCATCCTCGTACTGCTGATATGGTAGCTCCGTTCGACAAAATCGGAATTGTATTTAACGAACTGGGTATCAATCACTTTGCACCCCAACCATTGGGCAAAATATCTACCCACCCCATTGAAAAATCATTTCACTATTTTGGCGATGATTTTACCGCCTATTGCCGAGCTGTTTACGCTGAAAATGATACAACCACTAAAGTTGCGCTCCTGGATCATTTCTTTGCCACCCAACTTATGGGTTTTCAAGATCATATGCTTTTAAAAAGTATTCAAACCATTCATCAATCTCCCCAAAAGCTCAGTGTGACCAATTTATCGGAACGACTCAATACCCACCGCAAAACCCTCTTACGTTTGTTTCAAAAGCACTTGGTTTGCTCAGTCAAAGACTATTTGGATATTGTACAATTTCGTAAATCGCTGGATGATTATTTCTTGTTTACCCAACAAAAGATTTCCCTCACCGAGCTTGCGCTCAAAAACGACTACTACGATCAATCCCAGTTTATCCATCATTTCCAACGATTAGCGGGTATCAATCCCAAAACCTTCTTTCAAAATGTACAGCAAGTAGGCAAAGAAGCCACCTTCTGGGCTTTACAATAATTTTTCGGTGTCCCATATCACCAATTTTTCTTATAAGGTATTGTCTATCTTTGGGCAGAACCATATAACCTATATTGATGATAAAAACTTTTTTTAATGTATATGCATCCTGCCTCATCATCCTGCTAATGCTTGTTGGCAAGTCAGGTTTACAAGCGCAACAACTCAAAATAACCATACAATCCAGCACATTTGTTGGCAAAGCGAGTACTGGCAAAACTTTCATTGAACCTCACTTGGCGAGCGACCCTCGTAATGCTCAAAAACTTGTAGCGGCAAGTTTTATTGAGCGTACTACTTCTGAAAACTCTAGTAGCAATGCCATTGCAGTTTTTACATCTTCGGACGGGGGGCAAAACTGGAAAACACAGCACATTCCTTGCAACGATTGTACTGACCCTTGGGTAACTATTACTCCTCAGGGAATGATTTACCTGATCACTTTAGGTCATCCTCCTAATACTACCTCTCGTAAAGGGGAGCCGCTCTTGATTTTTACCTCCACTGATGGTGGTCTTACCTGGAGCAAAACTCCTCAATCTATTGCTGGTATTTATGATGGTCCTCGTGTAATTGCTGCTCCTGATGGAAGTATTTATTTACTAGTAGCAAGTGCTGCCCGTGATCATCAGAACAAAAGTCGTTTTGGTATCATGCTCGCCCGGGCCAACCCTGGTCAACCCACCCTCCAGGTTATCAATCACATTTTTCCAAGTAACCTTAATCTGAATTCCGACGGTTTGGCTTTGCTATCCGACGGCACATTGGTAATTACCTATCAAGATTTCCAACGAAAAACCAACAAAGGATTTAGAGGGCGTAAAGGTCGCTTAAAAACTCGCAGAAGTTGGGCAATGGTTTCTTATGACAAGGGCAAAACTTTTTCGGTGCCGCTCTTACTATCCGAAGATTGTGGCTCCCGTCCCAGTTCCTTAGTAGTAGATCAAAATGGTTCGTTCAAAGATTACCTATACTGCCCTTCCCGAAGTAAAAACCTAAAAGAAGTGCTCTTATTTACTGCACCTAAAGCCCCATCTGCGCCTGCTGAAGTATGGACTAAATCACGCATTAAAGCTCAAAATACCAAGGGTTTCGTCTATTCTGAACCCTTGATAGCAGTCAATTCAGCGGGTATCATTGGGCTTACTTGGTGGGAACTGCAAAATTCTTCTGGCAACAAATGTTTTCAGCTCTATTTTACAGCTTCGGCAGATGGAGGAAAAACCTTTGCTCAACCCATCAAAATCACTCAGCAACCTATTTGCCCTGATTATGCCCAATTAGGCTTTCCGGGGCGTCGTTGGCGTACTGGAGGAGACTATTTTGGTTTTACCACGACCAAAGATGGGCAGTTTCATTTGTTTTGGCCCAAAGCCAAGCAAGGTACTTTTGAGCTTTGGAGTACGAGGGTGATGGTGGAAAAAGGCAGGTAAAACAAAACTACTTGATGATTGTCTTTCTTTTGTTAAAACAATCGCCAAGTAGTTTCTATTCTTCAAAATTCGCCATTCATTATTCGATGTTCGAAATTCATTTTAACAGCTACTTCCCCTTAAATTCGGGCTTACGTTTTTGTAAAAAGGCCATCGCCCCTTCGGTGTGGTCTTTACTCTTTTGGGCTAAATCTTGGTAGTTGGCTTCGGTCTCTATCATATCTGCCAGGTTAGAATTATAAGCCTGCTCAAGCATACGTTTCATCATCCCAATGGCTTTGGTAGGCGCTTTGGCAAAATATTCTAGTTCAGCGGCTACCGCTTCGTCCAATTGGTCGGCAGGTACCGTTTTGTTGACTACTCCCCATCGTTCGGCTTCTTTGGCAGTAAGAGGCTTACCTTTGGTAGCCAACTCAAATGCAATATTTCGAGGCAACATTTGGGTCAAAAAGTAAGAAGCACCTGCGTCCATCACCAAGCCAATATTTACAAAAATCTGAATTAGGCTGGCTTCTTCACTTGCAATGATCATATCACAAGCCAAGGCTAAAGAACACCCTGCTCCTGCCGCTACTCCATTTAACCGACAAATGATCGGCTTGGCCAAATGACGTAGCTTCTCAATGATGGGTTTATAATTTTGATTGATCACCTCCGAAGACGAACGTCCTTGCATATTTTCGGGTGCCTTAAGGTCGTGCCCCGTACAAAATCCTTTGCCTTGACCAGTAAGCACAATTACCCGTACCTCTTTGTCTTGTTCCGCTTCGGTAAGTGCTTGTACCAACTCTTTGGCAATTTGGTTATTGAGCGCATTGTACACTTTTGGGCGATTCAAGGTGATGGTACAAGTCCCATTTTCTACCTGATATAAAATGCATTCGTAGTCAGTGGCCATATCGATGATCAATTGTAAATGATGAATTATTAATTAAAATGTGTGCTTAAAAGCCGTTCGAGTTCTATTCAGTATTTTTGTTATACGACTAAAACCCAAAGGGTTTCGTTAGAGAAAAAATGTAATCGTGATAAAGTTGAGCACAAATCCCACGGCAAACCCCGCTATGATTTGTTCTGGTTTGTGTGCATCCAAATAAAGACGGGAAGTCATGACTGCCCCACATAAAATAACGGTTCCCACGATGTGGTACATTAAGGCCGCATTGCCCACTTGGGCACTCAGCGCAAAAAACACCCCCAACACCCCTCCAATGGCTACACTATGCGCACTAATTTTCCAAAAAAAGGTAATGGCAGTCAATACCAACAAAGAAGCCGTAATTCCTTCCAAAACAACGGTGAGTATAGGGATAATTTCGTAAGTACGACGCTCAAACAAAACCGTTGCGATGATATATACAACCGACACCAGCACAAAAACCATCTTACGCTCTTGGATGGTACGCATTTGTAAATCTATACCCGTATCTGCTTTACGTTCTTCAGGAAATGCCTCATAAAATTCATCTATCAAATGCTCAGACACCGCACCTGGTTTGGTAGCAAGCGGCTGCTGGGCTTTACGAGAAAGCAATACAATGGCTGTAATACACACCGGAAACACAAAAGTCATGATAAAGACAATGCCCAGAAAAGGCCATTTCAAAGAAGCAGAAAGATTGACCACCTCAAGAGGAGCTGTAAAAAATAATACTCCCAAAAACAAAGTCGGGAGCAATAAAGGATGAAACACCAGCGAAATGGCATAGGCCAATCGCTGGGAATTCAAATCTTTTTTGGGATCTATGGGGAAAAAATTCTTTGTTGAAATCACACCAATTCGATTTTGCTACATTCCAAACTAGCAAAGTAATTATTTGGTTACAAGATTACAACTTTTTTCGTAGACGAGCTACTGGTATGCCCAATTGTTCACGATATTTGGCTACCGTACGTCGGGCAATCTTATAACCTTTTTCTTTCAACAACTTCTCTAACTTGTCGTCCGATAAAGGCTTTTTCTTGTTTTCGGCATTTACCAATTCCTTTAATACGTGTTTTACCTCACGGCTACTTACGTCTTCTCCGGTTTTGGTAGAAATACCTTCTGAGAAGAAATATTTCAAGGGATAAATACCAAAATCAGTCTGAATAGATTTACTATTGGCTACCCTCGATATGGTAGAAATATCCATACTAATCTTATCTGCAATATCTTTCAAAATCATCGGCTTAAACTTGCTCTCATCGCCTTCCAGAAAAAATTCGTACTGGTATTCAATGATGGCGTTCATCGTTTTGAGCAAGGTTTGCTGGCGTTGTTTGATGGCATCGATGAACCACTTGGCCGCATCTAGTTTTTGCTTTACAAACGTTACCGTTTCCTTGATTTTTTTATCTTTTTTATCGCTCTTGCTGTAGGTATCCAGCATTTCGGCGTAGGTCTGATTGATACGTAGCTCGGGAGCGTTGCGCGAGTTAAGTGACAACTCGAGTTTGCTATTGTTGTTGGCCAAAATAAAATCTGGAATAATGTATTGGCGCTGCACAAAAGCTCCTCCCGATTCGCCTCCAGGCTTGGGGTTTAGTTTGGTAATAGTATTGACTGCTCGCTTCAACACATCGTCAGTCGCATCTAGTTTTTTCTTGATTTTGTCGTAGTGCTTTTTGGTAAACTCCTCAAAACAGTTTTCTACAATTCTGATAGCTACTTCGTTGATTTCGCTATCATCTTCACGGCGTTTCAACTGAATCATCAAACACTCCTGTAAGTCGCGGGCACCAATTCCGGGAGGGTCAAAATATTGAAGTTTCTTTAAGATTTGTTCTACTTCTTCATCAGCGGTTTCTACATTTTGCGAAAACGCCAAATCGTTTACGATTGCTTCTATCGGTCGGCGAATATATCCATCTCCATCGATGCTCCCGATCAATTGTTGGGCAATCATTTTTTGGCGCTCGTCAAGCCCTAAAAAGCCCAACTGCACCAACAAACTCTCATTAAGCGTAGTGCTCATTGGCAAAGGAATCTCTTTATCTTCTTCGCGGGTGGCACCATCTCCATACATTTTATAGCCGTTGATTTCTTCTTCATGCAGGTAATCTTCAATACTGATTTCTTCCTCCATGTCTATTTCTGGCTCATCATCATATTCGTCATCGGTAGATTCTGATTCAGAGTTCGACATCTCGTCTTTTTCTTTTTCCTTCTCTTCTCTACCTTCTTCTAGTATGGGATTAATCTCTAGTTCTTCTTCGATACGGGCGTTTAGCTCTGCGGTGGGGATCTGCAGCAACTTAATAAATTGTATCTGCTGTGGAGACAGCTTCTGGACGATTGATGTGCTTAGGTTTTGTTTTAGCATATGTGAAACCTCCTGTTAATTTTTTTTACGGTGTCAGTGTCGTGGTTGTGTATTGTAAAAACCGTACCAGAAAATAATTGACTGGTACAATTATTGCTAGAAAGCCGAAATTTTTGCTAAAATAAGCGATTAATTCAAAACTAAAAACATTCTAAGCAAAATAATTTAGTATCTTAACTAAAATATCACCAAATAAATCATCAGTTAAATTACTTTTATTACCACGATCTGTGGGGCTCCAATCCTTCAGTTTTTAGGATTTTGGATATCATTTTTTCCAAAATTACTCTAAAGCGTGCCAGGAAGTTTCACTTAATTGAAATTTTCTTGAATATTTTTTTCTATAGTTTTTATCTTCCACAAATCATTTAGCCTAGTTCAAGTGTTCCCCTACTATTAGACTACCTTATGGGTTCATTTGTTTGCTTTTGTCTCAAACCTTCGGGGGTTATCTTGTCAAGCCATTCATCGCAACATAAAACTATCCAGGATTTGGGTAGCCCTGATTTGGTGTTCTTCAAATCCAACTAGGTTACTATTAAAATCAAGAACGTAGTATTTGTCACCTTTCAGGTAGTAACGATCTTCAAATTTTACCACCCTAACATCTTTATAGTTTCTGGTAAAAACTATCTTGTAATAGCGTGAATCGCCCTTCGTAACATACCCTTGTTCAATAATATTCACCGAATCCATTTTTTTATACTTAGCAGTCCATTTTTTTACCACCCCCTCAAGCCCAGCCTCTTTGTTAGGTAATGGATAATTTACAAGATTAATGGTGGTAGCTATTCCTGGGTTTTGGCAGGTTTCGGGTTTAGGTCCCAACATCACCGCCTTTTTTCGCCGCAATTTATTGAGGCTCCAGGTTTTGGGGTAGCTAATCATATATTCCCGTTTTTTGTAAGTACGCCACTTTACTTTTTTTAAGAAAATCAGCTTGTTTGGTGCTACTTTGGCCAAAAGTTGGAAAGGCAAAGAAACTTATTAACAAGTATGAAAAGCAATATTTGCACATGTGATTAGGGTAAATTGATTGGATTAATGATATAGTATTATAATTAGAAGACGTTGCTAAAAATTCATTTTCACAGCTTGTCAAACTCATCATTTTTAATTCCATTGGCAAAATTTAAATACAGAAGTTATCTCGACTTTTAATAATGAATTACAAATAACTCATTTTGCCCACTAACTTCGAGATTTTTTATCGCCGTA
>DMXI01000245.1 GCA_003483885.1 Microscillaceae bacterium
ATATCTCTCGTGGAAACTCAAACATGAACCTGAGAGAATTGATTACATGGGGATTGGTGCGGAAAGAAATTAAACCAGGAGAACGCAAGGAATTTTTTGTAGCCGAAAAAGATATGTGGGAAGTATCCAAGTGCATTATTCGGGAACGCAAAAAACGAGAATTAGATCAAATCAAACGAACTATAGATCATTTGGCCGCGGTAGAAGGGGACAAAAAAGACGAAGAGTATCAAGAGTTTGTAACTTTGATTGATGACATGAAAAACTTAACCACCAGTGCCGACAAAGTGCTCAATAGATTGTCTATGGCCGAGAAGAACTGGTTGCTGAAAAAGTTTTTAAAAATGTTTGTGTAGAGCAATCTACATAAGCATTACCAAGATAATATACCAGATGCCAGCCTAAACACCAACACCTAACACTAGAACACTATGACTCAACCAAAAGAGCCTAAACTGGCTCAAAAGCAAATCATCTATGATGATACTTGCCCAATGTGCCAATGGTATACCGGAGCTTTTGTGAAATATGGCTTCTTGTCAGAGCAAAATAGGGTATCTTTTACCGAATTATACCCCCAACAAATAGAAAATTACCAACTAAATTCCAACACAGCCCGCCACGAAATACCGCTGGTAGATTTAGAAGGAAACCAACCCATTTACGGGCTAGATAGCCTCGTGTATATTCTACAAAGTCGCTGGCCATTGATAGGTAAGGCAATGAAAGTCAAGCCTTTGTACTGGTTTTTTAAAAAGCTGTACACCTTGGTATCTTACAATCGGCGCGTAATGGCCCCTACTGCCCGCAAAACTACTGGTTTTGACTGTGCGCCCGATTTTAACGTGCGTTATCGCATGTTTTTTATCTGTATGGCTTGGATTGTGAGTGGCCTCATTAGTTTTCATTTTACCGAAAACCTCTGGGGAAGCCAGGGTATTTATTGGTTTTTAGGTATTTGTGGGGTGTGGTTTACACATTACGCCTTTGCCCTTAGAATGAAACTTCAGCAACGAATAGAGTTTTGGGGGCAACTGGCCACCATCAAACTTATTGGAACTTTGAGTTTGCTGCCTGGCTTGTGGATTGTTTCCCGGGAATGGATGTTTTTTAACCTGGGGATGGCTACCTTATTAATGCTAAATCAATATTTGCGACGCATTGTAGGCTATCGAAAACTTTTTCCAAGTGCTTAAAAGTTGTAAATTAGGATATTCATCAAAACAATCATCATGGGAGAATTACCCATTCAAAAAAATACCTACAGTATTGAAGAATATTTGGCGTTGGAAGAAAAATCTGAGGCACGATATGAATACCACCAAGGAGAGGTGGTGGCGATGGCAGGAGCTACCGTAACACACAACGAAATTACTGGGAACTTGTATATGAAGTTAAGAGCTTCTTTATCTGGTGGGAGTTGCCGCACTTTTATGGAGAATGTAAAATTAGAAATGGTAAAAGATGTTTTTTATGCTTACCCCGATGTGATGGTTACTTGTGATGCCAGTGATTTGGATGATAATTTGATTCAACGCTTTCCCATTTTGATAGCAGAAGTAAGCTCAAGTTCTACCCAGATCATTGATCGAGTAACTAAATTGAGACGATATCGGCAAACCCCGGCTTTAAAGTATTACTTGTTAGTAGATGAATATGATTATTGGATGGAATTGTACACTTGTCAAGATAAACAGCAAAACACCTGGTTTTACCAAGACTTCAATGATTTGGAAGAAGAAATTGACTTCCCGGAACTCGATCTAAAAATCAAACTCAGTGAAATTTACCAAGGAATTACGCTTACTCAAGACAATACCGAGGACGCTACTAATCCTCAGGAATAGTTTCTGATTTTTTTTCGCTATCCTTTTTGATGCGCTTGCGCGAATAATGTTGACTTCCTGCCTTCTCCATCAAATTTTCAAACACCAGCGTATCCTTTGTCAAGTCGTTGATCAGATTGATATATAGCCGTTGACCTTGCTCATTGAAAATCAAAAGCGAGTCAGGGCGCATTTCATAATCATAGGTAAGAATAGTATCAATATGGGTATAAAATTCCACCTTTTGTTTATCAATAAAACGAATGGTGTGATATAAATCCCACTCATTGAGATACCAAATTCCCAAAATGTTGTTAGACTGTTGCCTTAGCTTACTTATTGCTGATTTGGGGTGAGTAGCAGGGGTAGAAGAGGACTTAGATTGTTGGGTGGTATTTTTGGGTTCATCTCCACAGCCTACCAAAATTGTACTTAATAAACCTACATAAAAAACAACGACCAGGTACTTCATTACAGCGTAAAATCAAAATGTAAAATTTCTTCAAAATTAATTAGATTGCATCCATAAAAAAAGTCTAATCACCCTCACCTATGAAAAATTATTGCTGGAGCAAAGGTTTACTTACATTGTTACTTGTCTGGTTGAGTATTCACGCCAATTTTGCCCAAAAATACACTTCCTTGGCCGAAGCCTTGAAGCATGTCAATGAAGTAAAAATCCTGGATTTAAGAAAAAAGAATATTCAAGATTTTCCACGAGAGATTTTACTGTTTAAAAACCTCCAACGACTCGACTTAAGCCATAACCAACTTAAGGTCATTCCTGGTGAAATCGCCCAATTAAAACAATTGCAATGGCTCGAGTTAGGTTATAATCAACTAGTAGCCATTCCTCCGCAAATAGGACAGCTTCCGCAACTGAAACTATTGGACGTACGAAAAAATAGGTTGAAAACGGTACCTGCAGAAGTAGGGAATCTTCGTAACTTATCGGACCTTCATTTAAGCCAGAATCAATTAGCAAAATTACCCGCATCTTTAGGAAAGCTAACACAATTATGGGTTTTGAAAGCCGAACAAAATCAGTTAACTTCTCTACCGCCTGAAATTGGAAAAATGGAACAGTTAATGATCCTTTGGCTCAATAATAACCAACTGACCAAATTGCCTCAAGAAATAGGGAACCTAAAGGTATTGACAGAACTGCGCTTATACCAAAATAAGCTAGAGGCTTTACCCAAAACGCTTGGCCAGCTACAAAGTCTCAAAAAATTATCGCTTTCGGCCAATCAGCTTACAACCTTGCCTCAAGAGCTCGGAAACCTCACCAGACTGACCAGATTAGCTTTAGTACGAAACAAGTTGACTACTATTCCAGCAACATTAGGCAATTTGACCAATCTCCAGGTACTTACGCTTGATAACAATCAACTTAGCTCCTTGCCCAATACCCTGGGAAAGTTAGCAAACCTTAGGAATTTAGATGTTTCCAAAAATCGCTTGACCAGCTTCATAAAAAACACAAAGGGACTGCAGCAGTTGAAAAGGCTGGACCTTAGAGGGAATCAATTGAAAAAGTTGCCACAGGAAATAGGAGAGTTGGGTAAGTTGGAAGTTTTACATTTGCAAGACAATCAACTCACCGCCTTGCCAGCAAGCATCAAGCAATTGTCGAGTTTAAGCAAACTAAGGTTGCAGAAAAACCCCGTTTCCAAGGAAACCATCACCAAAATTAAAACCTGGGTGCCTCAAGGGTGCTATGTAAAGGCAGATTAAAAAAAGCCCTCCTCTTTTTTAACAAGAGAGGAGGGCAAGTTTTATATTGATCAATCACGCTTTTAGCTTTTGATTTTTTCCAGCAAATTATCTACATTTTTCTGAATTTTTTTGAAAAACTGATACCGTTGTTTTTCCGATACCCCGCTAATCAAAATAGACTTACGAATCATATTGGACATCCAAAGTTCGGTTTCGCTACAAAACTTGGTATTGGTGGTATACATATAATTAAAAGTCTGGTGGCGTAAATAATTTACCTTAGTATCGCCTACCTGTACCAAAATATTGTTATTCCCAATCTGTATTTCACTGTAATACATCTGGAAGTTATCCTTTTCTCCTTCCCTCTTTTTGGTGGGGTTCTCCAGGTTTTTGTTGCTTTGCTTGGCCATCTGCTGAATGGCTTTGAGCATATCGGCCAGCTGTTCTACTACCAATACGGCATCATCTTGCTTTTCGAAAAGTCCTGCTTCCCAATAATAATCTATCTGTTTAATGGTGCTATTGGCCGATTCCTCAGTCCATATTTCTATAGAAGGAATCTCTCGGTAGGTTTCAAATACCTTTTTACCCAACTCCAGAATATCTTCTGGGATAATGTCAGGAGTAAAGCTTTTACCTTCTAAGGTAGGAAGGTTAGAAACCGAGTTTAACCAATAAAAGACCTTAAAAGCAGCTTGTTCTGGATAATTGAAATGATGAAAAAGCGGTACATCGGCAGCGCCGTAGATAACCTCCTTGGTATCGGCACTTTTAATTTTCTGTAGATCTGCCAACAATTTGGTCAAATAATCTCTAAAACTGGCCGTATCATCGCTTACTAGCTTATAATTAAAAGTAACCCCATCGGCCTGATCGGCTCCCAACAAACCTAAAGGTATTTTATAATGTTGGCAGAGCTTGACCACTTCGTCCATACT
>DMXI01000194.1 GCA_003483885.1 Microscillaceae bacterium
TAATTTCTCTGAACACTCCTAACTCATAATTGACCATTTACCACTGACCATTGATCATTAGAAAAATAATTCATCCATTCATAATTGATTCATCATTGGCTACTTAAGATTCCAAAACAGCGTGTTATCTACAATATTTAATTCATCGTAAAGCTCGCTGGGAGTCAATCCACTACGATGTTTAAACTGATGGTTAAAATCGGCCTGATCGTAATAAGCACTGTTATAGGCTACACTCGTCAGATGAGATTTTCCCTGTTGCTGAAGTTGAATCAAAGCCCGTCTAAATTTGACAATGGCCTGGTATTCTTCTACCGAATAAATCAAGTGTTTTTGGAAGAGACGAAGCAAGGTTCTACGGCTTACCCCTATCGACTGAGCCAAGTCGTTTACTTTGATGGATTGCTCACTGGCAATGAGTTGTTGGGCGGCTACAAGCAGGCGTTGGTCACTAAAAGATTGAAATTGACTCATAAAAAAGGCATCCAAAATGTCTCGTTTTTCCTCAATGGTAGCTACCTCAAAAAGGCGGGGTAAAATAGCATCGTAAATACCATCAAAATGAGTAAAGACCGAATAAATACTATCGACTAGCTCAGACAATGGACAACGAATAAAATGATTGATGCCCATGGGGTAAAACACGGTGGCTACTTTGTCAAATTTTCCCTGAAGCTTTACGGCTTGCGACCCTTTGATTTTGGCTACCATACGGGCGTTAAACCCTGTATCGGGAGCGTGATGGTAGGCCCAAAAACCCTCATGCAAACTCACCTGGGTGTCTCGATAAATATTGATAGTAGAGGTAATGTTTTGATAGAAATACACTGTTTTATTGAATTCCGAGTCGGTAGAGCGGTGCATGTAGTACCCCTTGATGTACTTTTGCAGAAATTTGTTTTGGGGGCGAATAAATTTAACAGTGCCAATATCCATTATTTTATATTCAAAGTTTGCGATAACTTTCCTATCATGTAAACAATGTAATTTATGTGTATATTTTAACTCAAAGTGGATTTATGAAAAAGAAAATGCCCTTCTTTGTTTTCCTCCTGTTTGTGCAGTTGTTTGGCAACACTTCTCTGATGGCTCAGCAAACCAAACTACCCGATTTTGTGGCCAACAAACTAGATGCTTATATCCAAAAAGGAATAAAAGATTGGCGTATTCCTGGATTGGCAGTAGCCATTGTAAAAGACGACAAAGTAGTGTTTATGAAGGGCTATGGTGTTAAAAAACTGGGTACTCAGGAAAAAGTAGATGAAAATACTTTGTTTATGATTGGCTCTAATACCAAAGCCTTTACAGCAAGCTTAATTACCCTGTTGCACGCCCAAAACAAGCTTAAACTGCACGATAAGGTACAAAAGTGGATGCCAACGTTTAAGCTTAAAGACCCATTGGCTACCAAAGAATTGCTGGTAGAAGACTTGCTCTGTCATCGCATTGGGTTTGCTACTTTTCAGGGAGATTTTACTTACTGGGGTTCTAACTTGACGCGTGCTGATGTCATTAAAAAAATGGGTTTGATTACGCCTAAATTTGGTTTTCGAAGACGATGGGGTTACTGCAATGCCGCCTTTGTATTGGCGGGAGAGTTGGTGCCCAAGGCAATCAATCAAAGCTGGGAAGAGTCTGTCAAGGAAAAAATACTAACTCCGCTAAAAATGAATCGTACCCTTATGCTATGTGGAGAACTGGAAAATGCCAGCAATAAAGCTTTGCCTTATTCCTTGATCAATGATCGCCTGCAATTGCTGCCTATTACCCAAATAGATAACCTGGGGCCTGCGGGTAGCATGAGTTCCAGTGTAACAGATATGGTGAAATGGCTCAGAGCTTTGATTAATACTGGTAAAATAGATGGCAAACAGGTGTTGCCACGGGGAGTAATGTATACCATTCGTCGTCCTTACAGCATGCTAGGGATGAATTTGCGTGACAAGGCCAAGACTCATTTTTATTTGTATGGGTTGGGCTTAGGGATCAACGACCGAGATGGCAAGCTGTATTTTTCGCATACTGGTGGGGTAGATGGTTACTTATCATCGGTCATGTTTATACCCGAAGAAAAGTTAGGTGTTGTAGTCCTGACCAATCAAGATCAACATAATTTTTATCAAAACCTGACCGATGAAATTAGGGATGCATTTTTGGGCTTGCCTTTTCAGGATTTTAGCAGCAAAGGCTTGAAGCGGTTTAAAAGAAACCAAACCAACATTAAAACCAAGCGTAAAAAATGGGCTGAAAAAATTGCCCAAAACAATAAAACCTCGCTGCCTCTCAAGGCCTTTGTGGGTACCTACCGAAATGAAGTGTATGGCACTATAGACATTAAAAAAAGGAAAGGAAAACTGCAAATTCATTTTTCTAATCATCCCGATATGATAGGGTATTTAGATTATATGGAGAACAACGAATTTAGATGTACTTTTTCTAATCCTACTATGGGAATTGAAAAAACGGTTTTTAAAATAAAGGAAGATAAAGTAACCGGCTTGACGCTACGCGTGGCCGATTTTATAGAATATACTCCTTATGAGTTTGTAAAAAAGTAAAGTAACTGAACCATTGGAGTGTACATAAGTGAACAACTTGTTGTCATGTAAGTGAACACTTTTTATAAACCTTTTCTTTGCAATAATATGATAACCAGTACTTTATATTCAAGGTACTGGTTTTGTCTTTATGAGGTGGTCTGGTTGACACACTCCGACTTCACTAAATGTTTGATACCCATGTTCACAAATTATATTAAAGTAACCCTGAGGCATTTATGGCGAAACAAAACCTATACATTGATCAATGTTTTGGGGTTGAGTATTGGCATGACCTGCGCCATTTTGTTATATCTATATGTGCAAGACGAAAGAAGCTACGATAGTTATCATCGAGACAAAGCACAGATTTACAGGGTAGAGAGTGACATGAAATTTGGTGATAAAACCTACAAGCTCAATATTTTGCCATCGCCTTTGGCACCTACCTTACAAGAAAAATACACCGATGTAATTCAGAGTGCTCGTATTTTAGATATAGACCAAGCAATAGTGCGTCTTGGTAAGCAACGATTTTATCAAAATGGGGTACATTACGTCGATCCATCTATTTTTCAAGTACTTACCTTTAAGCCTATTGCTGGAAACACCGATCGGGTATTAATCAAACCCAACACCACAGTCATTAACCGAACCTTGGCCACCAAACTTTTTCGTTCACCTCAACAAGCCTTAGGGCAAGTGGTTTTTCTGAATGATAGTATTCCTTATACAGTGGAAGCGGTGATGGAAAACGTACCTAATAACAGCCACTTTAAACCCGAGATGCTGGTTTCTATGAGTACCCATCGCAAAGAGGCTCAACAAGCGTTTAACGAGTGGGATAACTTTGGTTTTACCTGCTTTGTCAAATTAAAGAAGGGAACCTCTCCTCAAAAAATCGAGACCTACCTAAAATCAATCTACCATCAGCATATCGAACCAAAAATGAGTAAAGGCAATTCGCTCAAAATGCATTTAAGGCCATTGGAAGACATCCATTTATATGCTAAACTGGAGGGTGACTATGCCGATACGGGAGACGCGCAGGTAGTGTATATTTTTGGGGTGATTGCGGTACTAATTCTACTCATTGCCAGCGCCAATTATATGAATCTGGCCACGGCCAAATCGCTTGAGCGAGCTAAAGAAGTAGGTATTCGTAAAGTAGTTGGTGCCTATCGGACCCAGCTGATCTATCAGTTTTTGATAGAGGCCGTTTTATTAGGCCTGGTGGCTTTTGTGGTAAGTTTAAGTTTGGTGGAGCTTCTATTACCTTATTTTAATCATTTGACAGACAAAGCATTAGGGATTCAATATATCGAAGCGCCTCAAGTACTGCTCTTTTTATTAGGAATCGCGCTCTTTACTGGGTTATTCAGTGGAGGGTACCCAGCGTTGGTTTTGTCTCATTTTCAACCCTCCAAGGTACTCAAAGGAAAGTTTAGTCATTCTAAGCGTGGCCAGATGTTACGCAGAGGCCTGGTAGTTTTCCAATTCAGCATTTCTATTATCATGATTATCGGCACTGGGATCGTGTATAATCAAATGCAATTCATCAGTAAGCGAAACTTGGGGTACGATAAAGACCTGATGTACAATTTTGCCTTTGTAGATAGTGAGAACAGTAAAAAATTTGCAGTGCTGCGTCAGCAACTATTGCGTAATCCAGACATCAAAACAGTAACTGGATCCATGTATGGCATGGATGATGGATTTAACCTCTCAAACATGCTCATTGAACAGCGTGATGGAACTTCAAAAAATACTTCTGTAGCCTATTTTTTTGTCGCGGATGGTTATTTTAAGGGGTTGAAGATGAAAATCAAACAAGGGCGGGCTTTCGATGCCAGCAATCGGGGAGATTATGCCAACGCCATCATTGTAAATGAAGCTTTTGTGCGTAAACAAGGCTGGAAAAACCCTATAGGCAAACAAATAGGGTATGAGTTGAACGCGAAAGGGCAAGCCGTGAAAAGGGGACAGATAGTAGGGGTAGTAGCCGATTTTCATATGGAGTCACTTTATCGCCCGATTGAACCATTGATGATGCGATTTGCTCCCGGAAACAAAGGGAACATTCGCAGCGTATTTGTGAAACTTCGGCCTGGAAGCATCAAAAAATCTTTGGCTTATATTCAGCAAACCTGGGAAAAACTACAGCCTCAAACCCCCTTTCAGGGGCAATTCCTGGATCAAAGGGCTGCCAGTGCCTATGAGAGTGATCGTCAAAGAGGGCAAGTATTCCTGAATTTTGCCTTGATAGCCATTTTTATTGCTTGTTTGGGATTGTTTGGCTTGGCCTCATTTACTGCTCGTCAAAGAACCAAAGAAATAGGTATTCGCAAAGTATTGGGAGCTTCTGTAGGGCATATTTTGAGATTACTATCTGTGAGGTTTGTACGTTTGGTGCTTATTTCCAGTGTAATAGCCTTCCCTTTGGCTTATTATTTTATGAATCAATGGCTACAAAACTTTGCTTATCGTATTGCTATGCCTTGGGTAATATTTATAGTGGCCGGAACAGCCACCTTGCTCATTGCTTTATTTACGGTAAGCGTGCAGTCGTGGCGTACTGCCAGAGTAAATCCGGTACAAGTGCTAAAAGACGAATAAGTCATTCCTCAAACTTGTGCACAAACGTACAGTTGCGTGTGTCAATTATGAACAGCTTTTAGCGTAGATATTTTAGAAATGTATTGTAAACCAGTGTCTTAGCCATAAGGCACTGGTTTTGTATTTTCGAGATGTATTAAATATGACCAAACATCCATAAAGCATGTTAAGAAATTATATTAAAATATCGTTCAGGAGTTTACAGCGAAATCGTCTCTCATCAGTGATCAATATCTTAGGCTTGGCGATTGGCTTGGCGTGTGCCTTGTTGTTGTATTTATATATTCAAGATGAATATAGCTTTGATGACTATCATCGAGATCAGGATCAGATTTTCCGCCTTGAGTCGAGTGATCGTGGAAAAGGGAATGTACATTTCCCTGCTTTTGTGGGTCCTTTGCTTAAAAACAATTATACTCAAGTAGCTACAACTGCTCGCTTGGGATACTTTTTTGGAGCGGTAAGCTTAAGCGTAGGTAAAAAAACAATTGAACAAAAAAAGGTATGGTATGCAGATGCTTCTTTGTTTGACATTTTACACCATCAACCCCTGGTAGGTAACCTGAAGAAAGCATTGATTCAGCCAAATACCATGGTACTTACCCGTTCGTTGTCAGACAAATTGTTTGGTACTCCAAAAATGGCCCTGGGAAAAGCTATAGAGATTGCTAATAAACCTTATCGGGTAACCGCTGTAATCGAGGACACTCCAAAAAATGGTCATTTAAAAGCTACCGCATTTGTATCTTTATCAAGCCTGAAAACAGTGCACCCTGAGTCACTTAGCGACAAAAATCGCTATACTTTTCCTACGTATATTAAATTAAAAAAAGGAGCTTCGCCAGAAAGTATTCAGCCAACATTGGTCTCATTGTTTGAAGGGAATATGGATAAAAACTATAACCTCAATAAGACCATTCAACTACAAATGCACCTCACCCCAATAAAAGACATTCATCTTTTCTCTCAGATAAAAGCAGGTAGAGATTATGCTCGTAGAGGAAATTTAAATCTTATATATATTTTCACTTCTATTGCGGTCTTGATTGTATTAATAGCCTGCATTAATTATATGAATTTAGCTACGGCACGTTCTACTGAGCGAGCCAAAGAAGTAGGTATTCGTAAAGTGGTAGGTTCGCATCGTATCCATTTGATCCAACAGTTTTTTGTAGAGTCGTTACTAATGGCTTCATTGGCTTTGGTCGTTTGCTTGAGTTTGATAGAAGTATTTTTGCCTTCGTTTAACCAATTAGCCCAAAAATCTCTCACGATTAATTATTACAATCCCTGGACTTTGGGAGGGCTGTTAGGAGGAATAATTTTGGTGAGTCTACTAAGTGGTATTTACCCAGCCCTAATACTTTCGACTTTCAAGCCTTACTTGGTTTTAAAAGGTAAATTTAGCCGTTCACGACAGGGCAATAGCCTTCGTAAAGCCTTGGTAGTATTTCAATTTAGTATATCATTGGTAATGATCATTTGTACCACATTGGTGTATCGACAAATGCAGTTTGTTCGGCAAAAATCATTGGGTTTTGATAAAGAGCAAATGTATGTAGTATCGTTATGGGGGCTAAAAGATGGGGTGCAACACAAAACACTACGATCAGAGTTTTTAAATCATGCGGGTGTACAGAGAGTCGCTTTTACATCTGAAGGTATGCAAGGCCTCAACAGTGTGATGAAGTTGATGATAGAACAGCCCGATGGTAGCAAAAAAGAGGTAGAAGTGCTAAACACCCGCATCACCTCCAATTTTATACCCAATATGGGAGTTCGGTTATTGAAGGGGCGCAATTTTGGCGAAACTTATGAGAAGTCAGCCATTGTAAATGAAGCATTGGTAAAGGTACAAGGCTGGAAAGAGCCGCTAGGTAAAATTGTGAATGGTCAACGGGTAATTGGTGTAATTGAGGATTTTCATAACGAATCATTGCATAAGGCGGTGCCGCCTATGGTGCTTTTTCTAAATGAAGACAACAATAGTCAATATGCGTTGCCTTATGTGTTTTTGAAACTTCATCCTAAAAATATGCAGCGGACAATAGCACATATCAAAAACGTTTGGGCAAGAAATAATTCAGGGGGTAAGTTTGATGGCATGTTTATCGATCAGCATTTTGCTAAGTATTATCGAGCTGATCAACGTCAAGGAAAAGTTTTTTTGATTTTTTCACTCCTTACAGTATTTATTGCTTGTCTTGGATTGTTTGGGCTGGCGACTTTCAATGCCTGGCAACGTAGCAAAGAGATAGGTATTCGCAAAGTATTAGGAGCCTCTATTACCCAAATACTTACCTTACTTTCCAGTAATTTTGTGCGTTTGATATTGATTGCTAGTGTGATTGCCTTTCCTATTGCCTATTATTTGATGAATCAATGGCTACAAAATTTTGCCTACCAAACCACCATTCACTGGGGTGTATTTATTATTGCAGGAGGACTTATCTTATTGATTACTTTGTCTATAGTAAGTATACAATCTTTGCGTGTTGCAAGGGTAAATCCAGTAAATGTGTTGAAAGAGGAATAGTAAATCTAGATAAAAGAATTGTGCACAATCGCACAGGCAGTTGTGTCAATTATGAACAACTTCTAAAGGAAGTATTTTAATAAATGTATTGTAAACCAGTGCTTTATGGCTAAGGCACTGGTTTTGTTTTTGGGTAGCTACCAATAAACCCATACAACCCATATTTCCATGTTTAAGAATTACCTGAAAATTTCTGTACGTAACCTGCTCCGCAATAAGGTGTACTCCCTAATCAATATTTTGGGATTGGCCGTGGGGCTTACTTGTTTTATTTTACTATACCTGTATACTTCGCGAGAGCTTAGTTATGATCAATACCATACCCACAAAAACGAGGTGTACAGAGTGGTGGGAGGGGTAGCTTTTGGCGATAAAAAACGTACCCTGACTACATTTTCCAATCAATTAGCCGAACACCTCCAAAGTGACCTGCCTGAGGTAACGCAAACGGCTATCATTAATCAAAGTAAGTCGTCGCTTAAGCGCGGAATAAAAGAGATCAAAAAGCCCAAAATGTTTTACGCTAGCCAGTCCTTGTTTGAAATCTTGAATTTTAAACCAACCGCTGGTAACCTGGATCAGGCTTTGTCTCAGCCCAATACCATTGTGTTGACAAGTAGCCTGGCTCAAAAGCTTTTTAACACCCCTCGTAGAGCTTTAGGAGAAACCGTAACCATACGTGATAGCCTTACCTATTTGGTCACTGCGGTCATAGAAGATGTTCCTGAAAATAGCCATTTTAAGCCTGAGGCTTTGATATCACTGCAAGCTTGGCAAAAGGCCAACCCCAAGTCCTTCCAGGATTGGTCGATGCTTTCTTTTACTACTTATCTAAAAGTGAAACCAGGTGCGGGCACCCAAAAAATAAAGACTTTTGCTAAAAAACTGTATGAAAAACACTCTGATTTTCTAAAGATTGACTTTGAGTTACAGGCTTTAACCAACATACATCTGCACTCAAAAGCCGACTATGACTATGCCGATACTGGGGATGCCAACACGGTGTATATTTTGGTAATAGTAGGCATACTCATTTTGCTGATTGCCTCCATCAATTATATGAACTTGGCCACCGCCCGCTCCATAGAGCGAGCCAAAGAGGTTGGCATTCGTAAGGTGGTAGGCTCTACTCGCCAGCAGTTGGTTTATCAGTTTTTAATTGAGTCGGTTTTTATTTGTGTGTTTGCCTTTGTGATTAGTTTGAGCCTCGTAGAAGTGCTGCTGCCTAAGTTCAATCAATTGACTGGTAATATTCATCATATTGGCTATACGTCTACGCCTTGGGTTTTGGGCGCGTTGTTGGGGGTAGTATTGGTAGTAGGCTTAGTGAGCGGCAGTTTTCCAGCTTTAGTTCTTTCCCGCTTTCACCCTCATTTGGTGCTCAAAGGCAAATTCAGCCGTTCTCAACAAGGAAATCGCTTTCGGAAAGCATTGGTCATTGTTCAGTTTAGTGTTTCACTAATCATGATTGTAAGCACGCTCATTGTCATAGAGCAAATGCAATATGCCCGCACCAAAGATTTAGGGTTCGATAAGGATCAATTGCTGAGTATACCCATATTTGATAAACGGGATGTATTTAGGCAAAAGCTATCGCTCAATTCAGGAGTGATTCAGGTAACCTTTGGAATGCCCTTGGCACGTTTTGCCAGTGCAGAGTTTCAGATAGAGCAAGAAAAAGGAGGCAAAACACCGGTAAAGATCACTTTTAAAACCGTAGGGCGTGACTGGATGAAGTCGCTGGGCATCAAAAAGCTAAAAGGACGATACTTTAACCCTGATTTAACTTCCGATATTTCTAAAGCCATTGTGATCAATGAGGCTTTTGTAAAAAAAATGGGATGGAAAGAACCCATTGGTAAAACAATGGAATATAGAGGCGCAGAACGAAAGATGATCACTACCAGAGTAGTAGGAGTGGTGCAGGACTTTCATAGTGAAGCTTTATATGAAAAAATACACCCCATGATCTTTTTTCAACGTCCTGATGATGATTGGGCTCATCAGGCGGCTTTTGTACGGGTAAAAGCCGAGAATTTATCTCAAACCTTGGCTTTCGTCAAGCAAACCTATCAAAGCCTTTACCCAAAGACCGAATATCAGGGTAAATTTATGGATCAACAATTTGCCGAAGCTTATCGAGCCGATCAAAAACGAGCAGAGGTGTTTACCTTGTTTTCGGGTATTGCCATTTTTATTGCCTGTATTGGTTTATTTGGCTTAGCCTCGTTTACCGTGAGCCAACGCAGCAAGGAGATTGGCATTCGTAAGGTACTGGGAGCCTCTATTACTCAAATCCTTGCCTTGCTTTCTGGTGGTTTTGCCCGTCTCATTGTTTTCTCTAGCTTTATAGCCTTCCCCATTGCTTACTATCTAATGAGCCAATGGCTCCAAAACTTTGCCTACCGAACCACGATCCACTGGAGCATATTTGCTTTGGCAGGAGGGGCTACTTTGGGCATTACTCTGGCAGTGATAAGCATACAATCATTGCGTACTGCGAGGTTAAATCCAGTACATGTTCTAAAAGATGAATAATAATGAAATAGGAGCTTGTACGCTAACGTACAGTTACTTGTCGCAATTGTGAACATATTTTCAATTTATTGCTTAGTAAAGGCTTATAAACCAGTGCTTTAGTTCTAGGGCACTGGTTTTGTCTTTAAATATGCTATAAATACAAAACCATATATCCATGCTCAAGAATTATTTAAAGATAGCCATCCGAAACTTACTTCGTAACAAGGTATATTCACTGATTAATGTGCTGGGTTTGGCGGTAGGACTCACCTGTGCTATCTTACTATTTTTGTATATTCAGGACGAACTAAATTACGATAATTACCACAAAGATGCAGCACAAGTGTTTCGCCTGGAGCAAAAGGTTCGGAAAGCTGATCAGGAAGAAACGTCGGTATACTTCAAGGCTGACTTGATTCCAAACCTGAAACGCGCATTGCCTGAAATAAAGCAAGCATCCCGGGTGTTGTATTCTACTTCTTCGTTGCGAGCAGGCAAAAGAGAGAAAGTGTTTTCGCGTGACATTTATTATGCAGACCCATCTATATTTCAAATTTTAACTTACCAACCCATCGTTGGCGATTTGCAAAAAGCCCTTACCCAGCCCAATAGTATTGTGCTCACCCGCGAATTAGCGGTGCGTTTGTATAATACGCCAAAATTAGCCCTGGGTCAGCCACTTACCTTAAATGATGATTTTACGTTAACTGTTGCCGCCGTGATAGAAGACGTGCCTACCAATAGTCATTTACGCCCCAAAGCCCTGGTGGCTTTGAGTGTTTTTGCCAAAGCCAGCCCCGAGGTGTTCAAGAACTATCCCATGTACTCCACATATGTAAAACTGGCCAAAAATGTGTCGCCTCAAGCATTGGTAAAAAAAATGCCTGCGGTATTTAAAAAATATAACAAAGGTTCCTGGTTCAAAGGAGCTACCGTAGATTTTCAGTTGTCACCCATTGACCGCATATACCTCAATGCTCCGCTGAAGAGAGACCATGGGAGCCACGGTGACCGAAAGCTTGTATATATTTTTATGGCTGTGGCCTTACTCATTGTGCTCATTGCTTGTATCAACTATATGAATTTGGCTACAGCCAGGTCTATTGAACGAGCGAAGGAAGTTGGAATCCGAAAAGTAGTAGGTTCTCATCGGAGTCAACTCATTAAGCAATTTATTATAGAAGCCATTACTCTAAGCTTACTGGCCTTGGTCATTAGCATTTGTATGGTGGAGTTGGTATTACCCTTATTTAACCAATTGAGTGGCAAACAATTAGCGATTAATTATATCAATCAGCCTTTAGTAATCCCGATATTAGTGGGGTTGGCAATATTTATTGGCTTACTCAGTGGTAGTTATCCAGCTTTTGTATTATCAGCGTTCAAGCCTGTACTAGTGCTCAAAGGCAAGTTTTCGAGTTCACGCAAAGGAGCAAATACCCGTCGTTTGCTCGTGGTATTTCAGTTTAGTGTATCCATTATCATGGTTATTTGCACTTGGGCGGTGTATCAACAAATGCAATACGTAAGGCAGAAAAAACTTGGTTTTAACCAAGACCAACTCTATAAAGTCGTTTTTTATGATCCTAAGGATGGTAAAAAGTACAATACTATCAAGCAACAACTATTGCAGTTTCCTGGGATCACAAAAGTGACCAATACCAGCCTGAGAATGGAAGAATGGTATGGAGACGAAATGTCGTCTACCGAAGAAGTAACCCTTGAAAATGGGAACCGAACTAAATCAGAAATTAGCTATTATTTGGTAACACCTGACTTTTTTGAGGTAATAGGGGTTCCTATTGTCAAAGGAAGAAACCTGGATACAAAACGGGCTTCCGACTATGCAAAGTCAATTATTGTAAATGAGGCATTTGTGCGAAAATATAACTGGAGCAACCCTATTGGCAAACAAGTGGGCAGTGCTAAGGTAGTGGGAGTGGTGAAGGATTTTCATACCAAATCATTGTATCAAACTATTCAACCTTTTGCGATGAGTCTGGGAGAAAAAAGCTTAGAGCAGTATAGTATCAAGAAGTATTTCTTTATGCGATTACACCCCAAAAACATCGATCAATCCATTGCTCATATCAAAAAAGTATGGAATAAATATAATTTAAAAACACAGTTTAACGGTCGGTTTTTAGACCAGCAATTTGCCAAGGCTTATGAAGCTGACCAGCGTCGTGGCCAAATCTTTTTAATTTTTTCATTGCTTACGATCTTTATTGCTGAGTTAGGATTATTTGGTCTGGCTTCTTTCAACGCCTTACAGCGAACCAAAGAAATTGGCATTCGCAAAGTATTGGGGGCTTCTATTCAGCAAATCTTGTTGTTACTTTCCCGTGACTTTGTTCGTTTAGTGCTTATTGCCAGTATTATAGCTTTTCCGATTGCCTACTATTTTATGGATCAATGGCTTCAGAGCTTTGCTTATCGTACGCCAATTCATTGGAGCCTGTTTGTGTTGGCAGGTTTAATCACTTTATTGATTGCTTTGTTAACGGTAAGTTTTCAGTCGGTGCGCACCGCACGGACAAATCCAGTAGAAGTGCTCAAAAATGAGTAATATTTGAATGTGTCAATCGTCTTCTAAGTATACCAAAAACGAATGCATTAAACCCCGCGAACATGCTTAAGAATTATTTTAAAATTACCCTGCGAAACTTATGGAGAAATAAAGTGTTCTCTGCTTTAAATATAGTAGGTTTATCCATTGGGATGACTTGTGCGTTTTTGTTGTATTTGTACGTGCAAGACGAATTAAGCTATGATCAATACCACCTTCATAAAGACCAGGTATATCGTTTGACCTATACCCAAACTCAAGGCGACCAACAAACCCAGTCGGTAGTATCAGCGGGGCCTGTTGCCCAAATGCTCAAAGACCAATTTCCGCAAGTAGTGCAAACTGCTCGCATCAAACAAACCTCTGGGATTTATTTCATCAAAAACAATCAGGAAAGGTTTTTCCCCAAACAAATATTCTATGCTGATCCTTCCATCACAGAAGTATTGAGTTTTTGCCCACTGGCCGGAAACCTTACCAATGCTCTCCAGGCACCCAATGCATTGGTACTCACCCGTAGCTTGGCTACTCAGTTTTTTCGTTCTCCCAAAAGAGCCGTTGGCAAGACTTTGCAAGCCAGTAAAAACACCTCTTATACAGTGAAAGCTGTCATAGAAGATGTTCCTCATAACAGCCACTTTCGTCCTTCTTTACTCATTTCTATGAGTACCTTTCGCAAACAACTTCCGCTTGCTTTTAACTCGCTATTTGCCCGCAACTTTCCCACATTTGTGAAGCTAAAAAAATCGGTTAATCCAACCGAAGTAGCTACGCTATTCAACAAAGAATATAAACGACAATTAGTTGCTGCACGCAAAGGAAAAAGCGGCAAGGTAGAAACCCTCGCGCTACAAGCCATTGCTGATATTCGTTTGAGTCCTGCGATTCCAGG
Organism: Microscillaceae bacterium; assembly: GCA_003483885.1. Taxonomy (GTDB): domain Bacteria; phylum Bacteroidota; class Bacteroidia; order Cytophagales; family Microscillaceae; genus Microscilla. The sequence goes on from DMXI01000194.1 coordinate 13,671, forward strand.
AGATTATGCTACGCATACCGATGCCCAGGTTATTTATATTTTTATAGTGGTAGCGGTCCTCATTATTCTGATTGCCTGCATCAACTATATCAGTTTATCTACCGCTCGGGCAGTAGAGAGAGCCAAAGAAGTGGGCGTGCGTAAAGTAGCTGGAGCGTATCGTGGCCAATTGATCGGGCAGTTTTTATTAGAGTCCATCTTGATTAGTTTTATGGCACTGGGGTTGAGTCTGATCTTACTTGAAGTATTTTTACCAGGGTTTAATCAATTAGCCAATAAGCAGTTAGCATTCAGCATAGCTCATAATGCATACGTAGCATTGGGCCTTGTGGGTGCTACAGTGTTATTAGGGGTATTAAGTGGTATTTATCCAGCATTTGTATTATCCGCTTTTCAGCCTTATAAAGTGCTCAAAGGCCAATTTAGCCATTCGTTGCAAGGCAATCACTTTCGTAAAGTGCTCGTAGTCGTGCAGTTTAGTATTTCTATTGTTATGATTGTGAGTACTATGGTGATTTTTCGCCAAATGCAATACGTACGTTCCAAAAGTCTGGGTTTCGATCAGGAACAACTCTACAAGCTGGCCTTTTTTGAGTTAAAAAATCCTCAAAGGTACCAGGTGTTAAAAGAGCAACTACAGCAACATCCCAATGTAGTGGGAGTCACGAATACCTCTCAAGGAATGGATGGCTCTTACTACAGCAATGATTTAAAAATAGAGCTGGAAAATGGAAGTTTTACTGAATTTCCGGTCAAGCAGTTTTTTGTGAATGCCAACTATTTTAAAGTGATGGGGATTCCCTTGGTGGCCGGACGAAACCTGGATCAGCGCCGATCATTGGATGTGAAAAAAGGAATCATCGTTAACACTGCTTTTCAACGAAGGTTTGGCTGGAAAAACCCCATTGGCAAAAAGGTAGGAGACTATACTGTGGTGGGGGTATCGGGAGACTTTCACACCAAGTCATTGTACGAATCTATAGAACCTATTGCGTTGAGGCTTATGCCTACCGAAACTGACTATAATGCAATGCCGCATTTTTTTGTGCGACTTAAAACTCAAAATGCCCAAGCTACGTTAGGGCACTTCAAATCTATTTGGAGCAAATACAATCCAAAGACCCAATTTTCGGGCAAGTTTGTCAATGAATATTTCGCGTCGTTTTATGAAGCAGACCAACGCCGAGGTCAAATCTTTTGGTTATTTTCTTTGTTGGCTATTTTTATTGCTTGTTTAGGCTTATTTGGTTTGGCGACTTTTACGACTCGCCAGCGCCGCAAAGAAATGGGCATTCGCAAAGTATTGGGAGCTTCTATTGCTCAACTACTTACTTTATTATTTAGTGGTTTTGCCCGACTTATCTTCATTTCTAGCCTGATTGCTTTCCCGTTGGCATATTATTTTATGCGCGAATGGCTGCAAAACTTCGCCTATCGTACTTCTATTCATTGGAGCTTGTTTATACTTGCTGGATTGGCTACAATGCTCATTACCTTACTTACAGTAAGCATTCAATCGGTACGTACCGCCAGGGTAAATCCCGTAGAGGTGCTTAAGGATGAATAGTTTTAAATTAAAAATGAAAAACGTAAAATGAAAAATGGCGCGAAGCGGAGAGAGGAACAGGGATCATGGAGCAAGGGGGCTTGTTATGCGACGCATTGCGGAATAATTCATAACTCATAATTGACTATCATATTTGCAAAATCGATAGTTATTTCCGCTGCGCATCGCGAACCGACCAACGGAAGCTCTGCGAAGCTAAACAATAGAACAATAAGCCGAAGGCGTAACACTTGTCCTGAGCGCAGCCGAAGGAACTAACAATAAAAAAATCAATCATTGACCATTAAATTAATAATTTATACTGGTTCTCATTTTTAATGAGGACCTATTTTTAGGAGCGTTTCTTAACGCGGTCACAAAGTCTAGCAGGTCCAATTTAGGATTCGTGAGCCTGAAAATCGCAATACAATTGCTCATAAAAATGGATACGCATTTAAATGCGCACCAGAAGCTTACTAAGCGATGCATCGCGAAACAATGAAGAAATTAATCATCAGAGGCTTGCTCGAATAATCCGCTGTTCCTCGAAATACTTGCGCACTACCAAGCGCATCATATATACCACCTTAGGTTCGGGTACATGACGATGGATTGGGTTATGATTGGCTTCTAGTATGATTAAATTATCAGGATCATCAATAGGCCCTTTGGCAAATACATCCAACCCAAAAACTCTTAAATTCAGCGTTTTACCCACTTGTTCCAGCCAATTTCGGGTTGCTTCTGAAATAGTTTCTGAATATGCTTGTTTAGTGCCTCCCTGGCGGGCAATGGGAGTGGGGGTAAGTGTTAATTGTGTGCCCTGCTTTAAGATTGAATCAAGGCCAATGCCTTGCTCTTGCAATTGGTTTTGCAAATAGGTGCTGTGTAAATTCAGGGGTTCAAAAGGCTCATTCATCGTTTGAGCACGTGTGGCAGCCTGGGTATTAAATGCCGCAATGAGGGCTTCTACACTGTGTATACCATCTCCTGTTATCGTTGGAATCTCTTTGCGACAACTGTACTGAAACTCCCCATCTATCATCACCATCCGATACTCTGGTAAATCTATAGGGCGTTCTACTCGTAACAAACGATCGGTGGGCTCAATGGCGGTGATCTGATTTGTGAGTTCTTCGGGCGAATACACCTTAGCGGCAAGTTTGGATAAAGAACCTGCATTGGGTTTGGCAAAAACCGGATAACCAAGAGCTTGGGCATATACCAATGCATCTGCCGGAAGCTGCCCTGACAACGCATGGGGATGATGAAAGGTAAAAAAACATTGTCCTTCGGTTACTGTGAATCCCGCTCTCTTGAGCAATAACAAAGTCCGGGTTTTGTCGTTGGCTACCGAGCATTGAGTGTTGATGGGCGCAAAGCCAAAACTAGACCCAATCCCCATTTGCAAGACTTGGACTCCGTCAGTTATCTCAATAAAATAAGGGTCAAATATGGTTACCTGATAGCCTTCAGCTTGGCAAGCGTCTACTGCTGCCCCTACCAATCGGTGCAAGGAAGTGGGTGTTTTCATACATTAAAATGAGTGATGCATAAGTTGGAGGTAAATGTAATGGATTTCTGGAAAAACGAGGTTGACCTGCAGGTGAGTATTTAGGTAAAAAAAAGGTGAAACGGATTGTTTTTATATGGACAAATGTGAGTTTTTGTAAATTTATTTCGCTGATAATTAAGTGGTTATGGGTTTATTTGTGCTTGGTCAAATTATGGACATGTTTTTTCAGCTTTTTTTTCTTATTTGAGCATAAATAACCAAGTATTAACACAAAACAATTATTCTTATGAAAAAATTATTGGCCGTAAAAGGTGTAAAAAAATTGAACAAAAAAGAGTTGAAAGCAATTCAGGGTGGGTTGGCGTGTCGCTGGGACGATGGCTATTGCCCAAGAGGAACAGTTTGTAACTACAACACCTGGATGTGTGAGTAATAAACAGTCAAACAAAGCCTTGAAAAATAGGCAATACTTAAGTGTCGTTTCAGTCCTTGTATTCAGGGGCTGGAGCGACAACGGTATGTTTTTCTAAAAACCAAACATTAACCCAAAACGATTATCCTTATGAAAAAGCTATTGACCCTACAAGGGGTAAAAAAATTGAACAAAAAAGAGCTGAAAGCAATCCAAGGTGGGTTGGCTTGTAGGTGGCCTGACAATCATTGCCCTGGTAATACAGTTTGCCAAACCTCTGGACCATTTGAAGGATTGTGTAGATAATCCTGAGTATTATTGAAGAATGGTGTAAAATAAAGTTAAAAATGCGTATGTATCTTGTATCAGGTGATTACAAGAATATATAATATGGGCATTTTTTTGACCTTTTTTACTTTATTAGATACAACTAACTAAGAGCTTATTTAAATTTTCGTTTTTACTGGATTTTGTAGTGAATTTACTATCAAGATGCGTTAAATTTTGAAGGAATAGCAGCGCTATTGCTGATAAATTTAACAAAATATTGGTAGTTAAAGTCGCACAAAAGACGTGAAGGATGACTTCAAGCTCTAAATATTAACCCAAAACAATTATCCTTTATGAAAAAGTTATTGACCTTAAAAGGGGTAAAAAAATTGAACAAAAAAGAGTTGAAGGCAATCCAAGGTGGGTTGGCCTGTCACCCTGATTGGGCTCCCTGCCCTGGAACGCACTTAATATGTGTAAACTATTTTTGTGAGTTAAAATAAGTTTGCGTAGCACGATAAAAAATAACCCCTCTAGTCAAAGTGATTAGAGGGGTTTTATATTTCCAATGTTTTGGTAGTTAAATTATCCTACCAAATTCTGCTTTACAAAATCCTGGATGTCCAACATACCTACTGGCTTATTGTTATCCGTTACGATGATATTGTCGATTTGCTTATCTTTAAACAAAGCCACTGCATCAAACAAACGAGCATCCTTGGTAATGGTAATTGGGCTAGCATTGCTGATGCAATCGGCCATCTTGTTTTCCAAGAACTCTTTACCTTTTTCTTTCAAATTGCGACGCAAATCGCCATCAGTAAAGATACCTTTCAAGTCACCGCTACCATCTACAATTGTTACTGCACCCAAGCCAGATTCGGTCATTTGGCTCAAGGCATCAAAAATGGTATCCTCTAGTTTTACAGTAGGGTTAAACTCACGCATTACATCTTTTACGTTTTCAGTCATCAAGCGAGTATGCTCTACAAACTGATTCGTTCCTACTGTAGTGAAGTTATTGCTAGTCAAAGTTTTCATCACTTTCCAGGGAGCGGTAATTGTATGTACCCCAGAAACAATGGCGGTACGCACGTGCTCGGCATGACGAACCGACGAAAACATTATTTTGGTATCATAACCATAGTAATTAACCGTATCCACGCAGTTTTGAATCAACGCCAAAGCATCATGTCCCTGATCTTGCAAACGACCAACCAACGGGCAAACATAAGTAGCGCCCGCTTGCATAGCCATATATGCTTGGTTCAAGGTATATACCAAGTGAATATTCACCATCATATCCTTGTCGCGTAGCATTTTACAAGCTTTTACACCTACGTTAGATACTGGGATTTTGAAAACCGTTTTTTCTTTATCCAATCCCAAAGCAAGCAATCGCTCGGCTTCAGCCAAAATCTCCTCAGCGGTATCTCCCAAGGCTTCTACCTGTAAGATAGGCACCATGCCCGAAAGTTTTACGATGGCCGCGTCGATATCAGTGATACCGTGACGGTGCATAAAGGTTGGTGTAGTGGTAAGACCTGTCAAAAAGCCCAGATCAAAGGCTTCTTCTATTTCTTTAAAATCTACTGAGTCTAAATATAGTTCCATGTGTATCTGTAAGGTATATCTTTAATTTTCAAATTTTTTATCGGAGAGTCCACGGTCGATAGTCCATAGTCCACAGTTTTAAATGACTTATGAAAAACTAATGAGCAGTGGACGGTTGACAATGGACTGTCGACTATTGCTCTACATTATGCATCGCGTACTTCTTGTTCACGGCATGAATCTCCAGCAAAGGCTTCATAAACTCTTCCAAATCGAATACGCACAATTGACTGGCCGCGTCACACAAAGCAGTTTCGGGGGTAGGGTGAGTTTCAATAAATACACCATCTACACCAGCTGCTACTCCAGAACGAGAAAGGGTAGGCAAAAACTCCCGAGCTCCTCCTTTAGAATCGGCACTTGGAATGCCATACTTGCGAATAGAGTGGGTAACATCAAACACTACCGGATAACCCATTTGGTTGAAGTGGTAAAAACTACGAGGGTCTACTACCAAATCGTTGTAACCAAAGGTATAACCACGCTCTGTCAATACAATGTTGTCGTTTCCAGTTGATTGAATTTTCTTGATAGGGTGCTTCATGTTTTCGGGTGCCAAAAACTGCCCATGCTTCAAGTTTACCACCTTTCCGGTTTTGGCGGCTTCTACTACCAGCGAAGTTTGCATACACAAATAAGCTGGAATTTGCAGTATATCTAATACCTCAGCTGCCGCTGCCGCTTCGCTTGGGTGATGGATGTCTGAAAGTACTGAGAAACCAAATTCTTTTTTAACCTTTTGTAATATTTTCAACCCCTCGTCTAAACCTGGTCCGTGGTAATAATCTACCGAACTGC
>DMXI01000045.1 GCA_003483885.1 Microscillaceae bacterium
TCATTGCCAGAAAAGAAGAAGGTTAGGGAAAAACAGCAGACGGCTATTTTGTACCAATGTAAATTGAGCTTACGCCAAATGTTAGAGGTATGCATTTTGTTTGTTTAAATCCAATTTTATTAAGAATATCAACAAAGTTTTTGCCATAAGGAAAAGCTTGAACCGATTCGGGCAGATAAGTATAAGCCGATTGATCTTTAGAAACAATTTTTCCGATTATGGGTAAAATGTATTTAAAATAAAAACTATACACTTGTTTGAAGGGGAACTTAGTAGGCTTAGAGAACTCTAAAATGACTACCTGTCCACCAGGTTTGGTAACACGATAAATATCTTGTATACCTTTCTCTAAATTTTCAAAGTTTCTTACTCCAAAAGAAACGATTACAGCATCGAAATAATTGTCCTCAAAAGCTAGTTTTTCAGAATCACCCAATTCAAGGTTAATTACCTTGTCCAAACCCTTCTTTTTAAGCTTTTCGCGACCTATCTCGAGCATTCCTGCAGATATATCTACGCCAGTAACCTTTTTAGGGTTGGCTTTTAAGGCAGCAATGGCAAAATCAGCGGTTCCGGTAGCTACATCCAAAATATGCTCAGGTTGATGTGGTTTGAGCAATTTAATGGCTTTTTTACGCCAACGAATATCTATACCAAGGCTTAGAAAGTGATTTAAGAAATCATATTTTGGGGAAATGTTGTCAAACATTTTGGCTACTTGAGCCTTTTTGTTGCTGTTGTCGTCTTTATAGGGTACTACTTCGGCCTTATTCATAACGCAATCTCATTCAAATTTAAATACAAAGAACTCAATTTTTTAGATCAAAACACAACCTTTCACGCAATTGTTAGGATGCGTGGGGAGCTATGAGGATAAATATTTGACGACAACAAGCATAACACCTTCGGGAATAGTCTTAAACGAAGGTGTTATTTGGTGGTTTTAAACAATTTCTTCGTGAGGAATGAATTGGAAAGGAAGGTTGGTAAAAGAGCTAAAATACGTACCCAGGTCTTTCATATCTTCGTCGTCTGATTCAAAAGACCAAACTACATTTACTTTGAATCCCTTTGCTTGAATGGTCTCAAAAATCTTTAAAATACGCGATACCATCGCGGAAGTACTGGTATTGATGTATAAAAAAGTAAAAGTGAGATGGTGTTTTTTGGCAGTAGGGTTTTGAGCATACTGATCAAGCGTTTGAACAACCGGGTTATAAAAACCCTGAGTATCTTCAGGGATAGACAATCCTTTGAATTCAAATAACCCTTTAGCAAAATCAAAATCTACCCGGGGTGTAGTGTCCGTCTCTTCTATTACAACGTTTTTCATAATGGAATTTTTTCACTATCACTTGAAGCTATTTATCAGCCAAGTATACAAAAATACAAATTAGAAGATAAAAAACTAAATAATAAAATGGCTTTTGTGAATTGTGTAATGAGATGGTTTTCAAAAGATTGTATACTGGTTTTTAAACAAAACTAAAAGAAATAAGATACATTTTGCCACAATCATATGAATGTTATATTTGTAAAGAAAGTTAAAGTAAACCAATAACATATGCCAACGATACAACAAGTTACTAAATACCTAGAAGAATTTGCTCCTAGAGTGTATCAAGAAAGTTACGATAATAGTGGGTTGATTGTGGGTGATCCATCAGCGGAAGTCACAGGGATAATAGTTTCGTTAGATGCTATAGAGTCGGTTATAGATGAAGCCATCGCAAAAAAATGTAACTTGGTAGTGGCGCATCATCCCATTGTATTCAAAGGATTGAGGAAACTCAATGGGCGCAATTATGTAGAGCGCACTGTGATAAAGGCCATCAAAAATGATATAGGGATTTACGCCATACACACTAACTTGGACAATGTAGCGGGGGGAGTGAATTTTAAGATCGCAGAAAAACTTGGGCTGGAGAATGTAAAGGTTTTGGCTCCTAAAAAACAAAACCAGATGAAATTGACAGTTTTTGTACCTAAAGAAAATACCCAGGCAGTATTGAACGCCTTGGGAAAAGCAGGGGCAGGAAAGATAGGTAATTATGAATATTGCAGTTTTAGAACCGAAGGTACGGGGACTTTTCGGGGAAACGAAGCCGCTAATCCCGCCGTGGGAGCCAAAGAACAATTAGAAGAGGTGAGTGAGGATAGAATTGAAGTAATATTTCCAGCATACTTGGAAGGTAAAGTAATGCAAGCTTTGCGACAAACCCACCCTTACGAAGAAATTGCATATTACCTGCACGCTTTGGAAAACACGAATACCCAAGTAGGTTCAGGAGCTATTGGGAGTTTAACCGAACCGCTGTCTGGCGAAGCTTTTTTAAAGTACTTGAAAGAGCGAATGGATTTGCAATGTATCAGGCATACCAAGCTTTTGGATAAGGAAATTAAAAAAGTAGCAGTTTGCGGAGGAACTGGTAGTTTTTTATTACCCAAAGCTATGGGTAAAGGAGCTGATGTGTTTATTACTGCCGATTATAAATACCATGAGTTTTTTGATGCAGATGGTAAAATCTTAATTGCTGATATTGGACATTACGAAAGCGAACAATATACCAGTGAACTACTGAGAGACTATTTAACTCCTAATTTTGAAGGATTACCAATATCGATTACCGACAGCAGTACTAACCCGATCAACTATTTTGTTAAATAATAAATTAATTACGGGTTTTTCTCTTAAATTTTTAC
>DMXI01000454.1 GCA_003483885.1 Microscillaceae bacterium
ATGATCGGCGTAAGATTTCAGTCAACTTTTTCCAATTTTTGCTAAAAAAAATGATCGAACCCCCTTTTTGCTATCAAAATCGACCAATGCAGCTTCTTTTTTTCAATCTTCGTCAAGTAAGGATTTACTCGGTTTTTTTCTAAAACCCACACATTATATTTTGAAGGTCTCCTAGACACTTAAAATAAAGGAAACTTAGTAAAAGTAATAGATGTATATTACAACTAAAAACCTATGACTGTATTTTGCAAATTACTTACACCCAAAACGTAACTTTAAGCTTAGCTTTCTATATCTTGCTATTACACAATCCATGTTGAGGAATGTTGTTTAGGTTCAGGTATTTGATCACTACTGATACCTAAAAAATAACCTTCCCTATCAATAAATGGTATACTTAAGCAGTAAACTCTTCTCGATAGCGATTTAAAGCACTGTATTTGGAGAGTTCAACGATTGACAATATTGTAAATAGCGTTATGAGTAAAGTAAGAGAGGTATTAGAAAACAACCCCAACCTTTGCAATCATTTTAGAAAACACCGCACTGTATTTATCCACGGATATGGCAATGCGTCTTTTACTCAAAAAATAGAGGGAGTAAAAGGCCTGAGCTTAGAAGAGCGAGAAAATGCGCGGGCATTGCACAACCTTCCCTATACCGAAGAAATATATTTCCTAATAGAAACTGATCAACCTTGGTTTTTACCAATCCTATTTCCCTCAAGCCATAGTGTAGCTTTTACCGATAAGGGCATCTCTATTGTGGCTGATGACGAAAATAACTTCAATCAGTTTTTATCCTGGGCCATTATCAAAGAGGTACATTTAATCAATGATCAATTTGTCTTCAAAACAAGCAATGGCGAGATTACCATAGATAATCACCTGATTTATGGCATAGAAAATAAGGAGCACTACCGTACTGATGCCGAGGTAATTGCGAAAATTATGCATTTGATTGCAGCCCAGCACGAAAGCGCTGAAAAACGATTGAATGCCATGATTGGCTTGGACAAAGTAAAACGTAAAGTAAAGGTGTTGGCCAATTTGGTAAAAATGCATAAGGTAAGACAAGAGAAAGGTTTGGAAGCAGTATTGCCTTCTATGCACTTGGTATTTATGGGAAATCCTGGTACTGGAAAAACCGAGGTAGCACGTTTGATTGCCGAAATTTTTCAGGAAATAGGTTTACTCTCGAGAGGGCATTTGGTGGAAGCACGCCGCTCTGACTTGGTAGAAAAATACGTGGGACACACCGCCAAAAAAGTGGAAGAAGTGGTGATGAACGCCTTGGGAGGTGTACTATTTATAGATGAAGCATACGCCCTAACCAATGGAGGGCAAAATGATTTTGGAGCCGAGGCCATCGATACGCTTACTCCCTTAATGGAAAACCATCGAGAAGATTTGGTAGTGATTGCAGCGGGTTATACCAAAGATATGGAGCGGTTTCTAGCTGCCAATCAAGGCTTAAATTCTCGGTTTTCTGAGATTATCTATTTTGATGATTATAACCTGGATGAACTTACGCGCATTTTTGAAAAAATGTGTTATGACAAAGGGTATAAACTTACCGAAGCAGCTCGAGCCAAGGTGCGCAAGCTTATCATGAAGTCGTTTGGAACTGATGCTGCCAAATTTGGTAATGGTCGTGGTGTGAGAAACTTGTTTGAGCGGGTGTATATGAGGCAAGCCAATCGTTTGGGAGGCAAAGAATACGTAACCGAAGCAGAGTTGACGATCTTTGAGGAAGAAGACATTGATACTGGTTATTAAATAGTAAAAATTATATAATGGCTAAATTGCTCTACTGTTTTAGACCGATTTAGCCATTATACTAACCTGTTAATTATTCTATTAATATGATTTCTACCCGACGATTATCCCTGCCGTGTACTTCCTTTTTCTCTTCTGCCCATACTGGTCGGGTACGCCCTAGTGCCTGAATGCGCATTCTTGCGGTATTTATTCCTCTTTCCAGAAAAAACTGCTTAACTGCATTGGCTCGCTCCTCTGAAATACGCTGACAGCCTTTCATTGTTCCCTTGAGATCTGAATGCCCCAAAATATGCATACGGGCTTTTTTGTTTTTTTGCAAATAGCGCACATATACCTCTAGATTTTTATAATACTTTTGGTCAATCTTGCTATGGTTATGTTTAAAAAACGCCACTGCCTGAGGAGGGATCAATGGCTGATTTTGCTTGGCTGCTTTTACATCAATCACACGCGGAACCTGAGTAGGTTTGGGTAATTTGCCAACAGTAGTGTTGCCTTGGGCAGATTTCAATATTTTGCCCTCGGGGCGGTATATGACCTTACGCGCAAAATCTTCATACATATTAGGATCAAAGTCGTCGCCAATAAAGGTAGTACTAGAGGTGGTATCTACAGTTTCCAGGTTATTGTAGGTCAATAAGGTCAGATGAGGTCCATCTTTTTGAGTGGGCCGATAACTTACCTCATAATAATTCTTAAAGATGTATGGTAACTCCTGATATACTTGGGTAATTTCTGATTCGTCTTCTAAAAAATAGTTGCGACCGTCAGTCAATAATGCAACGGCTTCTAACAAGTTACGATTAGCCCCTCCGCCAAAACACACGGTAAACAAACGTGTATTGGTTTCGCGTGCTCGCTTTACCAGTTGTTTGGCCGTAAAGGCATGCGAATCAGAAAAAGTAAAGGATGAATTTTCTTGACCATCTGTAAATAAAACGACCACTCGCTGATGCTTACTCCTTTCTATAGTCTTGATTCCTTCGTCTGCTCCAGCATACAAAGCAGTAGCTCCCCCACTTTCTCCGTCAAATGCACTTTTTTTAATAATATCGTTTGCATGACGAGCTCTCTGCACTTTTCTCACCAATTGATCGTCAAACTTGATCACCGAAATTTCGTCGTTTGGATTTTTTCTTTTGATAAACTCCTTGATGGCCGTCTCAAGGTTCGGTGTCACACCCCACATAGAGCCACTATAGTCTAATACCGTAGCAATAGAGTAAGGCTTCGAAATACGTCGGTTTACTTCAGTCACTTTAAAATCGTTGATCGGAAACCGCTCTCCTTCTATTTCTTCAGCCAAACCCAAAAAGTATTTCTTCGCAGTGGTAAGATCAGGAGCCAATCCCGTTACAAAATTACCTTTAGGATCATAGGCCATTACCTGAAATTTGATCTCTTTGGGATAATTGGACCGGTCATAAGCAAAAATCTCAAGACTCATCTTCACCCCTGGTTTCATTTTGGCAATGGGTTGTAGGTTTCGGATGTACGGGCGAGCTACCTTGATGCGCACTTCATGAGGAAAATACTGCTTCTGACCATCACGCAAAACCACCAGGCGATAGTAGTTTTGTTCATATTTAGGTTGCAATACCATTCGGCCATCCAGCGGTAAATTACCCTGTAGCTTTTCATATCGGTTCTCTATTTTTTGCTCTACCCACACCTGGCTTGCCTTAGGGTTTACTCTCCATTGCAAAATAGCATCGGCTTGCGGGGTAACTACCCTGCTGCCAATAAAAAAAGCTTCTTTTACTTCTAAGTGGTGGTCAAAATGTACCACTCCTTGATTTTCAATTAATAATTGATAGGTAGTAGCCTGGGTAGGTCTTACATCAAAATATCCTACTTTGGGCAATCGTTCTTTCAACACCACCAAATGGCCATTGACAATTTCGGCTAATTGAATGTTTCGCGCTGGCACCAACACTCGCCAGGACAAACGGGCTGGATCGCCCGCCAGTACTTTTAAAGGCCCAGTAAATGAGGCGTTTACCACTTGGGTTTTCACCGTTTTTCGGGCAACTGTCTTGTTTTTTCTATTTTTAATATATAAATGGAAAGTACGGGTACGTTTTGGCCAGTATACTTTTTTGCTCCTGGCCGAGTACTTTTCTTTGGAACGATCGCCTCGTATACGAATCTTATGTTTGCCCAGATTATTCACCTTCCAGGAAAGTGTCATAGGGTCACCCGATTTCACAATTTTTGGGGCTTTCAGATAGGCAATGGTAGGGGTAACAGTACGGCAAGAAGTCAACATTGCCAGCCAAGCAAACGTAAAAAGCACTTGGAAAATCCTGGTATGAAAAGTCTTCATTCAACTAAATTTTTGGTGTCTTTTGTTCATTTATATTAGGAACACTCATGCCTTGAGCACAAAGGCAATACTTATCCCATTGTATATAAAAATACAAAAGTACCCCAAGGAATAAAAACTTATATGAGAAGTCATATCGACTTCTGAGAATTAAAGATTCAGGAAAAACAGCAAAAAAGACAAACTATTAGGTTAAATAAACAAGTCTTTTTGCCAAAGCTGTACATCTACCCACTTGTTTAGTTTGAAGGCGACTCTTCGCATAACCCCTATATACCGAAAGCTCAAAGATTGGTGGAGCTTTATACTCGCTGTATTTCCATTCACTATCCTGGAAATCAACACCTTGTAGCCAAGTGCTGCCCCCGTATCCATCAATTCCCTCAGCAACTCTTTGCCCAATCCTTGTCGGTGTACATTTCGATCCACAAAAATTGACACTTCTGCGGTTTGGTTATATCCGCCCTGAGGTGCCCATTCGCTCAACGATGCCCAGGCAATGATTTCGCCTATCCCTCCTTTGTCTTTTACCAGTATAGGTAAGTTCTTTTTCTGATGATAGGCAAACCAATTTAATCTTTCGTCACTACTTACTGCACAAGTGTCTACATTGTATTCAGAATTCAACACTTCGTAATTATAAATTTCATTAATGGTATCTAGATCCTTTTCGGTGGCTAATCTGATCATGGTAAATTTGGAGCTATGGTGCTTGTATTGTTTAATGCTTTAAGCCATTTTTTCTTGAAATATATAACAAAATACCTTGAAAAGTATCATGCTAAAAGCTTTACTCTTGAAATTATATCACATAGATAAGTACACAGAGTGAAACAAAATATAAAAAATCCAGATTATAATGTAAGAAAT
>DMXI01000002.1 GCA_003483885.1 Microscillaceae bacterium
TTTTGCTTCGTTTTTTTGGCTACAGAAAAAAATGAAGGGCTTTTGAAGCTGTAAGTACTTGATCTTTAAATAGATACTTTCCAGATTAAGCGGTTTATATTTTAAAAAAATCAAGTTAAGCAAAAAGCTTAGGTTGACGTGCTTGCGACGTGTTGGGAAAGTAAAGGCTTAAAAATAGCTGGATATTGAAGCTTAAAGTCAACATCATCTTGTACAGCTTTTTATTGTAGATTGATATAATCATAAATGTATATTTATCTACTCAATAAAAAATCCACTTCTTAGCCTGAAGTGGATTGCAAATATTTGATAATTAGTTATTTATATTAATCTTCCTCCTCCACACTATCATCTATCTCTCCGTATACCTCATATTTCTCTATATCCTCTTCTACTACCTTTTTATAAAGTGTACTGTCATACTCATACAAATCTTGTTCGTCAATGGCCACTTTGGATGCATCTTCAGGTAGGTTAGGTACTACCGCTCCTGTAGGAGGCTTAGTAACCTCATAAGCTGTTTCATTCCCAGTAGTTACCCTGGTATAATACATGCCTTGATAGTAATAATAAGTAGCAGGTCCTGCCACCACAGTATAATAACCCACTGGCAAAGTCCTGATTCTAATACCAGGAGGAGCAGCCACTACCACATAACGGCCGTCAAGTGGACGATAAAACAGTCCACGATGATAATAATACCTGCGAGTACGATGAGTAAGCACAATATGCCCCGTAGGCAATACGGCCACTCTTCGGCGAGCGGGTCTTACTCGATATACCAAACGAGATCTGCGAAAACACCTTCTTACAATTCTTCGGTTTCGACGACGGTTGGCCCTACGAACAACCCTTCTACGATCTTGTCTTCTTTCTTTTCTAAATTTACGCCTTACTCTTCTACGTTGCGCATCTGCCTTGTCATATACCAAAGTAGTTGCAATAATTAATACAATGAGGAAAATAACTTTTTTCATATTTTATAGTAGTGTTGTTTGTCTTTCACTCTTAGATTAATCAAATTAGAGAAGGTTTAATTCAAATTGATTTTTTTATTGATTTGCGTGATATTTTTAATTAATATTCTGATTATTAACTGTTTAAGTGTTTGTTCTTCGTGATCGTTAGACCTGTTTATTCTAAGTGTTGTATTATAATTGTCCAAACTTAAAGTTGATTCCCACACCAATCCCCCAAATAGATACTGCATAGTATTCAGCATAAGAGCCACTCAATCCCACATATATTTTATTGTTAGGATTATCTAGTATAGCGTATTTTAATTGAGCATTTACTTCCCAACGAGGCGATATGTTACCGCGATCGCTGTTAGTGACTACCCGAAATTCAGAGCCTAATTTCATTCTGGCAGGAAAAGCATCAAACCCAAAGGTAAATTCACTATGAGTAGCATTGTTGCTTTGTGATTCTTGTTCAATGTAAAGCCCCCAGCCAAAACGTAGGTCAAAATTAGGGTCTAAGATAGGATTGATTTGTATAAATTGGATTTCGTGGGTTGGGAAATCCTGCCTTTGCCCTAGTACCTGCTCGGTAAGGTAAGTATAGCGGTATTCCATCGATAATACCCCCACTCTAAAACGAGCCCTTGGCCGATATAAATTTTGGTTGGTAGGTACAAAAGTAGCATCACCGCCAATCTCAAAGCTCAAGGGGATATAGGTGCCGCCTCCCTCACTACGTCGCGAGAAAGAACGGTTGAGCACCTCGCTAAGTACTGATGAACAAACTGCAGCGCTAATATTGCTACATACACTTCCCAAAAAATCACCCGCACAACCTGAGCCCGCATCGCCACAGCCACTACCGCTACTACCCCTGCTGCCTCGGCTACTACTGCGGTTGTCACCCGATCTCTTTTTAATTTCGCCTATTTTTTGGGCTTGAACCACCGTTCCTAACCCCAAAAGTAAAAGCACAATAAATGTAAATAGTGGTCTTTTCATAACTATATGGTTTTCAATGTTTAATATACCATCATAACGAAAAAAATCGCCATATGCTATGCTCAATTTAATACTTTAATCAACTTATCTTCCAACTTTACCGGAGATATTTCCTTCTCATAAGTCACCTCCAATGCATCGTATACATTTTTCTTGATGATGTTAGAAAGGTGAGTCAGCGGCAAATCATTGGCCTCATTGCCAAATGGATCTTCAATTTCTTCAGAGATAATTTCTACCCCTATCAATGCATAAGAAATAAGCACCGTAGCCGTAATGGCAAAATAGATTTCGTGAAAAGAATCGATAATACCAAATGGCAAAGTAATGACATACACCGTGATGAATGCCTTGATAAAACTGCTGTGAGAAAAAGGGATGGGCGTGTTTTTGATGCGTTCGCAAGCCCCCAGAATATCTATAAAATTCTGGATTTGCACCTTGATGTTAATCTTATCAAATCCAGAGATATAATTTCGTTTAAAACTGGTTTGCATCCATTCCATCAAAAGTGTGGCAATTTTGTGGGGCACATGGGGTGCCTCCTTCAACGATTGTATATAATTAGGATCATTATGTTCAAACTCATCATATTTTATATCATCACGCAAATGCCCCCGTAAGGCAATCGCAAAATTGGAGATTTGAGCCGCATAATAACTTCTGGTTTCTTTGTCATCAGTAGGTAATAAAGTGTGTAAATAAGAGGCCAAAGTACGAGAATCATTTACCAGTGCTCCCCATTTCATGCGACCTTCCCACCATTTGTTGTAAGCGGTATTGAGCCTAAATACCAAAATTAACCCCAGAATAAGCCCCAGAATGGTAAAAATCAAAGGCGTCTCAATAATTTTATCCTTAGGGAAATAATGCTGCTTGGCAAAAACAACAAGCAAAGTGTAAAGTGTTACCAACAGTATACCTCTAAAAAGCATTCTTGAGTTATGCGAAAGGTTGACGCCAATCAATAGTTTGTAGAGGGTGCTCCACCATCGTTTAGTATCGTATACAATCATGTGTTTATAAATCGTCTTATAGTTAACTTATATTCTATTGCAAGATAAAAAACGGAGTAGTTGATCAAAAAAAATACATTTGAAAAGCATTTAAAAACAAAAGCCTCCTCACATTTTATGTGAAGAGGCTTTGCGACTCATAATTGTTGATAAACAACACTAAAATGTGTTTCTATTAAGATTCCTGCAAGAAAGGATACTTATAATCCTTCGGAGGATTGAAATTTTCCTTGATAGTGCGAGGCGATACCCAACGTAGCAAGTTAATCATAGCACCTGCCTTATCATTGGTACCCGATGCTCTGGCTCCTCCAAAAGGTTGCTGACCCACTACCGCTCCCGTAGGTTTATCATTGATGTAGAAGTTTCCAGCAGCCTGATGTAGTTTTTTGGTAGCCAATTCTGCGGCATAACGATCGTTAGAGAATACGGCTCCTGTCAAGGCGTAGGGAGAGGTTTGATCTACTAGCTCAAGCGTTTCTTCGTATTTTTCAGGATCGTATACGTGAATCGTAAGTACTGGCCCAAAAATTTCTTCGCACATCGTACGATATTTAGGATCTTCGGCTTTAAAAACGGTAGGCTCAATAAAATACCCTTTCGTTTTATCGTGGTTTCCACCTGCAATCAATTCTACTCCCGCATCTTGTTTGGCTTGGTCGATGTACCCTGCTATTTTATCAAAAGCTCTTTCATCAATTACTGCATTCACAAAGTTACTGAAGTCTTCAACACCACCCATTTTTATGTCGGCTAAGTCAGCAAGCATATAGCCTTTCACTTCTTCCCAAAGGTTGGCAGGTACATAGGCACGAGAAGCCGCCGAACATTTTTGTCCTTGATACTCAAAACCACCTCGTACTAAGCCAGTAGCCAACGCTTTAGCATCAGCCGATTTGTGGGCAATTACAAAATCTTTACCACCAGTTTCTCCTACAATGCGTGGGTAAGATTTATACATAGCAATGTTTTCGCCGATGGTTTTCCACAAATGCTGGAATACTCCCGTACTTCCGGTAAAGTGCAACGCCGCAAAATCAGCGTGTTTGAAAATTACATCACCTGCCTCAGGACCATCTACATAAATTAAATTGATGACACCGTCGGGCAGACCAGCTTCCCGGAATACCTCCATGACCACATTGGCAGCAAAAACTTGAGTTTCGGCTGGTTTCCATACCACCGTATTTCCCATCATGGCTGGTGCTGAAGGCAAATTACCAGCAATGGCAGTAAAGTTAAACGGGGTAATCGCAAAGACAAAACCTTCCAAAGGACGCTGCTCGGTACGGTTCCAGGTATTGGGACTAAAAGGAACTACTGGCTGCTGCTGGTAGATTTCGCTCATGTAGTATACATTAAAGCGCAAGAAGTCGATCAGCTCACAAGCGGCATCAATCTCAGCCTGGAAAGCATTTTTAGACTGCCCCAACATAGTAGCTGCATTGATTTTTGCCCGGTAAGGTCCCGCAATTAAATCCGCAGCACGTAAGAAAATAGCCGCTCTTTGTTCCCATTCAAGATTTTCCCAGGCAGCTTTGGCACCCAATGCCGCTTGAATAGCTTGCTCAACGTGGCTACGATCGCCATAATTAAAATGACCCAAGGTATGTTGGTGATCGTGAGGTGGGGCCATTCTTTTCTTTACATCCGTTGTTACCAATTCGCTTCCAATGTACATAGGTACATCGATTTCTTTAGAACGAAATTCAGCAAGAGCAGCTTTGAGAGCCGCTTTTTCGGGAGAACCAGGAGCATAGGCCAATACTGGTTCGTTTGAGGGCCGTGGTATACTGAAAAATCCTTTGGACATGTTTTATTTAAATAATTGTTGAAATAATACAAATACCAGGCATGTAGAATATCACTATCAATTTTAAATAAGAAAAAAAAGCAACTTATTTTACTTGTTTATAGTAAATATTATAGAATAATATTTGGTTTTTTAATAAATGAGCTTGAAATATGTTGATCAAACCCAATAAAATTGCTTAGCCAAACCTCTATAGTGAATTCAACAAGCCAAATTTTGAGATACGAAAATGATCTTATAAATTGTAAGGCGCAACCTTTATGTGAAAAAAAACATGCTTTTTTGGATCAGAGGAGGATGCAAGAGAAAGTCTCCCAATTTTTAGCCAATAATTTTATTTGATGAATGTGGTTTTTTTGGTAGCCAATACTGACGAAACAACTATTTTAAAGAAAGATAAAAGAGCACTAAAATAAGGAGAGGTTTTTTTGAGTATCTCCTCAAACACTGGGAATTAGATAGATAACCTAAAATGTGTGTAACTAAAACACTTTGAAGGTGGTAATAGTAATTATTTAAGCTTAGTAATAAAAAATAACCAAATCTAAGCATTCTGTGTTGGAATGCTTAAACGATTCACTGGTAAAACTAAAGATATAGATTATGGCAGCTAACGATTTTTTAGCAGAAACTCCGGAAAATTTTGAGCAAAAATGTTTGTGTGTACTGGTATTAGACGTATCAGGTTCTATGATTGGCACACCAATTCAACAATTGAACGAAGGGCTGCAACGATTTAAACATCAAGTGATGAACGACGAGATTGCTTCTCAAAGGTTAGAAGTTTGCATCATTACCTTCTCTGGAAGGGTGGCTTGTATCCAGGAGCCTTCGTTGATCCACAACTTTGATATGCCCACTCTAAAAGCCGGAGGCTCTACCGCGTTGGTAGATGGCTTGCGTCGTGCAATTTTGAAAGTAACTACCCGCAAAAACTGGTATAAACAAACCGGACAACCTTATTACCGACCATTTGTAATCATGATTACCGATGGTGAGCCAGACGCTGACCAAGATGTAAGAGGGGTTTCACAAGACATTGATATTCGAGTAGATAATAAAGAGTTCTTGTTTTTCCCGATAGGAGTACAAGATGCCAACATGGACGTACTACGACAACTATCTCATAGAAATACACCTCCTATGATGCTCAAGGGATTGAACTTTACCGAGTTCTTCCAGTGGTTGAGCAACAGCGTAAGCGTGATTACCAAATCAAAAGAAGGCGACAATATCAACCTTCCTGATACTTCAGGCTGGGGACAAATTGCGATTTAACACTCAATATTTTTCTTACAAAAGAAATTTCTCAGCTTCCGGAGCCTTACTTCGGAAGCTGATTTGTATCAGGCTACAAGCAACAAAAAATCGCCAATAGAATCTGCAACAAAAATAGTCTTCCTTAATAATCTATATGTTCAAGTGCTTGTTTTATTCCGTTTCTAAAAGTAGGAATATCCAGTGGAGGCATTTTCTTCTGCTGGGGAGTTTTGTATTATTAAGTGGTCAGGTAAAAGCTCAAAAATTTTATGCTTGCCATTTAAAAATCTCTTTGGAAGGCAATACCGCAACTCCAAAAAGCGAAGCACTAAATATTGTAGTGGAAAAATACTATTATGGCAAACTATTAGGATTGTTGGGTAAGTATCAGGCTCAGTCATTGCATAAGCAGGGTGATAGTGTGTCTTTTGTAGCAGAGGCCGGTTGGGAAGTACGTTTAAACCTGACAAGAGCAAGTGTAACTTCTCAAACCAAGCAAGAAACATTCAAAGTAAACCAAGATGCACCACTTCGACAGTCTAAAAAAGTACACCTTGACAAAAATGCTTGCCTGACGTTGGAGTTCAAACAAGAGCCTATCGAGGCGAAAGTTGCCGAGGCATCAAATCACTTGAAAGTAACAAGCAAAACTGCCAAAATTCAGGGAATATCAGGCATATTGGTAGATGTAGTGTATAAACTTCCTGTTGGGGTAAGCCCTGGAACAGGTTATGTACGAGCCCTGGATGGAAGAATAACGAGTGGAAAGCCGATTTGGGCTTATCAAGTATTCGAAGGGCAACACTTGGCAAATAACCTTTTAGTGAAATTGACCGATACTACCCAATTTCAATTGTTTGTGCCTTTTCATGAGCGGCCATACTGGGTATCTAAAATTGCGTTTCAATTGATTCACACTTCAGAAGGACGATTACTTGAACATTTTTGGACCCCAAATCACGCTAAAAAGGAACAGAAACCAGATGTTGCTACTCGCTTATTTTTGCAACCTACTGCTGCGGATAAGGTACAACCACAAGGGGTAAAGGTGGGAGTAAAAATTAAATTGCCAAGGTTTTATCCACAAGATATGCGCAAAAACCAGATTACGTTACATGTTTCAGGAGATGCGCATCCAGGAGGAGCCAATATTTGGCATTACCGAGTGTTTTCGATAGATAAACTTGCCCAAAAGAATCATCAGGTGATTGTACAAAAAAGTTTTATCCCTTATGCCTGGCTTGCTAAATTTGCCGATACAATTCGTTTTGACCTAAAAACTAAAATGTTTTTGATGGCCCATCGTGGGGTACAGTTTTATAACGGATACCCTCGCCAACAATCACATTTGGTAGCGACAAAAAAAGAGAACCTTGAGTTGGTTTTGCCCACACTACGTCGGATCAAAATACGACCAGTCTTGTTTAAAAGCAGGAAAGCGTGGGGCAACAAAGACAAGGTAATTGCGCCACGATACCGCAAGGTTCAGGTACAAGTTCGCGTAAAAAAATATGAGCTTTATCGCTCTAAGGGTTATGATTATCGCAAAACAATCAGATTTAATAAGATCAACCGGGAAGTGTTGCATTTGACCCAAAATGATCAAATTACCATAGAGGTCAAAGACAACAGTTATCCCGAACAAGTATTGTTTCAGACAGAGGTTGCCTGCACTGCCAGTTTTTTAAACCAAAAGGTTTGGAAACTCAAAGACAAAAACGGTAATTACCTCAAAATAGCAGTGTATAAAGTAACCACGGAAAAAGACAAACTATTACATTCGAATGACAAAAAACAAACAAAAGTGCTGGGTGGTAGTCGGTGATTCAGTCATTGGATTGAACCACGTTAAGAACAATATCCCCTGTCAAGACAGCCACAGCTACGAAGAACTAGACAATGGTTGGGGCATTGCCATTGTGGCCGATGGTGCCGGTTCGGCAGCTTACTCTCATCAAGGGTCACAATTTGTGGTAAAACATGGCTTGCCTTTATTTAAAAAAACCATTGAAGAAAATAAGTGGATCAAAGCTAAAAAACTACCCGATCAAGCCAAATGGCACGGATTGGCCAAAGCCAATCTTAAAAAGCTAAAAGGCTTACTCGAGAAACATGCCAAGGACAATAAAATGGACTTGGGACAAATGGCCTCTACCGTGATGGTAGCTATTTTTTCTCCGTTAGGAATCATGTGTACCCATATAGGGGATGGTCGGGGAGGCTTCAGCAACTTTGATGGGGAATGGAAGCCTTTGTTTACGCCCTGGAAAGGTGAATATGCCAATGAGACCGTCTTTTTGACTTCCGATATTTGGGGTGAAAAAGAGGTGGACAATTTCGTAGAAAGTAACGTCATCAACGAAAAGCCATTTGCGTTTACGCTCATGTCAGACGGGCTGGAAATGCACTCGTTTGAGTGTAGCGTGTGGGACGAAAAAGCGGAAAAATATTACGATCCCAATCGTCCTTATAAGAAATTTTTTCAGCCAGTAGTCAATGGTCTGGTGCAAATGAAACAAAATAGCCTAACCGATGAAGAGATCAAAGGCAAATGGAATAAGTTTCTGCGGGAAGGCAACGAACGCATCAAAAACGAACCCGATGACAAAACGATGATTGTGGGGGCGTACTTTCCGAACTAGAATTAGTGAAAACATTTTTTATATAATAAAGGCCTTGTTTCTGTTAAGAGACAAGGCTTTTAATTGTAAAATAACGATGTTTAGCGTGCGTATTTACTGATAGATCTTACAAAAACTCCATACCATAGAAGTACAAATAGGGCAGCCGCCAGGATTCCTAAAACTCCCAACCCAATTGCAGTCAGTGCGCCTACTACCCCTCTATCTATGATAAGATAACCCAATCCTGCAAGTGCCAGCAGAATTACATGCCATACCTTGATTGGCATCTCTTCGTCAGACTTAGCTTTTTTAGGAAGTCGTTTGACTAGTTTCCTGCCTAATTTTGAATGTAAAAAATTATGAATTCTTTGTAAGCGTTTTTTTCTTTTCTTGAGCCTTCTTTGTTGTTTTCTGGCTTTCCTTTTCTGGACTTTGGTTTGGGAAACACTCCTGTGAGCGCTTGATTTTGGATTTGGGGCTGAAGAAAATGCCTGATTACTGCTACACAAAACTGTAATACTGACTAATAGTATCGTGAATAGTTTCAATATCATTTGTTCCTTATTTATAGTTGTAATGCAAAACTAAATGGTTTTTTCCTATATAGAAAACTAGATTTTGCGGCTATCAGGTAAGTTTTATTAAATAATCCCAGGTAGACCGTGGGAAGACCGAGTACAGGTAAAGATTGGCACTTTTTACTAATGCGGCTGTATCGATTATTAAAAATTGAATAAAATTAATGGGCAACTGGTATAAAATGGAGAAAAATCTGTTACAACCTAGGCAATTTATATAAGGTCTTTTGATGCCTTTCTCAATTAGCATAAGCCTATTCCAAAACCGCATAACCAAAAGGTGAAAACCTTCAAAATGATCTATACTTTTAGAGCAAGTTTTAACCAAACATCAAAAACTATGTTCAATAAATTTATCCCAGATCAAATCTCAACAGATCAACAACGAAACCTCAAGGGAGGAGTGGCTACTGGGCCTTACAAAGCATCAAGAGATAATATCCAGAATGATGATAATACAGGTGGGGATACCGAAGATAGCCCAATGGCTGCTTAAATAAAATATACATTATTGGTAAGTGAGTTAGACAAAGAAAAAATACTAGAGTCATTTATATCACCGGTGGAAAATGGTTTCAAACGATGCTCGGTTGTTGCAAAACGATCGGGCTTTTTTTGTTAATAACTACCAGTGTTGAGGTAACGATTATTTTTTGGTTAAATCAGTAAGCAGTTTTCTAGCCTCCACATTATCCGAATCTAATGTAATCGCTTTTTGTAGGGCTGCTTTTGCTTTTAGAGGTTGATTTAAGCGAGCTTCACTTTTACCTAACAAATAATACAAATAAGAAGAGCTTTTTCCTTGACTTAATATCTTATTGGCCAAAGTTTGGGCGTTTTTGGCTTGTCCAAGCCGCAAAAACATAGCAATTGCTTGCTCCCAATTTTTTGTGGTAAAAGTTTCAGGCTTTATGAGATGTTGCAAGGAGGGGTGCTTTCGCAAATAGTAAAAAGCGGGCAGATTTACCCTCCATTGCTCATTTTCCTTAAGTGCTTTTAAAACCCATTGAGCGGCTTGGTCATTGTTGCCAAACAAAGAATTCACCAAGGCTATTTTGCTATACATTCCATTCCATCCCGTCAATAGTTTTTCAGCTTTATGCAATTTATTGGTTGCTCTTTTTTGATTGCCTGCTCTCAGCGCATAGGTCGCCTGATTGAGCATAATTCTTCCATAGTGGTAGTTTAGCAATCTTTGCAACTCTTTAAATGGTGCTTTAGAATGGTCTACCCGCAAATCTATTTGGTTGAACCAGCGATTTTTGCTGCCTTTGACTACCAAAGCTGCGGACTGTTTCCCGTGAATCTGTCCTCCAGCCGTTTGTCCTGCTACCAGGCTTTTGAGTAACCTTTGGGCTAGCGTACCCTTGGCATTTTGGTAGGTAGTAGCTATTGTTTCTAATACTTTTTCGTCGAGCTGATTTCCCATCACTACAAATTTATTCCCCATCAGGTGCGATGATTTCCCATTCCAGTATTTCAAGGCTTCACCCGTAAAAGCAAAAGCGTTTCCTTGCTTGTCAAGCCCCGAAACCTGCCGATAGTGGGCTGCTTTGTCCGCTTTTTTGGTGAATAAAATGGCTTCCTTAATCGTTTTACCCTTTTGCAACTGTTCAAAGCCATTCAAGGCATAATCAGGTTCTGTTTCAGCAATTACCGAAAAAGCACCCAGCCCAGGCTTGATATAAATGGTAGAATTCCCCACGTAAATATTGTTGGTAGCTACCGCAATGCCCCATTCCTGACGGCTTTCATCATAGGCTACAATAGAAAAGGTAGCATTGATATTTTTATTGGTAAGTAGACTTGGTAGATTTTGACCAAACAATGAAGAGAAACTACTGATTAAGCACAGACAGCAGACAAGCACGAGTTTTTGAGAGCTTTTTTGCATAAGATTTTAGCGAATAAATAAGTGTAATAAAATGGGGAGTGATTTGATCTCAAAGTAAGGATACTGCTGTGATTCAAAAGTTGCATAATTGTAATAAAAAAGCCTGGTACTTGGCCAAGTATTGAATTAGGGATAAGGTTTGGTAGAATGGCAAGGTCACTCGAGGCGCTAAAAATGAGCATTAGTAAATATAAAAGCCGAGGTGACTTTATACTCAGATACTCTGAAAAGAGTGCAATACAATTCAAGGAAGCATGAAAGAGGCATTTGTAATTTATATAGACAAAGAAAGTGAGGATTTGCCTCAAAAAATCAGCAATCATCCTCAAACCTTTCCTTGTTAATATTTCGTTATTGACATAGAAAAACAGGCAAGATTGTTTAAATTAAAGTGATAAAGTTGCTCCATCGGAGTAAGAAACCAAACTACACTATGAACCACCCGCTATTTACCAGTAATCAAACTCCTATCTATACAGATGCTCAGCCCTTGGGGCAGGGAGGAGAAGGCAATATATACGAAGTACTTACCGAAAACCTTTGGAACCCTTTAGTAGCCAAAGTGTACCATACCCAGGAGCTTGAAAAAGAACAACAAAACGTACTTAAAGGGCTACCTACCCGGGAAGAAAAAATTAAATACCTGGTGACTCATCAGTCCTATTTACCTGCTGATACTTCAGTGATGTTTCCAGAAGAGCTGCTTTACAATGATCAAGGGCAGTTTGTGGGTTTTTTGATGCGTAAAGCGCAAGGTGAAGTAGATCTCTCTTGTCTGAGCACTTTGCATATATCTCCTAATGTATCAGTAGATTGGCACCAGTTGTACGACCGTTCCCATATAATGGGGATTGTACGTCGGGCTAACCTATGTCAAAAAATTGCTGAAGTTTTTGAGCAAGTGCACCAGGGAGAAGAGTTTGTAATGGTAGATGTCAAACCCGAAAATATAAGGGTAGGCCTCAACGGAGACGTAGCTTTGATTGACATAGACTCTATACAAGTAGCCCATCAAAATGTAGTACGTTTTCCTGCCGAAAAGCTCACCCCTGAGTATTGCCCACCAGAGTATCAACATTTAAACTTCAAAAAAGACTTAATTCCGCAATCTTGGGATCATTTTGCGCTTGGGATCATCTTTTACAAAGTATTACTGGGTTTACACCCCTATACCGGGAGTTGTCACCCTCCTCATGATGGACTCACCACCAATGCCCAGAAGATTGCCAAGGGTTTTTTTCCAAATGGTAGCCACAAAGATAAATTTTCTATCATTCCTCACCCCCACGAAGGTTTTCAAGCAATGCCTGCCAGCCTTCAGCAATTGTTCTTACGTTGTTTTGATCAAGGACATCAACAATCCGAGGCAAGACCAAGTGCCGTAGAATGGAAAAATGCTTTTGCCGAAATACCTGAAGAAAGCTATTTGGACCTTATACCTCAAGTACCTTCAGTACAAGTGAGTGCTGGCCTTAAGGATGCTACTGGACATCAAATTAACTCTTACACTCAAGCGATGGCTACCCAACAGGTAAGCCCACCCAAAAAAGAATCCAGAGTAGCCTTGTTCGGCTTTTTAGGGGCTGCCTTACTTATTTTGGCTTATCTGGGAGCATTATTCAACAATATCGCAGGAGTTGATCCAGTAGCGGAGGCAGATTTTGCTTATTACAAGCAACATGTACCAGGAGAGTTTGACTGGGCAGGTAATGTGGTAGAAGGGAGACGCCTGGTGTTGAATTACAACAAGTATGGCTATTTGAATAGTAAAGGAGAGGTTGTAATTCCGCTTAAATTTGAAAATGCAGGGGATTTCAAAGAAGGGCACGCCTGGGTAAAACAAAACGGCCGATATGGGTTTATCAATATCGATGGTAAAATGGTAATTGAACCCCAGTTTGATGGTGCCGGATTTTTCTTTGAAGGTTTGGCGCAAGTGCTTATCAAAACCAGTCGGGGAACCAAAGTGTTTTTGATTGACCGGAATGGTAACGCCGTTTCTAAACGTTACGATTATATTGGAGATTTTTTTAAGGGGAGAGCCATTGTACGCAATGGAAAAAAACTAGGATATATCAATCACGATGGTCAGGAAGTCATTGTACTGAAATACAATACTGCTCAAAATTTCAATGAGAACGGAGAAGCTTTAGTAGGCTTTGAAGAGAAAAAATATTATATTAATAGAAAAGGACAACACACTAGAGACTTTGCTGAAGTTACCAACCAAAATAAATCACCTCAGAATTATTAGTCTTTGATAATGAGGTGAATATATGATAGTTTTCTGTAGAGCCAAATTATACTGATTATCGTACACTATGACAAAAATTACGGTTTACAATGCACATCAGGCTCCTGTATTGCTTGATGCCCAACCATTGGGGCAAGGTGGAGAAGGGATCGTATACAGAGCCAAAAGCCGCTATCTCAAAGGCAACTATGTAGCTAAAATATACCATCCTCAAGAGCTGACCCCACAACGAGAAATCAAAGTGAAATACTTGATCGAAAACACTCCTGAATTTGCTGGAGCCAACAGTGCTATTTTTCCTGAAGAACCATTATATGACAAAAACCAAAAGTTCATTGGTTTTTTGATGAAACAAACCGTAAACCAAGTAGACATTACCTCTTTATGTAGTTTAAAACCCTCTGCAAAATTAGATAAGTCCTGGCATTACAAATACCATCGTTATTCCAAGCTAGGTACTCATAGCCGTATACGGGTTTGTTACAATATTGCTCAAGCTTTTCATCAGTTGCATCAAACCAGGCAGTTTGTATTTGTAGATATCAAGCCCGAAAACATCAAGCTTACCTACGAGGGAGAGGTATCACTCATAGACGTTGACTCTATTCAAATCGCAAAAGGTACCGAGCAGGCCTTGGCATTTGCCGCCCAAAAAGTGACCCAGGAGTATAGTCCAGCCGAAATTCGCCAAATTAATTTCAAAAATGAGTATGTACCCGAGCATTGGGATCGATTTTCATTGGCAGTAGTTTTTTATAAAATACTTTTTGGTTTACATCCTTATACTGGTAGCACGTTGCCCCCTTACGATCAACTGGTGACCAACGAACAAAAGATTGCCAATGGATTGTTTGTGCATGGACACAAAAAACGATCTTTTAAGGTTATTCCAATGCCTCACCACAACTTTTGGCTTATCCCAAAACGCTTACAAAATCTTTTTATGCAGGCTTTTGACGATGGCCACACTCAACCGTCTGCTCGACCCTCTATGAAAGAATGGATGGACGTGTTGGATAGTGTCCCAGAGTTTGAACTGGAGCCAATACATACCCCAGCTGATTGGCAAGCTGCGCGCAAAATAGCGGACAAGAATCACAGTGAAATAAGAACACTGGCGAAAACACAAACCAGATGGCAGCGCTTAAGAAAACGCCTTACCGAAGATGTATTGGTGTTTAGTATGGTGAGTGTCATGGCTTTGTTTGGTGCAGGCACCTTGTACGGGATCGCCAATGGCGTATTTTCATCGTTAGACACTACTGTCTTATCCAGACCTCGTGTAGGAGCCTTTAACGATGGTTTGGCCTGGAAAGAAATCGACAAAGACCGATTCATCTACATCAATCGTTGGAACCAAAAAGCATTTAGAGGAACTTTTGAGGAAGCCTATGATTTTTTCAATGGTTTGGCCAAAGTAAAAAAGAACGGAAAGTTTGGACTCATTAATCTTCAGGGGCGAACCATCATTCCCTTTCAATATGATTTGATGCTAAGAAATATCAGAGCAGAAGGCATCAAAGCGATTCAGGTAAAAGTAAATGGTAAATTTGGATTGATTAGTCACGAAGGAGAAGAAATACTGCCTTTTGAGTATGAGCAAATGTGGTACAATCCTCGTACTGGAGTGGTAGAGTTAGCCAAAGATGGACGATTTGGATTGTATGACCACGAGGGCGTAGAGTTGGCCCCATTGAGGTTTAAATCCAGAGCACAAATGTTAAAAGAGACAAAGGATTTACTCAAAATATATTATTCAATCAAATAAAAGACGTATATTTAAAAACTTAGTTGATATATTGAGTGTTTTCAGTTGATAATAAAATAAGTACATAAAAGAGAGTCATGAGTCAGGAATTTGAGAAAACGGGAGGAATGAGACGCAAGATAAAATTCTCCAGAGAAGCAGATCATGAGACCCCTACAGCTAGTCGCAGGGAAAATATTTTGAAAAGTGTAGTAGTCACGGTGTTTATTTTAGCCGCATTGATTATTATTTTTAAACGAGTGAATATACCAAAAACCAAGCGTGCTAGTGCAAATGAACGCAAACTTACTCCAGCGGAACGAGAACGTATTCGAAAGTTTAACCGATATTCGTCGGTGGGTTATTTTCATGAAGGATACGCCCGCGCCGAAAAAAATGGCAAGTATGGGTTTGTAGATAAAAACGGCAACGAAATCATTCCACCCAAATACGAATGGGTAGGGCAATTCAAGGAAGGTGTTGCCAGAGTATTTACAAATGACAAAGCCGGTTATGTAGAGAAGAAAGGAAAAACAGTTATTCCAGAGAAGTACGACGATGCCTGGGAGTTTAGCCAAGGATTTGCCAAAGTCATGGTTTTGAAAAAAGCAGAGGGTAAAACTGTTCAACACTTTGGCTTTGTAAATAAAAAAGGAGTAGAGGTAGTACCTGCCATTTACGAAGATGCCCAAAGCTTTTATGAAGGTTTGGCTGCAGTAAGAAAAGACAAAAAATGGGGGTATATTAATACTAAAGGACAAGTATTGATTCCATTTCAATACAAAGAAGCCCAAAGCTTTTACGATGGTTTTGCTCAAGTAAACGATGAAGAAGGTGAGCCTTACTTTATTAGCAAAGCAGGAGATCGCTACGATAACTTTAGACATTATGTAGACGGAGCCGCCGCCGTAATGCGCAAAGGTAAGTGGGGATTTATTGACGAAGCTGGTAAGCTCATTATCAATTTTAGATACGACGAAGTACGAGACTTCAAAAAAGGTTATGTACAAGTAAGAATTGGTGAAAAACGATTCTATATTAACAAAGAGGGAAAAAGACTCAAGGGTTAACCAACTCAAAACAATGCTTGATAAGTTGTTTTATAAAAATAAGCCCTGAGTTAGCACTTAAGTGTTCCTTCTGTTACGATAAAACCAACCAACATGAAATTACACACTACTCAACAGTCTATTTTGCTCCACGAGCAACCTGTGGGCAGTGGGGCAGAGGGGAACGTTTATGAGATTGTAGCGCCTCAGGCTTTTCAGGGGTTAGTGGCAAAAATATACCATAGTCACGAACAATCGAAGGACAGAGAGCCCAAGATTGTCCAGCTAATAGAGGCAGAAAACAAAGGAGCATTACCTTCAAATGTGATTTTTCCAAAGGAGTGTGTGTACGATGCAAGTGGAAACTTTGTGGGTTTTATGATGCCCAAAGTAGAGGCTCCTTATCATCTCACTTCCCTGTGTAGTTTAAGCTTAAATGCAGGTTTGCCCCAAGCTTGGCACAACAAGTACCATCGCGATGATCATAACCTATATTTTAGATTAGTCATTTGCAGAAACCTCGCCAGGTTGGTGGCACAGGTTCATCAAACCCAACACTATATTTTTGCGGACCTTAAGCCCGAAAACATCAAGGTAAACTGGCAAGGTGAAGTATTTGTTTTGGATACAGACTCTATTCAAATTACCAATAATCAGGGATTGTTGTACCCTGCCGAAAAGATTACCCCCGAGTATGCCCCACCAGAAGCCAGGCATTTCAACTTTAAGCAAAATCAAATTCCCGAAAGCTGGGACAGTTTTTCATTAGGAGTTATTTTTTACAAAATATTACTGGGTTTGCATCCGTATACAGGTACGTGTTTGCCTCCTTATGAAGAACTTGTATCGAACGAACAAAAAATACAAGCAAACTTATTACCCATTGGCCAACAATCGGTGTACTTTGACATTGTTCCAGAGCCTCACCGAGCACTAAAGCATTTACCTCAACGAATTCAGATGTTACTCAGAGCAAGCTTTCAGGCTAAGGAATCGCTTCGCCCTACAGCAGCTTACTGGCAAGAGGCCCTAGAGGTACAATTGAGCCAAATGAAGGAGCCTCAGGTAAAAGCGCTTGTAATTGCCAAAGCTCCACCCTTGCGAGAAGTAAGCCCAAGCCCACAAACTACGTTGATGTTGTCTAATAACAAACACGCGCAACGGGATGTAGCTCGTCTGGTAGCGGCTAATTTGAGTGCATTTATATTCTTGTTGGCGCTCATCAAGTTTGTGTCTGTCAGTGGGCTGTTTTTTAATGCGGTTTCTTTGTCTCCAACTGTTCAAGCACCAGTAAAAAAAGGTGAAGGATGCTTTCCTGAAGGTTTTTTTGCCGAAAAAGCGGCAGCCAAACGCCATAAGGTAACCAATAAGGTAGGCTTATTTGATAACAACGGACAAATGCTGCTTCCTTACGATTACGAATGGATCGGGAGGTTTCACGAAGGGCTTGCCAGTATTGTCTTATACAATAAAACCGGTTATATAAATGAGCAGGGAAAAATAGTGATTCCGATGGTGTATGACGAGGGCTGGGATTTCTCGAATGGCTTTGCCCGAGTAGGCGTAAGAGAAAAAAGAGGAATGATCAATCATCAGGGAGAGTTATTAACTCCGCTTATATATGATAATGTCTGGAATTTTGATTTAGAAAACCAGGGGTTGGCCCGGGTAGAAATAGATGGAAAGTATGGTTTTATTAACCAAAAAGGCAAAGAAGTAATCCAGATAAAGTTTGACTGGGTAGACGATTTTGAGGGTAGAAACTTTACGCTGGTAAAGCTGGGAGAAAAAACTTTCTCCATGGATCGGCAAGGGAATATTTCGGATTACTAGCAACAATGACTTCGTTTTTGACAAAAATTTTCAAATCTTTCATAAAAAATACTCCACTACTCTTACTTGCCCAAGTAATATCAAAAGAGTGGTATAAGATTGCTTGCATAAACACTGTATTGACAGGCTTTCGGTAACAACCTTTTGAGTCGCAGAAAGGTTAATAACACATTGAAGCATAACAATTGAATGCGTAGGAACGAGCTAACATGAAGAATTACTACGACAGACTTGAGATAGATAAATCGGCCAGTCAAGAGGATATCAAAAAAGCTTACCGAAAGTTATCAAAAAAGTATCATCCTGATATGCACGTAGGAGGTAGTCAACATGCCGAGGCGGTCTTTAAAGAAATCAAAGAAGCTTATGAGGTATTGTCAAGCCCTACCAAAAAATCCTACTACGACTATCAGCTAGAATTGCTCAAACAACAATCTCGTGCTTATGCTTACCGCGAGCAAACGACCACTCCTTATCGTACTAACAGAAATAATACAAACCAAAAGCACTACAAAAGTGCGCGAAATACACGCGCCAATGTAGGGGTAGATAAATCCAAGCGAGGAGCCAGTGGTATTCTCCCGGTATTTTTGGTTGGTTTTGCCGTAATTGGAGGGCTTATTTATTGGATGTATGTAACCAACGAACAAGTAAAGCGCCGAAAAGCAGCCTTACCAGATTACAAAGTAAAAGAGGCCATGCGCAAGTATGATTATGTAATGGAATATGATTATGTAGATTATTTTAAAGAAGGACGTACTTG
Source organism: Microscillaceae bacterium (assembly GCA_003483885.1). Lineage (GTDB taxonomy): Bacteria > Bacteroidota > Bacteroidia > Cytophagales > Microscillaceae > Microscilla. Next base: position 18,796 of record DMXI01000002.1, read on the forward strand.
GGTGCTCGATAAAGGTAAATATGGATTGATTGACCTAAACGGAAAAAAAATTACCGAAGCAGTGTATGATTGGGCCCAGCGCTTTAACGATGGAGTAGCAGTGGTAAAGCGTAATGGCAAGTATGGTTTTGTCAATAAAAAAGGGCAAGAAGTAACCAACATTGATTACGATTTTGTAGAAAACTTTGTGGAGGGGCGTGCACTGGTCATGAAAAACTACCAGTATAGTTTTATTGATAAGCAAGGAAAGGAAATTATACGCCTAAAATATGACCGGGTAAGCCAATATAAAGATGGGCTGGCAAGCTTTAGTATGGATGGGAAATGGGGATTTATAGACTTGGCTGGAAACGAAGTTATAAAGCCTACCTATGAAAAAGTATACCCTTTTAGCAATGGATTGTCAGCGGCAAGGGTATATGGCTCTTATTTGTGGGGATTTATCAATAAACAGGGCGAAGCAGTCATACCGTTTATTTATGACGATGTCAATAGTTTTGACCATCGAGGAGTGGCCGATGTGGTGTACAGAGCACGGTCGCAAGCCATCGATCGGCAGGGGAAGTGTGTAGAAGGATGTAATTGACCCAGAATCTGTCATTGCATTGTAGGAAGCCTACCAAAATGAATGAAATAAACTGTATTACCTCATATACTACTAGATATTTTTCGTTTGTGGAGGCAGAAATGAAGACGATTACGCTGTTGGCTCTGTCCTCACGGTCAGTTTTAGCCAAAATGTCTAGTAGTATGGTCTCAGATATGATAATTAACTGCCAATAGCAAATGATGATTTCTAAACCCAAATACTACCCACTATTGACTACTAACTACTGATTAAAATATGAAGGATTACTATAAGAGATTAGAGATCAAATCTGATGCTACTCCTGAAGAGATAAAAAAGGCCTATCGTGACTTGTCCAAAAAATTCCACCCAGACATGCACGGTGGTTCACATTCTTATGCTGAAGCCGTTTTTAAAGAAATTCAGGAAGCCTACCAAACTTTATCCGATGAAAACAAGCGTAGTTGGTACGATTATGAGTTGAACCTGTACTACAACCCACCTCCTAAACCTGTGTACACCCCTCCCGAAGCCACTACCAATTATCAGTACGCTGCATACCAGGGTCGTCCTCAAGCAAACCAAAGCCCTTATCGTACCCAAAAGGTAGAGAGAATCAATATTTTTCGCCTCAAAGCTTTTTGGATTATCTGCGGAATAGGTGCCTTGTGGCTTACTGTAATGTTTGTGTATTATCTTAGAAACGAAGGCAAGGGAGGAGACGATGACTATGCCATTACCTGGAAACCTACCACCAGTCAGGAAAAGATCAGAAAATACAAGTTACTTGATAAGTACGATCGTATTCAGCCTTTTAAAAGCGCGGTAACCTGGGCCTACAAAGATGGCTTATATGAACTGATAGATACCACTGGTAAAGTCTTGTCAAAAAAATACGAATGGGTAGGCCCTTTTCACTCCCAAGTGGCCGCAGTCAAAAAAAACGATAAGTATGGATACATACATTCTAGTGGCAAAGAGCTTACCGCCCAACAATACGACTTTGCCGAATCGGTGAATGATGGAATAGCCATTGTACAGGAGGAAAACATCTATTTTATATTGCATTTTGGGGTTCAACCCAAGAAAATTAAGTTGCCAGGCATCAAGGCAGTAGGTGTATATGCCGAAGGCTTACTACCAGTCCAAGTAGCCAATAGTCAAAAATGGGGGTTTATTGACGCTGAAGGAATAGGAAAAATTACTCCAGCTTATTGGGATGTTACGCAGTTTTCAGACGATTTAGCAGGAGTCAAGGATACCGTTTCTCACCTTTGGGGCTTTATCAACCCCCAAGGAAAGCTCGTCATTCCCTGCGAATATGAGAAAGCTTCGATCTTTGAAGATGGAAAATCTAAAGTTTCACGCAACAATAAGTCCTTTATTATCGATAAAAATAATAGATGTGTAGCGGATTGCAAATAATAGCAAGTACATAAGTAAAGAACAAAACCAATCCTACACTATTCATTTTACCAAGTGATCATTTATTTGTACATTGGAAACTGGTAGTTTACAATGACAAAAAGTTAACCTGTAAAGTATATGAATCAATTACCCCAAAAAATTGTCAATAGTAAGGGACAAAAGATCGAACTCAACCCTAAGGCGTTAGGAAGCGGAGGGGAAGGAAGTGTACACAGCATTATGGGCTCCTCAGAGTACCACAATCACGTCGCCAAAATCTACCACGAAAAAGAACGTACCCTCAATCGTTATAAAAAAATCAATTATTTGATTGACCATCGCCCCGACCTAAAAGATGGTTATTCAGTGATTTTTCCTGAAGAACCTATATTTGCCGGATCGGTAGACCCTAATAACTTCGTAGGCTTTATTATGAAAAAAGCCAAGGGAGAAGTAGACCTTACTTCTTTATGTACGCTTAAGCCCTCTATGAAACTGGATGCCAACTGGCATCATAAGTTTGACCGGGTTACCTCTTACGGAATGCATAACCGAGCGCGTTTATGCTATAATATTGCGGCAGCTTTTAGTCAAATCCACCGTACAAAGCATTTTGTTTTTGTAGACATCAAGCCAGAAAACATTCGGATTACCAGCGATGGGCAGGTTTCTATCATCGATTTGGATTCGGTACAAGTCGTAGAAGAAGGTAAATTGTTGTTCTCAGCTGAAAAGCATACCGGAGAATACAGTCCAGGTGAGATGGGACAATTGGATTTTAAAACCGATACGATTCCCGAAACTTGGGATCGTTTCTCATTGGGCGTTATTTTTTATAAGCTCATGTTTGGTTTACACCCTTTTACAGGTACTTGTCGTGAGCCTTACCACAATATGGTATCAAACGAGCAAAAAATTGAAGCTGGTTTGTTTCCACAAGGCATTCGGGTGCAATATTTTGATGTAATCCCTGAGCCTCATGTACATTTTGAGAACTTACCCAAGCTTTTACAACGCTTATTTATTCGTTGCTTTGACGGTGGGCACTACAACCCTGTGTTGCGACCTTCGGCTTACGAATGGTGCCAGGTATTATCAGCAGTTTCGCAAGATGAGTACATCCCTCGTACTGCAGTAAATAAAAAAGCTTATTAGATAGGCTAGGCTATTTGCACTATTAATATAAATAAAATCAAGAACCTTTGGAGCAACTCTCTTCAAAGGTTTTTTTAATATATAATTATTCCTAGATTTTCGCTTGTCAGCACTGCTACTACTTACCAGATACCTTTAGAGTAAAACCATTTTAAAAACTATGTGAGGAGTATTATCAAACGCACATAAATAGTACTTTTTTTAAGTGTATGAAAGTTTGATATTTATCTGGATCAATTCTTTCTTATGTGAGTTTCTCAACTATATTTCTCCTAAGTTGTCCTGTGCTTAAAGCGTATAGTGAAATCGCAAGTCCTTGTTTATCAGTTAGTTTAATTGAGTTTTTTTGAATTGTAATTTTGGAGTTTTAAAATAAAACCCTGAAGTTATTTGTGCAATTGGCTCATTGAAGAGTACAAAAGTTGGCTTATATAAAGATACATTGCTTTATATGAGAGTACTTATAAAAATGGCCTTCCCAAAATTCCTGTTTTAGCTAAGATTTATAATTGAATAAGATTCAATGATTTCAAAAATAAGAAGTCATTGCCTGGGAAGCCTTTGCCTTTTGCGAAACCTTTACGCTAACTTTATTACACTTAACATTGAAGGAATGAAAACTATTGATAACCCTAAGTGCCACATCAAACCAAGGTGGCTGACATCATTTACGCTGTGTATTTTATTAATTCTATTGACTCAATTGAACTTTGCTCAGAAATTTGATCCTGGTTCTGGAAAAACAATCTTGTTAATAGGGCAAACTTTTCAAAGTGAGTATCAAAACTATGCCCAAGGAATTGGAACCAAACCTGCGGGGTCGTCGCATTATGGCTCTATATATTTGGGAGCAATTGAACAGGGAGATGACGACCCCAACGCGGTTTTTTTAGATTGGGTAAGAAACTATCAAACCAATCCATATGCCTTGATTGCACTGAGTATCAAGGATAATACTGCAGCTGGGAATTACGGGCAAATGATTAGCCCCGACTGGGATCAGTTTAATCCTAATGCTGTACATGATGCCTTGGTAGCCATTAATAATGGAGAGTGGGACACCAGAATTGACCAGTTTGGTGATACCTTTGCCAGTCGTCCAGACGTAAAGTTTTTTGTGCGAATAGGATACGAAGTAAGCCTGTTGTTATTTGCTTACAAAGGAGAGCAATACGTCAACGATTGGCTCAATCAACAAGCCGATCAAGGAATCAATGTATTTGAAAATCCCGATAACATTGCTAACCTGGATCGTCAGGCATATATCAATGCTTACAATCGCATTGCCAATCGTATAAGAGCCAAAGCCAGCAACGTGGTATTTGTATACCATCCGGTAAGAGGACTCAACGACACCAAATGGTTGTACCCCGGAGATGCTAATGTCGATTATGTGGGTTTTTCTATTTTTAATAATGATGTATGCCTTGAGGTAAACGGTACTTTTAATTGTGATGGGCAATCTGTAGACCCCGAGTTGCAATCGAGCATGGATTTTGCCAAGGCACATAACAAACCCATCATCATTGCAGAATCAGCAGCACAAGCACCTGCTACTGGTTCTGTTTCAGCTTTTAAAACTTACTTAGATAAACTGCATCAAGTGGTCGTAAATAATGATGTGCGTTTATTGGCCTACATCAACTCCAATTGGCCCATCCATGGCTGGGATGCCAACTGGGGTGATTCCAGAGTAGAGGTGAACGCTGCAGTAAAAGAACACTGGAAAAGTATTTATGTTGGAGGGCGGTATATTCAGGGAGATGGCAGTTCTACTGGGGGAGGAAGTACTCCTGCTACCCCCAATGGCTTACAAGCTACGGCTAATTCATCTAGCCAGATTGTACTTACCTGGAGCGACAATGCCAACAACGAAAGTGGTTTTTATATTGAACGAAGTACTGGGACAGGGTTTGTTCAAATTGCGTCAGTTGGTGCCAACATTACGACTTACAGCGACAATGGGTTAAGTGCTGCTACCACTTATCAATACCGGGTGAGCGCGCATAATACCTCAGGAAATTCCGGTTATTCTAATCAAGCATCTGCCACTACCAATACTGGAGGAGGTTCCAGCGATTGCGCGGCTGATTGCCCTACGGGCTATAATTATTATTTATGCGGTCAATGCTGGGTAAGTGAAGCTCAGGCTAGATCAGGGGGGTGTACCGAGACTTGTAGTGGAGGAAATAATGGTAATACTGTTCCCAATACTCCCACTGGGTTAAGTGCCTCTACAGTTTCTAGTTCCCAAATTAACCTGACCTGGAACGACAACTCTGATAATGAACAAGGTTTTAACATAGAACGATCTACAAATACCGGAGAATTTACTCAAGTGGCTTCGGTAGGAGTAGGAGCTACTTCTTATAATGACAATGGATTATCAGCAGGCACTACTTATCGATACCGAGTGAGCGCGCACAATACTTCAGGAACTTCTGGTTATTCCAATCAAGCATCTGCTACTACCAATAGTGGAGGTGGTTCTGGTGATTGTGCGGCTGATTGCCCTTCTGGTTATAATTATTATTTGTGTGGCCAATGTTGGGTGAGCGAAGCCCAAGCCAGATCGGCAGGATGTACTGAAACTTGTGATGGAGGAAATAATGGTAATACAGTTCCCAACGATCCTACTGGGCTAAGTGCTACTGCGATTTCTAGTTCCCAAATTAATCTTACCTGGAACGATAACTCTAATAATGAGCAAGGCTTTTATGTAGAACAAGCTGGCAGTACAGGGGCGTTTACACAAATAGCTTCAGTAGGTGCTGGGGTAACTTCTTACAGCCACAGTAGGCTCTTGGCCAGTACTACTTACCGTTATCGAGTGAGGGCTTATAATGGGGTTGGTAATTCGGGTTACTCTAATGAAGCAACTGCCACTACCAACAATAGCTCATCGCATTGTAACAACAATGTGCAAGATGGAGATGAAACAGGCGTAGATTGTGGGGGTTCTTGTGTGCCTTGTAGCACAGGTGATAAGGTTGAGGGAAAGTTAACCCCTAAAAATGGCAAAACTTTGCTAGTGCTTGGACAAGATTTGAAATCAGTGTTTGATTACACCCAATCAGGTTATTTTCAAGCGCCGGGGGGAGTAACTACCTACTTGGCATTTCATTCATTATTAGACTCAAATTATCCTCAATATGGGGCTTTGGGTGAAAATCCCAGCGGAACCCCAACCAATGTCGATATAGATTGGGGAGCAGGGCCTTTGAATGCGCACAGTGCTGCGTTTGGTTACTCAGGTTCAGCATTGGTATTAGGGATCAATTTTGCAAATGGGAATCAATTTGAGACTTGGTTTCCTACGGGGGTGCAAGATATTGGAGCTGGGTTGAAGTCGGCCGAGATCAAGCGATTGGCAAACTTTTGTAAAAATGTAGCCAAACCAGTGTACATCCGTTTGGGTTATGAGTTTGACGGTACCTGGAACAACTATGTATCACCACAGACTTATGTCAATGCTTTTAGAGAGATTGTAAGAGGTGTAAGAGCCGAAGGTGCCAATAATGTAGCTTTTGTATGGCAGTCGAGTGCCTACCCACCGTTAGGTTTTCCAGATTTAGATGCCTGGTATCCAGGCGATGAGTATGTAGACTGGTGTGGGTTTTCCTGGTTTTTGGCACCCAATTTTGGGGTTTCGCCTACCAGCGCTCAGCTTGCCGATGCCATGCTAACATTTGCTCGTCAACATAACAAACCCGTCATGATTGCTGAATCATCGCCTCAAGGGTATGACCTGGAAGCAGGTACCCGTCGCAATATCAATAGTGGATTAGATGGGCCAGCAGGTGGGAACACTCGTGGTAAAACCGGAGGACAAACCTGGGACGAATGGTTTAAGCCTTATTTTGATTATATTCATCAAAACGATGATATTATTAGGGCTGTGGCATATATCAACGCTGACTGGGACGCTCAACCAAAGTGGCAATCACCTTATCCAGAAGGGTACTGGGGAGACACCCGAGTAGAAACCAATGCAGTGATTAGAGATAGGTGGTTAGCAGAAGTCAATACGAGCTTTTGGTTACAAGGAAGTGCCAATATCGGGGATGAAATTTATACCAATGCAGGACAAACCGCTCGAAATACATCTCAGCATTTGAGTTTACCCGATGTGGTATTGTTGCCCAACCCTACGAATGCTCGAACCTTGGTAAAGATGAAAGGATTACAAGAAAAAGCAAGCTATGTTATTTTAAATATTGCTGGAGTAGAAGTTGCTAAGGGGGAAATGAACCAGGCAAAGTCAACGTTGAGCATAAGAGGCTTAAAACCAGGGCTATATTTTGTGAAAATCGCCTGCGAAAGTCAACAAATAGTGAGGCGTTTAGTTGTAAAATAGTATAAAATATTGGGAGGTTCGTGATACTTAAATGAACCTGCTGTATAGATTTATTATTTTGATAATCCCATAAGAGAATTTTTCTTTTATGGGATTTTTGCGTTTATGAGGTCTCAAATTGACCGATGTTTATAAGCTGTTCAACGACAATTCATCCGAGTCTATCAAAAATACAGAACTATTGCGTATTTTTGTAATAGACCTTTAGGATACAGGCAAAAAATATCAAGTGTAAAGAAGATCATACATAAATGAAGTTATTGAAGAAACTGCTATTAATTCCCTTACTGCTGGGGGGATCCGTAGGAATTATTTACGGACAAGCTTCCCGCAAGTTAAATGATACCACTGCCGCAAGTAGACTTTTAGAAACAGCCCAAGGGCTGATGCTCACCAGTAGATACGATAGTGCCAGCTTATACCTGGAAAAAGCAGCTTTTAATTTTCGTAGCGCCAGCCAATTACGACGATCACTCCAGGTACAAAATCAATTCATAGAAAGTTTATGGAGAAGTTATCAATTGAGCCGAGCGCTTAAGCTAGGTAAGCAACTACTGAAAGATGCAGTAAAAAATAAATTTACTGAAGTAGAAGCGGAGGCTTTGATGAACCTGGGGTACATCAGAACCGAAAATGGTGATTACGATTTGGCCATTAATCGTTTTAAGGATGCCATTATAAAAAACAAAGGAACCTTTAACAGAGTTGCCGCCATGGCTACGATGGGCAAGGGAGTTGTTTATTTTCTAAAAGACCAATATAAGTTGGCTTTGGCCGATTTTAAGTTAGCTGTTTTAATGGTTACCAAGGTTTTTGGAGATGGACATCCTATGGTAGCTCAAGCATACCTTTATTTAGGGATGTTTTATGCTAATCAAGGAAGTTATGCTTTGGCGCAAACCAATTGTGATAAAGCCTTGAGTATGGCCCAAGCGCTTTTTAATGAGGATCATGTAATTGTTGGAGACATTTATACTACTATTGCCAATATTTATCGAGACAAGCGAAGCTGGGAAAAGTCGATGGAGTATTACCTGCAAGCATTGATTGTATATCGTAAAGTGGCCAAGAAAAACAACCCAAAGCCTGCCTATTGCTATTTGGGGATGGGTGATGTGTACAAACAACAAGATGATTTTGAAAAAGCCAGGGAAAATTACAACAAAGCCCTCAATATCTTTCAATATACCGTAGGAGATTACCATCCAGTGGTGGTGGAATGTTACCTTGGGTTGGCTAATTTAGCTTCTTTACGCAACGACTACGGGCTAGCACTGGATTATTACAATAAGGTGCTAGATATTAATTATGACCTAAGAGGAGAATACAACAAGAGTTCGTCTAATGCTTATAATAACATTGCGGCGATTTATTATTATGGTAAAACCGAGTACGTAACTGCCCGCAGCAATTTCCAAAAAGCCTTGGATAGCGATCGGATTTTATACGGAAGCAAACACCCCAACGTAGCCAATGCGCTTTATAATATTTCTCAAACCTTCAACGAACAAGGGAGACGAGAAACTGCCCTGGAGTATTTGCAAAGAGCATTAAACGCCAGTATTACCGATTTCAACGATGAGAACATTTATGTCAACCCTCATTTGAAGAATTATTATGTGGAGAACGATTTGTTTTATTTCCTAAAGTTGAAAGCGACCATCTTGCAGGCAGGTTTTGAAAAAGACGGAAATGCAGACTTGAAAGGACTTAAAATCGCCTTAGACACTTACTATTTGTGTGATACTTTGGTGGAAAAAATTCGCCAATCTCACTCTTCGGAGAAAGACAAAATCACTTTAGGAAGAGACGCGGCCAAACTGTATAAAGCGGCCGTAAGTGCCAGCTATAACCTATATAAGTTTACTGATAAATTTAACATCGACCAATTGGGGAAAGATTTGGATATTCATAAAACCAAAAAATCCTTTTTGAAAGATTTGTTTTATTTCTCTGAAAAGAACAAAAGTGCAGTGCTTTCCCAATCGCTGGTACACTCTAAAGCAAAAGAGTTTGGGGGGATACCTGATTCTTTACTGATGGAAGAAGACTCATTGAGTAGAAAAATTGCCGAGTATAAGTTAGAAATTGCCGCTAAACCAGACAGCGCTACTGAGCTGCTCTATCGGGAAAAACTATTCAATGTCAATCGGGATTATGATAAACTCATCCAGTATTTTGAAAGAAACTTTCCCAAATATCATAAGTTAAAGTACGATGCAAATATTGCCTCGATAGACGAAGTTAGACAGTTATTGGATGACTCTACGGCGATTGTATCTTATTTTTCCACCCCAGAAAAAATATTCTCGGTCATTGTCACCAAAAAAGATTTATTTGTTTTTTCTTCCGACAAAGAGTACCGTTTCGATAAGTTTATTGTAGGAATGCGGAATGGAATTTTGTATAAACGCAAAAGCACCTATGCCAAGTATGCACATAAATTGTATAGGCAATTATTCCCTGGAAAGTTACCTAAATATCTCAAACATTTGATCATAATTCCTGATGGAAACCTCTCTACTATTCCTTTTGAATCGCTCATTACCAGTAATGATTATAAAGGGAAAAGTTATGGAGAATTACCTTACTTGATCAATAAATACAAAGTGAGTTATGCTTTTTCGGCCAATTTGCTGTATCAAACATACTTACAGCATCAACAAGAAAAACTGGAAAACAGACCCAAAAGAGACTTTGTAGCAATGGCTCCTATATTTGATGATGAGAAGATAGCTGGGGTAAGTGTTAGAACCAAAGCTACGCTTAAGCTCATGGATAACTCTACCAGCGATACTTCTACAGTAACGCGAGGGTTGTTATTGAGAGGCGATTATGTAACCCCTCTCAAGGCAACTGAAGAAGAAGTAAAGGCTATTTTGAAAGAGTTTGGTAAGTATAACAAAGCAGGGGAAATACATACCCATCTAAAGGCCAATGAGGAGTTTGTGAAAAAGGGAGGATTGAGCGATGCGCGTTATATCCACATTGCGACTCACGGTTTTGTAAACGAAGAAACCCCTGAACTTTCGGGATTGTTGCTGGCTCAAGATAGTACCATTGCTGAAGATGGCGTGCTGTACTCGGGCGAAATCTACAACTTAAAACTAAAAAGTGACCTGGTGACTTTGTCGGCTTGTGAAACTGGCTTGGGTAAAATATCCAAGGGAGAAGGAGTAATTGGTTTGTCTCGTGCCCTCCTATATGCAGGTACCAAAAATATCATTGTGTCACTATGGAAGGTAGCAGATCAATCTACCTCGGTATTGATGCAAGACTTTTACGAAGAGTTGTTACAACACCCCAAAGAGAGTAAAGTAGATGCGCTATACAAAGCAAAAATTAAAATGGTAAAAAGTGGCAAGTATGCTGCCCCGTTTTTTTGGTCACCTTTTATCTTGATTGGTAAATAGAAGTATTGATGCGCCCATTGTAATCTGTATAACGACACCAGAGAAGTGTATAGATTATAATGGGTTGCTTATCCCCTTGATCTTTTGTAGTTTTATATAGTTAACTATAATTTAAAAAAGATCATTCGCTAGCCGTGACTCGGCTATAAAACCTCTGTTATTTGATGGAACTGCTGGAAGAGGAAGAACCTTGGAAATACATGGAAATCGAACAGTTGACTCCAGGTCAACTGGAAATATTACTTTCTGATGGATGGAGGCATTTTGGTACTTTCTTTTTTCGCGATAAGGTGAGTTGGAACAACGGCCGTATGTCACCTGTGATTCCATTGAGAGTGAATGTACAGGCCTTTACTCCCAGTAAAAGCCAACGCAAAATTTTGCGTAAAAACACTGAAGCAAAAGTAGAAGTAGTCTTTAGAGAGGCGAGTATTACTGCCGAAAAGGAAGAAATTTTTTACGCGCATTGCAAACGGTTTAAGGACAACGTTCCCTCGTCTATTTTTGATTTTCTGGACCGTAATCCTGCCAAAGTACCTTGTGGATGCACTCAAGAATGTGCCTTGTATTTAGATGGAAAACTCTTTGGGATTAGTTTTATTGATGTAACTCCTACTGCACTTTCCAGTATTTACGCCATGTTTCTGCCCGAATATGGCACCCTAAACCCTGGCTTATACACCCTCTTGATGGAAATTGAGTATGCCCGCAAAACAGGCAAAAATCACGTATACACCGGGTATTCTTTTGCCGAAAACTCTCATTACGATTATAAAAAGAAGTTCAAGGGAACCGAGTTTTATGATTGGCGTGGCCTGTGGCAACCTTTGGAACAGCTACTCAAATAAAATACGGTGGCACCTCTTATTGAAACCTTTTTAACCGCAAAAAATCAATCAATTCATCCGTTTCGGTATTGCCTAAGGCCAAATTGGCCAATACTTCGCCTATAGCAGGTACAAACTTGAACCCGTGACCACTAAACCCAGTAGCCACAACGACCCGTCGGTCGGTATTAGGTAGATAGTCTATGATAAAATGTTCGTCAGGCGAATAAGTGTACAAGCATTGCTTTACCTCCACAAATGCACCATTCAATGTCGGGAAATAGGTCTGTAAGAAGTTTTGCAAGTTTTCTTTTTCTTGAGCAATGTAAGCTTCGTCTGGCAGGAGTGAGTGCTGGTTTGTTATAATTGCTTGTCCTCGGGTGTGGTGGGCTACTTTGAACCCTTTTACTGGAGTAGATGGATCAAATAGCCAAGGAGGTTGTATTGCGGGAAAGCCATAATAAATGCCATCAACTTCTGGTACTTCAAAAATCCAGCAAGGTAATTTGCTTAAATCTATGGGTTTGTCAAGCTGTACCCAAGCCAGCAATTGTCGGGTAGTTTGTAAAGGTCGCCCAAGATTGGGTAACAATTGAGAAGCATAAGCCCCTGCGGTAATAATGAGTCTTTCGGTGGTGTAAGTTGCTTTATTGGTGGTTACTTCTATTTGTTGTGTGCCTTTAAGTTGCCAGTTTTGTACTGTTTCCTGCGCTTGTAAAATGGCACCCGCCTTCTGGGCCTGTTGGGTAAAGCTGGCAATGGTTCTTTCGGGGGTTACATAGCCCGCCTCTGGTTCCCAGGCTACCTGGTATGCATCTGGAATGTGAAACCACGGAAATTTAGACTGTCCTTCTTTGGAATCATATAGCTCTACGGGAATATGGTGTGCTTTGGCAGAAGTTTTTACTCCTTGTATAAAAGGCGCATCAGGTAGACCAAAATATACCAAGCCAGTATCATTGAAAAATTGCTGTTCAGTAGCTTGTTCAAACTTTGCCCAGTTTTCGTAGGCTTTATGCAACAAAGGCACATAATCAGGGTGTTCGGCATATGCCTTGCGAATAATCCGACTTTGACCTGCGTGTGAGCCATTTTCGTGCACGATGGCATATTGTTCTAAACCCAACACTTTAATCCCTTGCTGGGCTAAATAGTAGGTGGTAGCTGCGCCCATAGAGCCCAGACCTACCACAATGGCTTGGTAATGCATATCGGTAAGAGTTTGTGTAAGAAAGCTACAAATCTAATAACATTCCGACCATTCTAAACCTTGAGACAGGTGCATATCACTAAATTCTAAATGAATGACCCTGCGATGCTGGGTACTTCGGTTTTTAGAAGATGCGTGCCAAGTCAAAGGTGACATTACCAGCGCTCCGCCTTGCGGAACTTCACAAGTTACTTCTTCAAAATTTTCTTTCAATTGTTCCAGTTCTTGAGCAGCCGTAATACCAAGCTGATGAGAGCCTGCCAATATTTTCAAGGCTCCGTTTTCGGCCAGACAATCTTCTAAATGTAAGCGTACCGTGACGATGTTTTGTAGATAGCGAAGGGGAGGTTGTACCGACCAAAAGGAAGATTTTTGGATCCATTGGCGAAAATCGTCTTGGGAAGATGACCCAGAAGCCAATCCAGAATACAAAAAAGAAGCAGGTTTATCTTTTACGTTGATGGTCAGATCTTGATGCCAATTGACTACCCAATTGGATTGCGGAGGTTTATCAAAAAATATGGCCTTGATACAATGGTAGTTTTGGTCTGTAAAGTGATTGTCCAAAAGCTTAGTTAATCGGTTGTTTTGGAGAAGGGATTGTAAAGCAGGAATTTCACCCAATAAATTGCGGATGGCAAATAAATCCTTACCTACTCTAAAATTGGGATTGTCATGAGTAGCGTTTTCAATCCATTGGCCAAGTTGCTGAGTTTCTGTAGGTGATAAGATGTTTTCTTTGATATAGTATCCTTGTTGGTTCATTTTGACTCTTGGTTATGACATTTGATCACCTGTGAAGATACACACAAAATCAATTTCCTCCCAAAACGCGCACAGCATTTTGCCACATAACTTGTTCAATCACGGTAGCCTTTATCCCTCTTTTTTGCATCTCCTGTGCAATTTTCGTGAGATATTCTAAACGATTGAGCGATTTTGGGGGACGAATGAGGCCTTCCAGATCAGTGCCAATGGCTACGTGGGCGTTCCCCGCTACTTTGATGAGGTATTGAATATGATCTACCAGTTTGCCCAAAGTAGCTACTTTGTCTTTTTGAGCAATGAGCGGGCGATGCAAGCAGACTCCAATCAGCCCTCCTGAGTCGACAATGGCTTTCATCTGGGCATCGGTCAGGTTGCGAGAATTAGGACAAACTCCATAGGCATTGGAATGACTCGCTATCAAAGGGGTGCGGCGTTGGTTCAAAGCCACTACTTGGGTAAATGCAGTATGACGCAAATGCGATACATCCAGCCAAATGTTTTTACTGATTAAATACTTGACCAAGGCCCGACCACGAGGCGAAAGCACCGATTGATCGTTGATTCTTTCGGGGGCCCGCTGTTGGTAAGCTGTATCGTGAGGGTTGACAATAAAATGATTGTGAAACCAATGCGCCAGCCCAATCATCCGAACCCCTGCTCGATGGAGCGAATCTACCCAATGTAATTTACCCTTAAGCAAATGGGTGCCTTCCAGGGCAAACATCCAGCGAATTTTGTTTGTATCTTTGGGTGTATCATCAATAAACTGAAAATCAGGATACTTTTGTTGAATATGAGTCTTGAATTTTTGGAGAAAAACCACTAATTGCTCGATGCGTACTGTATCGGGGTGGCGCATGCTAAAGCGAGGAATTCCTATGGAAAACACCATTAATCGAGTGTTTAGCTGTCGAATAGCCTGAAGATTTACCGCAAAACGATGATCGTCTAGCCCATGGGTGTTTTGGGTAACGAATAAACGATAAAGCGCACTGTTGTGTAAATCGGCAAAACCTGGGGTATAAGATTGGTTTTGGGCTTTTGTGGTGAGTATACCCAACAACAGTAAAAAAGTGACAAGATATTTGAGCATCATCAACAAAAAAGCCAGCAGAGATCGCCCCTGCTGACTTGCAATACCATGAGAAAATGATTTTACTTATCAGTAACTAAATATTTTTGATAAACCGCTTCTAAAAATTGAGCATCGGGAATATAAAAACCAGTAGACTCGAGTACAATTTTGTCGCTGGCTTGTAGATTTTTGGGTAAATCAAAAATTACCTCGACTGAAGTCCCTTTTTTAAGTTTGAGGTATTGTTCGTCGTTTTGAGCCAGTAACTTACTATATTTTTTAGAGTATTGAGGTCGGTAAACTTTTCCATCAATGCGAACTTGTAATTGCTCCAGGTGGGTGATTTCGTCTTTTTCTTCCTGTACTTTCAGGCGAAGCTTCCCATCAATAACCACCTTAGGGTCAATGGTAAAATAAGTAGTGGTTTTGTTAGCTTGTCCCACCACGTCTTTTAGGATTTCGGTTTGCTTTACAAAACATTTTCCATTGTAGACATACAGCCAGGGACAACTCAGGCAATTCCACTCTTTAAAATCAGATTTTTCGTAATAAGCCTTTAGATTAAACTTTTTGCTGACCACAACCTCTTTTAAGATCACTCCATCACTTTGATCATCTCCCGGACTTGCTGCCTGGTTATACACCACTATGGTATAAATATCAGGAGTGAGACCTTTGAAGGTACAAGGAGTAGTTTTGTAGTCTTTGCTTTTTTTCTTTTTCTGCCATATCGACCACCAGCCGTATGGAGCATTACCAATTTCAGTTTTTGAGATGAGTGCCACTTGGCATTTGGTATAAGCATCTATCTTGAGGGTTTGTGCCTGTAATTGCCCACAAGCAAGGAGGAGGGTGAGCGCAAAAGTTGCCCAAAAATTTCGTTTCATAATTGAAATATTTAGTTCGGTAATAATTTGTACCTTATAATACAAATAATCACCCGATTGGGCAAACTCCAATGTTGTTAAAAAATTCCTTTGACAAACTCTATTCGAGCATAAGGTAGCATTTCTTTGATTTGATCTGCTTGACTGCGCAGTTCCCACGTATTGCCATAAATAGACAGTAAAATCAAGTTTTTAAGCTTGCTAAACGACTTAGGGAGCATAGTCAACTGGTTTTTGTAAGCATAAATCGTTTTCAGTTTTTGTAACTTGCTCATTTCACTTGGAAAGGTCTTGACTTGATTGTGAGGGATATTGAGCAAGGCCAGGCTTTGGGCTTTTTGGATGGCAGCACTTATAGCAGTCAGGCGATTACGGGCAAAGCTGGCCTGAAATAACAACGGTAAATCCCAGAAGCTATCTGGAATAGCCTTGATTTGATTGCCATCAAAAAACACTTCTTCGAGCGTGGGTATTTGCATAACTACGGCAGGTACATTGACAAATTTGTTTTCTGAAAACATGATTTTTCGTAGGTGTTTGAGCTGCGCTAATTCTTTGGGCAGGCTGGTGAGCTGGTTACTACTTATAATAAGTACCTGAAGCTTGGAGAGCAACGCAATCTCAGGAGGGATTTGGCGGATGTTGTTGAAAGACAGTGACAAATATTGTAGGTTTCTGAGCTTAAAAACCTGCGAAGGAATACGAGTCAATCTTTTAGCTTGAATCTTCAGACGGTATACTTCTTCGGGAGTTTTGAGGGCTTCTTTGAGCGAACGAAATACTTTGGTTTTTTTGAGTTCTTTGGCATCCAATAACTTTTGGGTTTGACCAACCTGATAAGTACCTATCACTAATAAACAAAGGAATAAATATTTGGGCATGTTACTTTAGATTGTTTATAACTATAGTACATCTAAACCAATAGAAAGTGGAGCTATTTTTTGTTTGGGAGGCGTCATTTTTATTCAATTTTTGGTACTAAGGAATAAAATTGTGTTTATGGATGAAAAGACTTAAAATTGCAGCCTCATTGATTGATTTAGCACATTGGTTACACAAACTTTTACTCCTCAACATACTCCTACCGTGGCTATGATAGGCGCTGGTAGTTGGGCAACAGCCTTGGTAAAAATACTCACCGAAAGCCCCGTAAAAGTGCATTGGTGGCTACGCAACCAGCAAGCCCTAGAGCACATCCAGGCTTATAGACACAACCCCAATTATTTGAGTGATGTGGCCATTCACCCCGAAAAAGTAGCGTTATTCAATGACATACGAGAGGCAGTTACCAAAGCCGACTATGTCATTATTGCTATCCCGGCGGCTTTTGTACAAGAGGCCCTACACCCTTTACAGGCCGAAGATTTAGCCAATAAAGTGCTGGTGTCTGCCGTGAAAGGAGTTGTGCCTGAAAAAAACTGGTTAATCACCGAATTATTGGAACAAACCTATCAAGTGTTGCCGGAGAATATGGCAGTCATTGCGGGCCCTTGTCACGCCGAAGAAGTAGCCCTGGAAAAGCAATCTTACCTGACCATTGCCTCTGAAAATGAGCGTCATGCATCTCATTTTGCCGATTTGCTGTCTAACCGATACATCAAAGCAATTGCCAGCTCTGACGTGTTTGGAGTAGAATATGTAGCAGTGATGAAAAACATCATTGCCTTGGCTTGCGGTATTGCCCATGGGCTCAACTATGGCGATAACTTTCAGGCAGTGTTGGTGTCCAATGCCATGCAAGAAATCAAGCGATTTGTGGAGGCTGCCTACCCTCAACAACGTGACCTCAACGCCTCGGCGTATTTAGGCGATTTGCTAGTCACGGCTTATTCTCAATTTAGCCGAAACCGTACTTTTGGTAATATGATTGGCCGGGGATATACCGTAAAATCGGCTCAAGTTGAGATGAATATGATTGCTGAGGGTTATTATGCGGTCAAGAGCATTTATAAAATCAATGAGCAATTCAATGTAGACATGCCCATTACCAAGGCAGTGTATAAAATCCTGTATCAAAAAGCCAACCCCGCCCAGGAAGTCGGAAAACTAAAGGGCTTTTTGCAATAGCTTAAATAGTGCTACTACCAAATACAGGGTAAACTAAGTAACATAATATTTAAACATATCCTGAAGTCTTTGATCTCCCTGATAATCAAACTTTACAATAAGTAGTTTTGCTGCGCTTTACGTAACCATTTGACTGTATAACGACTCCTAACTTTATTAAATTTTTTTATTTAAATTTCTACAACTCTGCTTGCTACTTTAGTTTTGGTAAATGCCCAGTTTTTGAGTAATTTTAAAAGATAAACGAAGTGAAAATTGCATGGCAGATTTCTTTTCTAAAAAGATTGAATTTTTGAAAGGGGTAGGACCCGCCAAGGCTGAGTTACTCAATAAAGAACTAGGCATTTTTACCTACAGCGACCTTATTTTACATTACCCGTTCAAACACGAAGACCGCACAAAAATCCACCGAATTGCTGAGTTAAACGAGGGCATGTCGGCAGTACAATTGAGCGGACGGATTGTAAATACCCAAGTAATAGGGGAGGGGCACAAAAAAAGATTGGTAGCTTACTTTGGGGATGGCACTGGAGAAATGGAGTTGATTTGGTTTAAGGGAGTATCCTGGATGCAAAAGCAAATCAATACCAATGCTACCTATTTGGTATTTGGCAAGCCTCAATTCTCCTTTCAAAAAATCAGTATTGCCCACCCGGAAATAGAAATTTTCAATCCAGCCGAAAACCAGTCCGGTTTTTTGCAGCCGGTATACAGCGTGACTGAGAAGCTCAAAAAAAAATACTTACACAGCAAGGCCCTCAGCAAAATGTTGCGAACCCTGCTGCCAATGGCTTATCAACACATTGAAGAAAATCTTTCGGAAGCCATTCTACAACGCTACCGTATGATTTCTCGCCGTGATGCGGTCATCAATATTCACTTCCCTAAAGACCAACAGTGGCTCAAGCGTGCTACGACCCGCCTAAAGTTCGAGGAGCTGTTTTTCATTCAGTTGAAACTGCTCAAGCAGCAAAAGCACAAAAAAATGATCTATCAGGGGCAGGTTTTCAAAGATACAGCCCTGATTACCGACTTTTACAACAACCACTTGCCATTTGAACTGACTGGAGCCCAAAAGCGCGTTTGTCGGGAAATTTATCGAGATATGGCCTCGGGGCGTCAAATGAATCGATTGCTCCAGGGAGACGTAGGAAGTGGTAAAACCATGGTGGCCTTTATCTCCATGCTGAGTGCCATTGGTAATGGAGCACAAGCCTGTATGGTAGCACCTACCGAAATTTTGGCCGAGCAGCATTACCAGGGTCTTAAAAAATTTGCGGATTTATTGGGGATTACCATCGATATTTTGACCGGATCTACCAGAACCAAAGACCGTAGAGTGCTCCACGGCCGCCTTGAAAATGGCAACCTGAAAATATTGGTAGGTACTCACGCTCTTTTTGAGGACAAGGTGCAGTTTGACAACTTAGGACTGTGTATCATCGATGAGCAGCACCGCTTTGGGGTAGAACAGCGTAGTAAGTTGTGGAAAAAGAACAATAATAACCTGTATCCGCATGTGTTGGTGATGACGGCAACACCCATTCCTCGTACCCTGGCGATGACCTTGTATGGAGACTTAGATGTATCAATTATAGATGAACTGCCCGCAGGGCGAAAACCCATCAAAACGGTACACCGTTACGAAGCCCAACGTTTGCGGGTATTTGGTTTTTTGAAAGAGCAAATCGAACTCGGCCGTCAGGTGTATATTGTGTATCCATTGGTGGAAGAATCGGAAACCCTGGAGTATAAAAATGTAATGGACGGCTACGAAAGCATCCAACGGGCTTTCCCCGATTATCATCTTAGCATTGTGCATGGGCAAATGAGCAGTGTAGACAAAGACTACGAGATGCAACGTTTCAAAAAAGGCGAAACGCAAATTATGGTAGCTACTACCGTGATTGAGGTAGGGGTAGATGTGCCCAACTCTACTGTGATTGTCATTGAAAATGCCGAGCGATTTGGTTTATCGCAGCTACACCAGTTGCGGGGTCGGGTAGGTCGAGGAGGCAATCAGTCGTATTGCATATTGATGACCGAATACAAAATTAGCAAAGAAGGCCGTACCCGAATAGATACGATGGTAAAAACCAACAATGGGTTTGAAATTGCCGATGTAGACCTCAAGCTTCGCGGGCCAGGTAACATGATGGGTACCCAGCAAAGTGGACTCATGAATCTACAAATTGCCGATTTGGCCAAAGACAGCAAAATTTTACAAGAAGCGCGTAAAATGGCTCAAGAAATCATTGAAGAAGACCCTGAACTACAAAGCCTGGAAAACAACAAAATGAAAGATTTCATGAACAGTGACCAGAAAACCCAAACCCAGTGGAGTAGAATTAGCTAAATAGGGTGTTTGGTAAAGGAAGAAATGTTTTCAGGCTGATTTTTACCATCATTTCTGAGCTAAACATATATTGATTTAATGGAATAATGATTAATGAACATCGATTAACGATTTCAGAAAGAGCATTTGCCTAGAAGTAATTGCTCGAAATTCTATATTCGTTAATCGATATTCGATATTTTTTGTGAAAATTATGTGAGCGGCTGTAATCCTTGCAACATCGTAGGAATCAGCTCCGAAACCGTCGGGTGAATGTGCACGGCATTAGCAATGAGGGTATAAGGTTTCTCAGCATACATGGTGTCCAACAGCGAGTGAATCAGCTCATCACCACCTACTCCCAGAATAGTAGCCCCCAGAATTTGTTCCGTTTCGGCATCTACCAACACCTTCATAAATCCCTGATCTTCCCCCTTTTCTCGGGCACGTGAAACCTTGGCCATCGGTCGGTAACCTTTTAAGATTTTTTTGCCACTTGCTTTCGCTTGTGTTTCGGTCATACCTACCCTGGCCAAAGGTGGATCCACGTATAGACCATAGCATAAAATTCGGTCGCTTACTTTGCGGTTGCCTCCTGCCAAGTTATCAGCGACAATTTCATAATCATTGTAAGCCGTGTGAGTAAACGCACCTTGGCCATTGCAATCGCCCAAAGCCCAAATATGAGGCACACTGGTACGCAAATGATCGTCTACCTTGATAAAACCTCGTTCGTCTACTGCTACGCCTGCTTTTTCCAGACCTAGCCGTTCGGTATTAGGAATGCGCCCAATGGCAATCAAAACGTGTGAACCTCTAATTTGAGGATCACCCTCTTTGCATTCCACATTTACCAATACATCGTCTCCATCCATGATGGCTTCCATACATTCTGCTTCCAACCTTAAATGAATGCCCTCGTTCTCGAGAATTTTCTGAATTTCCAGCGATACATCCTCATCTTCGCGAGACACCAATCGACTACCCATTTCTACAATGGTCACCTTGCTTCCAAAGCGACGATACATTTGCCCAAACTCAAGGCCAATATAACTTCCCCCAATCACGATCAAATGTTCAGGCACCTCCTCCAACTCCAATATGGTGCGGTTGGTCAGGTAGCGAGCCGTTTTTACATGGTCTAATACTCTGGGATAACCACCTACATTGATGAAAATCTTATCACCTTCCAGCACTTCATCGCCTACTTTTAGAGTATTGGCACTTTCAAACTGAGCATACGCTTCGTACACATCCAGATTAGGAGTGTTTTTGAGCCAGTTCTCTACTCCCTTATTCGATTTATTGACTTGCTCGTCCTTGCGGGCTTTTACCTTTTTCAAGTCTATCTGAATATCACCTGGAATCACGACCCCAAAGTCGGCTCCTCGACGCGCCATATGGGCTGCTCGAGCACTGGCAACCAGGGTTTTGGTGGGAGTACAGCCATAATTTACACAGGTGCCACCAAACTTATGACCTTCTATAATGGCTACTTTTTCGCCTTTGGCTGCCAAATGTGCCGATAAAGACGGGCCTGCCTGGCCAGCACCAATGATAATGGAATCGTATTTCTTCATGAGGGAATTTTTGTTTAAAGATTGTTTCTGTAATAATTCGTATCTTTAAACAAAACCAATCGAGATTTAGTTTTTGCAAATGTGAGAATATAAAGGTGAATTATGAGTTATGAATTACCTTTTTAATGATCAGTGGTGAATGGTCAATGATGAATTATAAATTGATCAATTATGAATTATTCTGCGAGGCATCGCAAAACTATGGACTAAAAAACTTCTAACTACCAACTCCTGACTATCAACAAAATAACCTTCGCTTCGCGCCATTTTTCACTTTTAGTTTTTTACTTAAAATACCACCCTAGCCCTCCTAAACAGGAGGGAACTCTCTAGACTCGACAAATTTTCGCTTCGCGCTCACTTTTCATTTTTAGTTTTTCACTTGCGTAGCAAAGCTTTTCACTTAAGAAACCCTTTTTCCTTCATGTAACTCCTCACGGCTCTGGTATACATATAAATCGGAAAGCTGAGGTACTGATAGCCAAAGCCAAAATCAATGGCACGTTTGTCGGTATCCAGTTCAAAAGTCCAACGATAACGGCGACTGGTAAGGTAACAAAAGCCTACCCGGAACAAGCCTAGGTTACTACAATGATGATAAAACTGGATATGAGCCAGCTCGTGACCCAGAATACCCACTTGCTGGTTAAAAGTACGATTGAGCATATATGGGGTCCCTATCCGCATCACGATTTTGTATTGGCGTCCTTTGCGAAACCGAAACAAGATGTCCAACGGGCCCAGGGCTGGGCGAGCCGCAATGGGGAGTTGTACTTTTTTACGATAAATAAACTTGATGCGGGCCCGATACAAATCAGGATAATGAGAGAGCGCCAGTAAAGTTTGAAGCTCAAATTCGGCGGGAATTTTTTTACGATAACCACATAGTTTGCGTAAGCTATCAATTTTAGGCGCGTATTTTTCACGGGTGTATACTTCATTGGGGTAGCTTTCGGGAGAATACTGCGCCAAGGCATCTAGTGCGCATAAATTGAGGCATAGTAAGACCACTAAAAATACATGAGGTGTGTTCATAAAATCAGGTTATTGGTTGTGTGTTAAACCCAAAAATACAGGGTGTAGTTTGGCTTTCCAACAAAAAAAAATGCCTGACTTACGAGTCAAGCACCTATATATTTTTTCCTTGCTGGGTATATTGGGGAATAGCCAACGGCTAAAAACTAATAGCTTCCCGCGTTTTCCATTAAGAACTTACTCCTAGTTTTTCCTCTTGGATTTTCTTCAAAGTAGCGCTCAACTGTTCGTAAGGCTGAAAGCCACGAGAGAGCATATAACCCTGCTCACCAATAATGGCAACCACCGTAGGGTAACCATTGATACCCAATTGCTGAATCATTTGAAATTCGGCATAAGTACGTTGACGGGCCTCGGGGTTTTCATATACCTGCTGAAAATCCTCTCGGGCAATATTGTATTGATCAGCAAGCTCTAAATAAGTATCAATTTCGTTAAAGCTTTTGCCATCACGATAGAGCGCGTTTTGTATATCATGGGCTAGTTCTATGTCTTGATTGGGAGCCAATGCTCGCAAAGAGGTAAAAGCAATAGAAGGGGGCTCAGAGTTAACGATGTAATCTCCTTTTTCCAGCATATTGGTTTTAAAGGCTTCTCCAAACTGTACCCCTGTAGTTTTTTCTACATTTTCTACGGCTCCATCTTGCAAAAACTTAAACTTTTCGGCAATGGTACCTATCCGATCACCCAGCACCATTCCACCCGTATATACCTTAAAATCAAAGACTTCCTGAAATTCATCCTTGAGTTTTTTGATTACTGGACTAAATCCATAACACCACCCACAGAGCGGATCAAAAATGTACATTACCTGCGGCTTTTCCATATCTCTTGTTTTAATTTCTTTTAGGAGATTTTGTTTGGATAATGAACACGCATAAGGAAAGAAAAGTTTATTTGGATTTTTTTCTAGGGGGCAAACAATTTTTCTTTTGAAACCGTTTTGATTTTATGTTCAGTACTTTCAGTAAATATTGAAAAATAGATTGATGATAAATTTATTGTAATTAGAAAAAAGAAAATATGATGAGTTTAATAGACAAGTATTTATCTAAATATGATTTCAATGAAGTTCATAGTAAAATCATCACTGGATCGCCCGAAGAATGTTATCAAGCAACCTTAGGCGTTGACTTGGCAAAATCTAAGATCATTGCCTTGCTATTTCGTCTTCGTGGGATGCCTTTTTCTAAAACTAAGTTTCAGGATTTTACCCAGGAAGTTAAATTTACCCACTTAGAAGAAAGGCCTCCAAACGAGTTTTTATATGGTTTTTGGGCAAACTCGGAAATACAATGGATAGAGAATAAAGAGGCATTTATCAATGGGGCAAAAGGTTACCGTATGCAATCAGCCTGGAACTTTAAGTTTGAAGATTTAGGAAATAATAAGTGTAGGGTAAGTACGGAAACAAGAGTGAAATGCCATAAAAAAAAGACTAAGATTACTTTTTCAATTTATTGGTTTTTTATAAAACCTTTTAGTGGTTTAATACGGAAAGAAATGCTCAGGATCATTGAAAAAGAAGTGAAAAGTAACCAAGTGATACACCATTAGGATTAAGAGAATTTGATAAAGGGTTTTGGGCATTTCACGCTTGTTTAGTGAAGGGTGAAATGCCCGATTTTTATCAGGGTGTAGACCGCTCATAAGTAAATCTTCCATTTCTGCTTGAACCCCAAAAAGTAAACTTTACACTCAGGTAAATATCGTCTTGAATAAGGTGAAGCACCAAATCTTTGCCAGTAACACTTTGAGGGGAACCTACTGCGGCTCTAAAAGGCTGAAAGGTTAGATTGGCCGCATCATCAATAGAACCTATGGCCCATTCGGTATCAGCTGGACTGGAACCTTTACTAGATCTGTTTTCTTGTTTGATGTTATAAATCTCCCCTCCATTATTTCCACGAGTAATCCAAACATTGTCAGTAAGTCGGTCTTGGTTGACAGCTTGTTGAGGGTCGGCTCCTGCTTCTTTGGCAAAAGTAATATTGGACCCAGTCCAAATAGTCGCGTTGGTTAAATCGTTTATAGGGGTGTTAGGATTGGCTGGAGGAGCCAATAAATCCTCTCTGGATTCACTGATGCAAGCAGTCATCAGGAGTAAACTCAATACAAATAGACTAAAGTTTTTCATTGAAAATAATCGTATTTTAAGTGCACTTTTATAGTATAAGATGATGAAGCCAACGTTTCGAAAAACGGCTCCATTGTCTTTACAAAAGTCTTGGCCTTAAAGGTTGTCTGTTAGACAAAAAATTGGGCATTATTGTTTTGAAAGATACATAATTTAGTTGCCATGAGGCGATTTCAATGATTCATATTGAGGGTTTACAGTGGAACCTTTCTTGGGCTTGCGTGCAGTTAAAATTAACAAGGCTGGAAGCAAAAACAAATCAGACAATACCGCCATAAACAAGGTAATGCTTACCAATAACCCCAGATAAAAAGTACCCAGAAAAGAAGATAATGATAAGGTAAGAAAGCCACCACACAATACCAGACTGGTGAGTACAATGGCTTTACCCGCCGATAAATAAGTACTTTTGATGGCATACAACATGCTTTTACCCTTGCGTAGCTCAATACGTAATTTGCTCAAAAAATGAATGGTATCATCTACCGCTATCCCGAAAGCAATCGTAAATACAATGGTCGTAGAGAGTTTCATACTTAGCCCTGTCAATCCCATGACTCCTGCTACTACCAATAGTGGCAAAATATTAGCGATCAGGCTCACCAATACAAATTTGAAGGACTTATACAAAAAACCAATGATAAGCCCAATCACCACAAACGCAAACAATAAGCTCTGCCATAGGCTATGAAACAAGTTGTTGTTGTTTTTGTCGACCAACACCACTGAGCCTGTGACTTTGTAATTGAGCCAACTTTTGCTGGAATGCTCAGCCATAAATGCATTCATCTTGGCATCCATTACTTTAAATTTTTTGCTGCCCACATCTTTCATCAGGCTATGAATGCGACCTTCCTTAAGGTTGGTTTGCAAAATGGCTTTTACCGAGCCTAGTTTACGATGTTTTTTCAGCTCTTTAATGATTTTATCAAAGGCTTCTCGGTCTTTAGGCAAAC
This sequence comes from Microscillaceae bacterium, assembly GCA_003483885.1. GTDB lineage: Bacteria > Bacteroidota > Bacteroidia > Cytophagales > Microscillaceae > Microscilla. Next base: position 44,573 of record DMXI01000002.1, read on the forward strand.
GATACTCATTCTGAGTGTTGCCATTCAAGGCTCTATGGGCATTTTTTACCAAAGCCAAAGGCGACCAAATATGGGCAAGCCCAAAGTTTTCCTGGGCAAATGCTTCTATACTTTCCAGCGATTGTAATACTTCAAAATCTAGTAGGTTTTTAGTAGAATCTGTGATTTGTAGTGCAATCTCGAAAGGGCGAGTACCCGCAAAAGTTTTTTCAAAAAACTGAAAGTCCTGCTTGATATAACTTCGTTCACTCAGGTCTTCCATCAGATAGGAGTTTTCTTCTACCCGAAGCAGAAAAAACACACTCAACAATGTAATGACCAAACTTACGCCTACAATAGCCTTGGGATAACGAAGTACCAATCTAAACCAACCCAACAAAGTTTTGCGCCAAAAGCTATAGCTACGGTAGTTGTGGGTAGCTTTGGGGCTTTTCATCAATACCAGTACCGCAGGCAATAAGGTATAGGCAAAAATAAAAGAAAGTATAAGGCCTACCGTACAATAAATGCCAAATTCGGCAATGGCTCTCACGTTGGCAGTGGCCAATGACATAAATCCGACTCCGGTAGTAAGCGTGGTCAGAAAAGTGGCTAAACCTACTTGCACGTAAGCACATTTGAGTGCTTCCATTTTGCTGGACCCTTTGCGTAGCTCTTCTAAAAACTTAGAGAGCAAATGAATGACATTGGACAAACTAATGACCAACAAAATAGTAGGCATCGCATTCAAAATCAAGTCCATAGACTTGCCTGTATCGGTCATAATGCCTAAAGTGCCCACAATAGAAGCGCCTATAATGCCTACGGGTAATAGCACCCCCCATACCGAGCGAAAGGTAAGAATAAGCACGATCAAAATCAGCGCAAAAGAAGACCCTACAAACAATACCACCTCTTTGCGAAGCAGGCTTACATAATACGATTGTCCAATAATACGCCCCGCCAGGTGATGTTGTTCGAAATTATTTGTTTTCAATAAATGACTAATCTGTTGAGAAAGCTGACGTTCGGCTTTAGGGGGAAGTTGGGTTTGGTGTCGTACCAAAATATTGATGGCCTGGCCATTGGGAGCAAAAAAATGACTGGTAAGTTCTGGGTTTTGATAAATACGAGCAGAGTCGGCCTTGTAATAAGCAGGTTGGCGATAGTGCAAGTAACGCCGCTTGATAGGAGTACCCAAAAGAGGATCACGCTGATAACTGTACACCGTAGTAGGTGAAGATACTTGTTTTACGTGGGGAAGTTTTTTGAGTTGTTGGGTGATCAGATGAATCTTTTGCAGAAACGTTTGCTGGAATATACCTGCCTTTCGTTCAATTCCAATCAAGACAAAGTCGTTGGCATTGCCGTATTTTTGGCGATGCTTCAAAAAAAAGTCCGCATCAGGATCGTTGGTAGGATAAAATGCCTCAAAGTCATAGTTGAATTGAATACAAGCGGCTTTATAACCGAAATAACCACAAACCAATGCTAATACCACGAGCGTACCTATGCTCAGGCGACGATAATTAATCAATGTTTTCCCCAAAACCGGATGTATTATTAAAAGAGTGTTAGCTTAAAAAATTGTATAGTAATCCTATAAACAAGCAAAGATCAGGAGTGATTCAGTTTAATCCAATGTTTTATGACTTTACCAACAAATAAATTATTATTTGAGATAACTCCTCTAACATACTACTAGACATTTTTCGTTTGTGAAGACACAAACGAAGGCAACCGCGCCGTTGGCCGTGTCCTCATGGCCAACTTTAGCAAAAATGTTTAGTAGTATGCTCCTGCAAATAATATAACTCAAACTTCAAAAGAAAAATGCTTTGTGGAACTATATGTTTTTGAAATATTGATTTTTGTTCGAAACATGTAATTTTACGGGCTACTTTTATAAAATTTCAAACAAATATTTCCTCCACAAAATCAAAAAAAGCAATGTGCGGCATTACTGGAATTTATGCGTTCAATGAAGTAGGACGCTTCTTTAGTATCAACTTACAGCAGGCAACCCAACAACTAAGCAAACGAGGTCCCGACTTTATCAATACGTCACTGTTTCACCGAGTCAACTTAGGGCATACCCGTTTGGCCATTATAGACCCCAATCCAGAGTCGCACCAGCCCATGACCGATCCTACCGAGAGGTACACCATTGTTTTTAACGGAGAAATTTACAACTATCGCGAACTTCGCCAAAAACTGCAAAACCAAGGCGTAACATTTACGACTGCCTCCGATACCGAAGTAGTACTACAAGCTTATATTCATCAGGGAGTAGATTGTTTGGCCAGCTTTGATGGTTTTTTTGCGTTGGCCATTTATGACAATGAAACCAGCACCATGCTTTTAGCCCGAGATCGTTTTGGCATCAAACCATTGTTGCTGTACCAGGATGAAGATAAGCTCATGTTTGGCTCTGAAATGAAAGCACTGATTCGGTTTGGCATTGAAAAAGAACTGGATTATGTAAGCCTCAAGCATTACCTACAGCTCAACTACTTACCCCAACCCTTTTCAATGCTCAAAAAAGTACGGAAATTACCCGTAGGACATTATTTATTGATCAAAGGGCGAGAAGATCAGGAAGAAAAAGCATTTTACGAAATTCCTTACCAGGGAACCGTCAGCAACTTTACAGGCACTTATGACGAGGCCCAAAAAACTTTTGCTAAAATTCTTGAAAAGTCGGTGCAACAACGCCTGGTGTCGGATGTACCTCTGGGTTCCTTTCTCAGTGGAGGCATTGATTCTTCGGTAGTAGCAAGTCTGGCGGCCCGCCATACCGACAAATTGCATACCTTCTCGATTGGGTACAAGGACGAAGCCTTTTTTGATGAAACCAACTATGCCAGGTTAGTTGCTCAAAAAATCGGTACCGAGCATACTGTTTTTTCGGTGTCTAATCAAGACATGCTCGATCATATTGATGAAATTCTCAATTACATAGATGAGCCATTTGCCGATTCTTCTGCTATAGCCGTTTATCTTTTGAGCAAATTGACCCGTCAGCACGTCACGGTGGCGCTTTCGGGCGATGGAGCCGATGAATTGTTTTCGGGATACAACAAACACGCGGCGGAGTATCGTCTTCGCCAAAGCAATTGGCAGGCTAATTTGGTGAAGTCGCTGGCTTCTTTGTGGAAGAAACTTCCCAAGTCGAGAAGTAGTACCTTAGGCAATAAAGTGCGTCAATTTCATCGTTTTGCCGAAGGCTCCAAACTTTCGGTAAAGGAGCGCTACTGGAACTGGGCCACATTTGCCCAAGAACAGGAAATAGATCGTTTACTTACCGAAAAATCCCTGAGCCGACTCAACCAGGAGGTGTACATTCAGCAAAAAAACGATTTGCTAAGCCAGTTGAAAAATAGTGGAGTGGCAGATTTCAATGAGCTACTACTCACCGATATGCAATTGGTGCTACCTGGGGATATGCTCACTAAAGTAGACCTTATGTCTATGGCCAATGGTCTCGAAGTAAGGGTGCCATTTTTGTCTCACGAAGTGGTAGACTTTGCTTTTAGTTTACCCGCCGAATTTAAAATTGATGCAGGTTATCGTAAAAAAATTGTACAAGACACCTTTAGGGATATTTTGCCTAAAGAGCTTTATCAAAGACCCAAGAAAGGTTTTGAGGTGCCTTTGCTCAAATGGCTTAAGTCTGACTTGAAAGAATTGATTACTAAAGATTTGTTATCAGACGAATTGATTGAGGAACAAGGGGTTTTTGAAGTACAGGAAATCCAAAAACTCAAACAAAAACTATTTTCTTCTAACCCCGAAGACATGCACGCCCGCATTTGGGGGCTCATTGTATTTCAGAATTGGTGGAAAAAATGGTTTGCTTAACACTTAAAGGTTCATAGCTTTTTCGCTCTCAATGTATTTTAATAGAGAATCGTAAGCGCTAAATCTTGGAAGTTTTTACTTTGCCCTTGCTGGTGGTGATCAAATTCTAACCATAAGTAAGGGTAGGTGTTTTCGGTGAAATTCACCATAGGAGCATTTTCAAACTGATGAATAAAATCCGGATTTATCTTGGTAAAATCAACCCCAAAAGTAGCCTTGGTCAGCTTCTTAAGGTGATTTGAATGTTGGCGTGGTTCATCTTTCGGTTGGGTGTTTCCTTTCATAGGCAGGCGAAAGGTCCAAGGGAGGTGAGGGGCTTCTTCGTGCGCAATAAAATTGATAGACATTCCTTCTGGAAAAAACTCAGGCTGATAAATGTCACTATTGGTAAATATCGCATCTGTATCGCCGGTATTTGCCAAGCAAAGCCCAAAACGCGCATAATCGTTAGTAGTAAATTCAGCTCGCTTCCAAAGCTTGGTAGGTTCGGTTAAGGAACTGCGTATTTCTACTTCATTGTGTACCCACAGTATTTCCAGAAAGAAGTTTTCAAAATAAAATTTACGATTGATCGTACCTTGCCCTGGATGTACCCGCTGGCTGCCCTCCTTAAGCCCAAAAGAAACTAATTGATTAGCCTCGTTTCCTTGCGTATTTGAGAAAATGAATAGATGGTCAATTTCAATCATTTTTAATTTGAAAAATTTTTATCTAACCATTTCATAATAACCTGAGCTACCTCCTGATGTTTAGTATCCAGCATCATATCGTGGGCTACCTCCTCCATAATGCTAAGCGTAGCATTGTATTTTTTGGCCGTTCTTTGGTTGTCTTTGACTGTAAAGATGTTATCGTTGGTAGCGCCTAGTACCATGAGCGGGATTTTTGTGTGGTAATTAACACTTACTTTGGGAAACAAAAACGCTAAGAATGCCTTGAAAGATTCCCCTACCATTTTGGCTGTATATTGTGCTACGAGTTCTTCTGGCACATCTTCTGAGAAAAAAGCCCAACGCGTTCGGCGAGTATTTTTCACCAACCCTTTGAGATTAAACCTTGCCAGGTTGGGTAGGGCATACCGCTTGGTAAATAGTAAGCGAACAGAGAATCTTAACACGCCATGGGGCGGGAGAGGAGCCATTAAAATTCCGCCAGCACAGGATTGTTTTTCCAAAAACTTTTGAAGAATAAACCCACCCATTGAATGTGCAATGATGATAGGAGGGCGGCCAATTTGTGCAACAATCGACGTCAAATCATCAATGTAGTCTTGCAAGCTATAGGTATTAATAGGCGCATCGCTGGGCGAATTGCCATGACCTCGCAAACTCATGGCGTAGGTTTCGTAACCTTGTTCGGCAAAATAAGGCATAAAATGCGTTTGCCAGCACCAAGCCCCGTGCCACGCCCCATGCAAAAATAAAATGGGGGGCACTCCAGCCTTAGGTTTTGCTGGCGTTTGATGTACAAGTTCTAGGTTCATTTTTTTTAATGGTTAATTGTTGTATTGTTCTATTGTTTCGCTGCGCTTATTGTTTCATTGTTCCGCTACGCTTATTGTTCCATTGTTTCGCTGCGCTTATTGTTCTATTGTTTCGCGATGCGCAGCGGAAGTAACTATTGATTTTGCAAATATGAGAATATACCTTTGGTTATTAGCTCTTAGCCTTTAGCTACGCTTCGCGTCAACCTTGTTCCTTGCTCCCTGATCCACTCTCAGCTTCGCTCTATTTATCACTTAATCTATGCCCTTGATCCACTCTCAGCTTCGCTCCATTTTTCATTTAAAAAGCCTCGCTTCGCGCCAACTTTTCACTTTTCATTTTTAGTTTTTCACTTAGAAAAGTTTCCCATCCTCTCCATTCCTCCCAAAAACAACTCCGTAAAAAATTTACCAGCTTCTTGGATAGAGAATTCAGAGCCTTGATTAAAAGATTGCACCATAATTTCCAGACCAGCCCCCACCATGGCAAAACTGAGCATTTGGTATTGTTGTGGAGTTAAGTAATCAAAGAAGTCACTGTTTTTTAAGTCATTTTCCAGGTCTTTGTAGATAGATACCATCGAGTGACTGGAAAACAAGCTTTTGCGAAAAGCGGCTTGGTTTTTTACAATAAGCGACAAAACCAACGGCTCAGCCAATACTTGTGCATACCCCATAAACGCTTTATAAATAAAATCGTGAGCATTGGTGGCTTCGCGTCGCAAGCTATTGATAGCTTCATTTACTTGGTTGGCAAGTCTTTCTACCAGCTTCTCCCAAATTTCATCTTTGCTTTTATAATAATTATAAAACGTCCCACGTGCCAACCCACTTGCAGTTACTATATCCCCTATAGTGGTGGCTTCCAGGCCTTTATCGGCAAATAAGCGGATAGCAGCTTGAACAATGGCGGTGTCGTTTTGTTGTTTATTTTGTTCCCGTTTGGTCATTTTATCACTATTCGTAGATAAATTTTAAGAAATATAAGTTAAAAATATGACAGTAGTGTCATATTTTTGTATATTTGAAAAGTGACACTGTTGTCACATTTTTAAAAGTTGATACAAACTTCTAATCGCCAAATTAGTAACTCATTGATAAAAAGCATATTACAGAAGATAAAAAACGAGTTGACCTGAGGTGATTTATGAAGAAGTAGTCAAGAGCGAATAGCCAAAAACTAATGACTAACAGAAGTCATCAACTGAAAACTATACCCTAATTCCCAATTATATTCCCTTGAAAAAATAAGAAATGAATAACAAAAGAGCATGCGTAATAGGAGCGGGGCCTTCGGGCATTACTGCGCTAAAAAATTTATTAGATGAAGGCATTGAAGCTGTATTGTACGACCGTAATCAGGAGGTAGGTGGCAACTGGATTTTTAATGAACAAGAAAGCCACTCCAGTGTGTTTGAGACTACTCATATTATCAGTTCCAAAACCCTTTCTCAATACGCCGATTTCACTTTCGATGATTTTGATACCTCGGTGGCTGATTATCCTTCTCACGACGAACTTCGCCGTTATTTTCAGGCATATGCCCGTCAATTTGGCTTATACGATCATATTGAGTTTGGCACCATGGTCAAACATTGCCAGCGGGTAGACGACCAAACCTGGAAAATAACCATAGAGCAACAGGGCGAAACCCGTACCGAAGTTTTTACTGATTTAGTGGTTTGTAATGGCCATCACTGGCAGCCACGTTATCCGCAATACCCAGGAGAATTTACTGGAGAGTTTTTGCATTCTCATGTGTATAAAAAATCAGATCCATTTAAAGATAAAAAAGTACTCGTGATAGGCGGGGGAAATTCGGCCTGCGATGTAGCCGTAGAAACCAGTCGAGTAAGCGAGCGTACGGCCATTAGTTGGCGAAGAGGTTACCGTATCATTCCAAAATTTGTAATGGGAGTGCCTACCGATGTATTTGGAGCCAGAACCTACTTTTTGCCTACTTGGTTGCGTACGCGTATGTCAGACATGCTCATCAATGTAATGATTGGTTCCAACGAAAAATATGGTTTGCCCAAAGCCCAAGATAAGTTTGGAGCAACTCATCCTACCATCAATAGTGAGTTATTGTACAAAATACGCCACGGAAAAGTACAACCCAAGGTAGACATTGAGCGCTTTGAAGGTAAAACGGTTCATTTTAAAGATGGCACCAGCGAAGAATTTGACACCATCATTGCTTGTACTGGATTTGTGCTGGTACATCCGTTTTTTGACAAAGACTTTATTGATTATAGCTCAGGCCCGGTACCACTATACTTAAAAATGTTCCACGAAAGTTATCGAAATCTGTATTTTGTAGGCATGTTTCAGCCTTTGGGATGTATTTGGCCAGGAGCTGAATTGCAAAGCAAAATTATGGCACGCGAAGTAGCTGGAAAATGGACACGCCCTAAAAACATCGCTAAACTATGCGAACGGGAAGTAACCCATCCCCACTACAAGCAAGTAAATACGCCACGTCATACCATTACGGTTGATTTTCACCGTTTTATGAAAGATTTACGCAAACATTTGCCCAAAGACTATGTGCGTAAACAAACTCGTAAATCCGTCACAAAAGCCACTGTAAATGCCTAAAGTATACTAAATGGTTTTTGATGAAGAATATCGAATCCCTGACCGGTTTTTGAAACCTGTCAGGGATTATCTTTATAGTGTCTCCAACAAATCCGCCAAATTCACCACTGTAGCAAACTCATTGTGTAAGCTAGCCATAGTAGTCATATGCAACGTTTCGGCGTCGTACTTTTCACCATTGATTCCTACCCGATCAAAAGTAGCAGTAGCATCGTTGACAAGGTAAGTCTTATAGCCCAGATTACCCGCCATACGAGTAGTAGTAGAGATACAATGATTGGTGGTAAGCCCTACAATTACTACTGTGTCAATGCCCTGAGCATCCAGTCTCTCTTTTAAATCAGTGCCAATAAAAGCACTATTCACGTTTTTTACGATCAAAGGTTCTTCTCCCTGGGGTTTAAATCCGTCTTTGAGTTCAAACCCAGGGTGGGAAGGGTGTAGCTTAGATTGAGGCTCGGTGGAGCTATGCTGAATATGAAAAATAGGTAAATTCAATGCGCGCCACTTGGCGAGTATTTGGAGTGCTTTATCCTCAGCATCGGGATTGTTACGGTTGCCTCCCCAATAATCTACCTCTTCGAAGCCTTTTTGTACATCTACAATCAACAAGGCCGGATTTTGAGCTTTTAAATTCATTTTGTTTACTTTTTAAGTGGGTTTTAAACTTTGGCAATGTGAAGTTGACAAATGTAGCACATTAGTTTTGTCTGCTGAAGGACATTTTGCGGACAATTTGGGTCAGTACATAAAGGGCATTTGAGGAAAAACTAGTTTTATTATAGATGAATGCTTACTTTTGCAGCCTATATAATGTGATTAAAACTATAAATAAAAGTGAAAAAACTTACCATTCTTCTTATTTTAATCCCTTTCTTATTTACAACATGCAAAAAGAAAGAAGTCTTACCCAAATCTTTTCCTCAAATCAATACATTAGAACCAGTAGTACAATCTAATGGTGTAACAATGTTTGGTCAGGTACAAGGGTTCAACGGAGAGACGGTTACCGATCACGGGTTTGTGTGGTCCACTACCAACCAAAACCCTATTTTAGACTCCGCTTATAGCATTTCATTAGGAAACAAGAGTGACCTTACCAAGTTTGAGGCAAAAGTAAATCGAGGTTTTCAGCAAGGCCTGCGGACGTTTTACCGAGCATTTGTCAAAACGGATAAAAATGTAGTGTATGGACAAAGAGAGGCTTTTTCACCAGCAAGTGGAGTTTTGCACATAGTCAATGATTTTTATCCAAAACAAGTAACCTGGCTTGATACTATTACAGTGCAAGGTTCCTACTTTGACCTGATTACTGAGAACAATATAATTCTTTTAAATCCTGATATTAAAGTAAACGTCCATTATGCCAGCGATTCTATTATCAAGTTTGTAGTACCAGATAGGATAGCAGATTCAGCCAACAACTTTCAATTGAAGATAGGAGAAGTGACAGCGCCTTCTTTAGACCCATTTAGACTTAAAAATGCTACTATAACACAGGTAACACCTGCATCCCCTGCAATAAATGATACCGTTTTGATTGAGGGGCGTTATTTTCATCCATCGAACATATTGAAAACTTTTAATAGAGTATTTTTTGATGGTTTTGAAGCAAAAGTGTTAGATGCCAATACAAACGAAATACAAGCAGTTGTTCCCATAGGCTTAAATAAGGCTACTTATGATATTAAGGTTCAGTCTGGTGAACTAATAACTGTCACCACAGCCAATTTACCCCCTGTTGAAATATTGGATGTATCTCCAAAAGAGTTAAACACAGGCGAAGTGATTACAATCACAGGCAAGAACTTCAGTCCGATAGAAACAAATAACGAGGTGATTGTTGGAGGAAAGAAGTTACCTGTTTTAGAAAGTAGTACTCAATTTTTACGTTGCAGAGTATATGCGAACCAAGGCGGGTTTAATGATTTAAAAGTAAGTTTTGCAGGACAAACCGACTCACTAAAAAATGCTGTATTTGTGAAAAACCTGCCGAACTTCACTGATTTTTCACCAAAGCAAGCCCACGAAGGAGATACTATTTTTCTGGATGTGTCTTCAGTAAGAGTCAGCACTGGATGGTCAGAAAGTAGAGATTATATACTTTTTGGTAGCGAGCGAGCTTCCATCTACCTTAGAAATGGGAAATATTTTTGTATTGTACCATCTATGACTGCTACTCAGGTAAAGCCAAGTTTATATGCTGGCCTAGGATCATATAATATTCAATTAGATGAAGATTTTACATTATTGCCTCCCGAAATTAACAGTGTGGAAGCATATTCGCAGGGCTTATACAAACTTTATGGAAAAGGGCTGGGTTTAGGGACTGCGGAAATGGGAGCCTACACTGTAAATGTGACTTCACCTGGGGTTGTCTCAATTCCTGAATTTGGAGTGAGTAATACTAATCTTGAATTAGGGAAATATAAGCTGAAATTTATAAATAAAGCAGGACAAAGTGCTACTCACATAGTCTCTATTAGTGTAAAACAAGCAATAAATGTGGGTGAGAGTTTTAACCATTTAGTATACCATTTTCACTTTACACATAATAATGAAGGTTATTACTTATGGACAAATGGCGAGTTGAAGAAATTCAATTTTGCAACCGAAACTACAACTAGTTTAGCATCTTTTCCTGCTGTTCAAAGATCAGGAGCTGGCTTTTTTAAGATAGATGATAAATTATATATGGTAAGTGGTCTTTCCAGTGAGGGTACAGGTTATACTAAAGAGGTTTGGGAATATAATATAACTAACAATACCTGGGTTCAAAAAAATAATTTTTCAGGAGCTGCCAGAAGGTACTCGATTGGTTTTAGCATCAATAATAAAGGGTATGTGGCTTTTGGTTATGATGGATTAAATTGGTTAACCGATAATTGGGAGTATGACCAATTGAATGATACCTGGACTCAAAAGAATAGCTTGGGAACAACATTCTCTTTTCAAACGAATACATACACCGATAACAAAAATGGGGAAGTTTATGTATCAACATTAAACACATTGCGAAAGTATAATGCTTCCACAGATACTTGGCAAACTTTATTTGATAACCCAAGAGAGTACTATAGCCGATTTATATTTGAATATGGTGGCAAATTGTACGGAGGAACGTTTTACAATTCAGATGCTTCTAAGTTTAGATTAAGGCAATTTGATGAGAGTGACAATACTTGGAAAGATCAACTAATACTTGGTAATTTCACTAACTATTTTCCTAAACATTTTCGGGTTAATAACAAAGTATATATCTCAAGGGATTACTCAAGTTACATTTATGAATTTAATCCTGATCCACCTGTCAAATACTAAAAAACTGGGAGTGAGATTTAAAACCTCACTCCTCCTAATATTTGAATATTCAAAAATGAAGCATCGGATATAAAACCTCCTCCTTGGCTTATTTGAATCTTTAAAATACCTTCTAATCTTTGGTAGATTTTTAGATGGGTACCAATACCAAGTTGCCATCCAATGCTCGTATTTTTAATGGGGGTGTCATCTGTTATAAACAAGGGGTTATCTGTGATTATTACCCCATTTACGATTGATTCTTGACGTCGAGTACTTGTGAAATTCTGTAAACTATAGATACCCGCACCTATTTCGGCAAAAGGAGACACTCGTTTCTGGGCATTGAAGGTATACTTTACGGAAATTGGTACAGTTAAATATTGCACATCCAGGGTCATTTCATTTTGCACCGAGCCTCCATTAGAAAGACTTACCTCAGACGCCATATCATAAAATTGGTTGGTATTGTATACCACCCCAAGTTTGAAGGATATCGGACTACGTGGCAACAAATACTCATAAAATGCCCCAAAACTATATATAACTGGGGTGTTATAAGTAGCCTCAGAAAGGTATGGCCTAGCTCTAAAATTAATATTGGCCAAAGCAAGACCTCCACTCAACTCGAAGCGGGAACTTTTCATAAAACTCACTCTGTTGGCCAAACGAGTAGAATCTTTTGTGGTTAAATTGGTACAAATACTATTATAGTGATTAACCGTACGAATCAAAGAGATTTTACTCAGAGACGTCTTTCTTACCCGTCTTTTAATATTTTTAAAATAGCAATCCTGCATAAGCTCTGCCAAATCAGATTTAAAGTCACTAGCAGGCTTAAGTTCTTTGAGCTTGTTGTTGGTGGTGTTTTGGGCAAAAAAATGATCTTGGTTTTGGTATAAGCTGATTTTACCCTTTACTAACTCTTTTGCAAAGATAGCTTGGGAAGAATCAATGTCTATTTTCCGATAAATTGCTCCATTGATATAAGCGTAGGCTTTCAAGTCAGTGGTTTTATGAATAAATACTTGGTTATTTAAAGACGACTTGAATTGGCATTGTATGGCATTACTTTCTTTGCCGATAAGACCATAGGCAATGTAACCATCAGCAAAAATGATGATTCCTTCTGACCAATTGGGTTGTTGAGCCTTTAAGTGATTCAAACAAAATATGATCAGGGATATAGAGAGGATAAGTTTTGATTTCATCTTATTTTCTTTTCAATACAATTTGTTCACTTTGTTTATCTATGATTTGAGCATAAAACTCCTTGAGTATTTTATATTCCTCTGAATTAAATATTGGTTTATTAATATTAAAACGACTAACAATGATCAACTCTTGATTATTAATCTGTTTTACTGAATAGGCGAACTTTCCGTGTTCATTAGGAAGTAACACTAGCCTTTCTTTAGGTAGGCTTTCTACTATATAGTTAGCTGGTATTTTTAGATTCAAATAGTAATAGAGATTGTATTTGTATCCGAAATCGATAGGGTAAATACGGTGTTTTAATTTAAAGGGGTTGTCGTCTTCTTTCCAATACAAGAGAGGATTAAAGTAAATTCTATTTCCGGCAACTAAGGATTGCTCATCAATAGATATTTCATAATTTCTTTGATAGGGCTTGTTAAGCTTAGTAAGGTTTTGCTGTTCAAAACTCTTTACCTTCAACCCTTTGAGTTTCTCTTTTGTCTTTTGATCTACCTTAATTTTTTCATTGTTTTTACCTTCAAGACTGATAGCACGTGAAAAAACAGCCGCGTAACCTCTTTCTACAATGTTTAATTTACCTTCTAGTTTTCCATTTTCATCGAGCTTAAGCAATACATTAACCGATTCATTAAGCTTTGTTCCATTGTAAAGCTTGATCCAATTATTTTTCCCTCTTAAGTCAGTTCTTACGATTCTGCCATACCCATTTAGGCAACGGTAAGGCAACAGACCAAAGGGAAGTGTTTTTTGAGTCGCATCTATCAGATAATCTTTTCCTTGAATACTGACATAAGCAACGGTATAATTAAATTTATTAATTAAAGGGTAAAATCTGTTTATTTGCTCGTGGTCTCGAGTGCTCAAAATAACAGGACAAGCATACAATCCAGCACGTTTCAATAAACTCACCAAGGCTAAATTGATATCTGCTGAGCTTCCTTGTCCTTTTCTGAAGGTCTTGGTTATATTGTTTGCGAGCAATCGCTTGGATTTGTTCCAGGTCATTTTGTATTGTACATACTTGTATATTGCTTTTGCGCCATCCAATGAGTTGAGCTTTAATTTTTTTACAGTGTTGATGATTTCATCACCAAAGTTGTCTTTTTGAATTTGCTCACCAAATCTTGAATCTGATAGCAACTCATCTTCTAACTCAGTCCAACTACTAAAAAAGGTATTGGGAGGTTGATTTGGAAAATTAACACTTTTAAGCTGGAATTCTACTTTCGCGATAAAGTTGTCAGGATTTGTCATATACTTTTCAGTGACAAAAGCAGGAATGTCTTTCATCGCCCAATGTAGATTTTCGGCCTTTACTTGTCCACCCGAAATACCCACATAGTTATTTGTAACAGATCGCTTATGAAAATTAGTTAAGCCTTGAAAAATTCTCACAAAGTTATAGTAGGATGGAATATTCACTTTGTACTCGCTCCATAGGGTAGGTATAGAGCTTTGAAACTGCCACGACCTTAGGTTTACGTCAAACCTGGATTTAATAGTATATCTATATTCGATAATACTGCCCACTTTTACATTTGGGAAGGCAAATTTCACAAGTTTCCAGCGTTTGCTTAACTTTTCTTCATAAACCTCCTTTGGAGTTATTATACGTCTTGTGATGTTACCCAATTTATTTCTGGTAATACTGATAGCCTCAAGTTTTTCCAGTACTTCCCCTTTCTTATAAATTGGGATAGATATATTGGCAAGATCATACCCTTCTTTTTTTAATATCTTGATTCTACGATGTCTCTTGTGAATAATATCTGTGATATTACGAAAATCAAAGTAAGATTCTCCTATATCAAATAATACTAATGCTTCCGCATCAGGATCTTTTTGATAAGTATTTAAGGAAAAAGAACTTTGGGGGATTATGCCAAACTTCACTTTTTTGTAAAATTCGGTTTTTTGTGCCTTTAATAGAGGTATTGGTAAATGCAGAATGATTACCAATAAGAGGTAAGAAAAATGTTTGATCATATTATAGTTTATATTGATATAGTTTGAAACGCAAATATAGCTGATTTTTCTAGTTTTTAAGTAATTTGAACTCTGTAGAGCATAAAATCTTAGTAAACCCATACCCACACTTCATACCTCAAAAACGCCCATTGGTAAATCGACCAAAGTAGGACATCACTTATTTAAGTATCTTTATTTTAATAGAAATACCAAAAAACGAAAAACTTATGAAAACATTCCCTACTTATGCATTATTGATCGCTGGCCTGTTGTTGCTGAATTTACAAGTGCAGGCTCAATCTTATACCAAAAAAGTATTAGAAAAAGTACCAGAATTAGAAGTGGGCAAGGTATACACTGGCAAAGACATACGAGCCGCAAAAAAACTATTTCCCGAAGGAGTAGCCATAGAGGACGAAACCGTATACCCTTTTGCCAAATTGACTGGAAGACGTGTGGTGGTGATTTTCTATTTTAGAGTGCAATCCAACGCCGACTTTATCCATATAGATGCTACTTCGTTGCGCAAAAAGAACCTACAGCCCGAACATGTAAACCGTTACCTGTATTCTCATGGAAAAATCGGTGATACGGATTATACAAGTACCTTTTCGATGGACAAGAAAAAGATTGTCACCTTTAAGCAAATTAAAAATGGGAAGATTTCTATTAAGCGATATCGTATCGAGCGCAAACGGTTTTCGATCATTGTGGAATAGAAATGGTGATTTTTGATGTGAAAATGTAAAAAAATAAATATTTGGAGTTTGGTTTAAAAAAACGAAGTACAACAAAAGAATCTTTGTTGCGCTTCGTTTTTTTTGTAGCAATATTTTTAAATAATAAAGTTTTAAAGTACAAATAGTGATTTTCACTTTTAGCGAAATTTCTCTAATTGGGAATTTTTTGTATCATTTTTGGACTTTTGTGCGTATCTTTGATGAGTTACAACGCTTATCCTCAACATGTTGTGAAAATTACACGATTTTTGAGTGTGAATACATATCTAATTTGATACTATAATATATACTAAGGAAATATGAAATTTACATTTAAGCTACACGAACAAAAAAATACGGAGGCAACGCAATCTGTCGAAGTCTTGTCCGTAGATAAGCAAGAAATGCCTATTTGCCTGGCAGGCAATAGTAACCAGGCGATTTACTGTGGTTTATTAGATGGACAAGGAAGTGGTGGCAACGAAGGGTAAAAAGTAATCGTTTTATAAAATATGCCCTCATTGTTTTGATAAACAGTGAGGGTTTGTTTTTTTAGAGAGATGGATAACAGGGTTTTTATTTGGACAGGATATTTTACCGAGCAAGCAGATATTGAGCGATATATGCGGGTGTTGGATATAACCAACCTTACCGAAATAGACGAAGAAGATGATGAGATAGCCATATCAATATTTGCCGAAGATATCGACTTGCCAATATTTGATGTAGCATTTCAGAAGTATGAACGTATTGATAGTGAATTAGCGCTGGAAACTCAACTCACTAAGCTTTTGGGCGAGGCAAGTGACGTGGCCCAAAAACTCAAAGAAGCCCATAGGCCAAGCTTTAATGCGATATTACTCATTCAAGCTCACGAACATACCCGTTATTATCGGGGGACAGCCCGCCCAGGTTCACCGATTTCTTTTTTGGGTGTTTTTGAAGGTAAAATAATTGAATAGCAACTGGGTCAAAATCAACGCATAAAAAAAGACAGCCTATC
>DMXI01000648.1 GCA_003483885.1 Microscillaceae bacterium
AAAAAGTATTATGAGATAGCCTCAATAGGTTAGAAACCTAAACTACTTCTATCTATTCTACCATAAATTTAGGCAAACCACAAATGCATCAAAAAATCTACTGTAAACGAAAATTTAAATTGACAATGCCGATGCATCCATGCAAGCTCTAAGTGGAGTTTTTTAAGCCGTAGGGTCTGGCAATAAAGTAATGGTAAGGGTTCCTCCCCGGCCAGAGCGTTGCACATTACAAATTCGGCTAGTTTGAGCGGGACCCACTGGCAAAGAAGAACAAGGAGCTGCCCCTACCAAGCGAACACAATCGGTGCAATTGACCGGATATACTCCAGGGTTTCCTGAGTTTTGTTGCAGCGCATTGTTTTGAATAGATGTGATGGGAGTATTATCTGGTCCATAATACCAATCGTCTTGGTCTACGCTCATTTGCATATAGCAATTGATCCCATTTACACAACTAACATCAAATGCTTCGTAACAAGGTTGGTTGGGGTTGAGTGTAAACTCGCCAATGTTGGTTCCCTGGGCACCGTGGTGAAAGTTGGCTCCTTCTACCGGGCATTTAGGCTCAATATAAAAACCAATGTTTCCACTAAAACACTTACCCTGAGGATCGAATTCTTGTGATTTACCTGCCGCTAGCGAAAACTTGCCTCTTAGGCTGGTCATCTCAGTTAAAAAAGGAAAATCGCCTACTGCTGCTGGAGTAGGGCAACACTGGTTGTTAGGATTGTCTGCCGCAAACGTGACAAATACTTCAACTGTTTCGGTGCTGGTGTTGGTTACGGTAAGTTTGGTATAATCTGTTGAACTCATTTTTATAAGGATTTAAATTGATGGATGTACACTACAGGCAGAAAGTGCTGCCTTGTGATGGATGAACATTGCAAACTTACCTGAAATGCCGCCTGTGAATTTTCTGAAAAAGGACAGTTACTTTTTGAAATGAGACATTCTGCGAAATGTTGTGAACGGCCTCCGTGTAAACCCTGAGAAATTCCTGGTAAACCCTGATTTTGTGCATATGCCTGTTTTCCCCTATAGCATTAGAGGTGTGCTTTGTAGAAATTTACTCCCAATTCAATCATCCACCAGTTTTAGTACCAACTCTTTAAGAGTGAAGGCGATATGACTTCTATAATTAAAATCGAACGAACTATGAAAACTGACATTTTTATGATGATATTGGGGGAAGCTGTAGCAAGTGCGTCTGAGTTATCAAAATTGAGAAAGTTTGAACAAAGCCTTTTATGTTTTGCGGCTTCAGAAGTAACATTACAACATGAATGTTTTGTAAGTGCTTCGCAAAAAATGGCTTTTACCAAAGTGGATTGGGGCATTTGCGAAGAGGCCAAAACGCAGGTATTGCAACAACCACAATTGACCGTGATTTTGCATAAACCAGCCACTGGACAAATCAATGTTTTGTCTTTTCGACAAGCCCTTAGTAAACGTGGTGGGCAACGAAAACCCCTGATAGAAAGGCTGGCCGAAATGGAGCAAATGCTAGGGAATTGTATCCAGATGAATCAAGCCCAACGACTGCTTTGTGCCGCGATTACAATCAAGAAACTCAATGAAAAGGAACAACGTTGGGTAAAAAAATTAGAGCAAACCATGATACAACATTTTCGACAAGCCCCGCTAAAAGTAGAAGAATTGGCAGATATGGCTTGCCTGAGCAAACGGCAATTGAATAGGCGGGTAAAGGCAGTATTGGGAGTGTCGCCTGCTCAGTGGATTAGAGAAGTACAACTACAACTGGCTCTACAGGAACTAGAGCGTGGCAGGCCCGAATCAGTCATTCAGGTAGCGTTGAATAATGGCTTCGAGCATGCCAGCACTTTTTCTACTTTGTTTAAACGGCGCTTTGGCTGTTCGCCAGGGCAGTACCTAAGGCAATAAATGCTCGGATAAGCCTGATGGCTTAGGATTTATTGCTCGCTTATATCTTATATACACGAAACTATTTATTTACCTCTAACTTTTTACACAATGGCAAGAATCATTGACGAAACAGAATTTATTGAGATCACTCACCGCTGGAAAAATTGTATTGATCAAATACAACCAGCAAACATGTATGATTACTTTAAAAACAATAAAGGCGAATTTCTGGAAGGGTACAAGATTACATTTGTCGAGTACCTGGAGTTGATCAATTCGGTGGGTACCCATTTATACAAAGCACGGTTTGGGTTGCTACAAGACGAATCGTTGAATCACCCGATGTTTACCTTGATTTTGTGGGGGGTAGACAAGAACGGCAACGAAACCACTGGTTACCTTTTGCTGGAGGCAAGCGATATGAAGTTTGACGAGGTGGTACACACTGGGAAAATAGCTGATATCATAGGACAACAGCGATTGGCGGCCTGGTCGGCTATGGGGCAATCAAACCGTGAGAACGTACCCCTAAAGTTGTTCAAGCTAGATGCTTATGGTGGGTCGAGTTTGCAAGGTTATAATTATAAGCCAGACGATTTTTTTAATATTTTTGCCGGGTTTCAAAATCACAAAATGGAAGATGTAGCCGTACATTTTGATTTTTGTTGTTTAAGTTTTGATTATCAAAATAATGAATCACAAAATGGTTATTTTGACTTGTTGATTTCGGCTTTGATTTTGAAAGAAGGTACCCAGTCTTATGAAGGCAGCTCGTTTTATGATGCAGGTGCGCCTTGTCCACCATTGTGTAATGGCGGAGATTAGTAATTATACAAAATCATCTTTTACAACCTAACCACATAAAAAATGAGTTTTTTTATCAATGCGCTCTTTGCGTCTATGTTTGTAGGAGGGCTCATTCCAGTCATTATTGGCTTTGCCAGCTATCATTCCCTTACCCCAGTAAAACGTCTCATCTTAGCCTTGATGGTTTGTTCGCTGGGACTAAATATTATCCAAATCACCCTGGCCTTGCATAGCATCCCTAACTTATTCATTGGGCACATTTATACCTTGATTGAGTTTATACTGATTGCCTACATTTATAAACTCAAGCTGGACAAACTCATCCCACTTTCAGTATTTATAGCCATTGTTGTTGGGTTTGTTGTGTTTTCTTTGTTCAATACTTTTGTGATTCAAGGGCTACACGCCAACAACTCCTACCAGCGAACCTTAGAGAGTGTGCTGGTGGTGGTATTTGTATCGTTGTATTTTTATAAAACCGCCAAAGAACTTAAAGTACAGCGCATAGAACGAGAACCATTGTTTTGGTTTAGTGCAGGGGCGTTATTATATTTTTCTGGGGCCTTATTTATTTTTATATTTAGCAATTACTTACTGCTGTATTCACGTAGTCTGGGCATTACCTTTTGGACCGCCCACACTTTTTTCCTGCTGTTGTTCTATCTTTTTTCTACAATTGCTTTATGGATCAATCCCAAGAAATAGAGTTTGCCTGGCTACTTACTACCGGTATAGGCATTACTTTTATGCTAGCTGTAGTTATTATCTTGTTTGTGGTATTTTATCAAAAGCGCTTATCGCAGCAGCAGCTCCATATGCAAGAGCTTGAAAACCAACAACAGCAACAGTTGTTTTCGGCTACCAATCAGGTACAGGAAAAAGAACGAAAACGCATTGCCCATGACTTGCACGACGATGTAGGGGTGGTATTGTCTACCGCCAAACTATACCTGAGCCACCTGATAGATCAACCTGAGATACAAGAGGTTGCCCAAAAAATAGATCAATTGGTAGATACCGCAGCGCAAAATGTAAGGCAAATTTCTCACAACCTCACCCCTCAAAACCTGGAAAAATTTGGACTGGTAAGTGCGATCAATGAAATGTGTAAACATATTCAGGAAGCACACCAACTAGAGGTAAAGTTTGAGCACAACGAAGAAGAACGTTTGGCTTTTGAACAGGAGTTGGGCGTGTACCGTATTGTACAAGAGCTATTAAATAATGGCTTAAAACATGCACAGGCAAGCGAAATATTGCTGGGGGTGGTATTTCAACCCAAAAAATTCATCTTGCATTATCAGGACAATGGGGTAGGAGTAGACCTGGAAAACCTAGCAAAAACCAGCAACTTTGGCCTGGGCTTGCAAAATATGATCGGGAAAGCCGAGGTGCTCAAAGGGCAAATTAAGTTTCAATCAAAGCCAGCAAATGGATTCCGAGCTTCTTTGAATCTCGAGATTCAACATTCCTAAGACTTGCCAATGATCTACATCGGTATATATTAGCTTAGAATAGCCTCTTTGGGTATTCAAAAATTGTTGTGGATAGATGGTACAAGTTTTCTCAAATCATGTTATTATTAGCTACAAATTCAAGTAATTTTTTGGAGCATCTCACCCACAAACGCCAAAAGAGATGACTTCGCATCCTTAATACCAGCATAGCTTGCAGCATCAATTAAACAACATCCTAAAAGTAAGCGAGCATGAACATCATCAAAGTAGCTATTGTAGACGATCAGTCATTATTTAGAGAGGGACTCACCTTTATCATCCAACAACATGCCGATTTAAAAATTGTTTTGGAAGCGGAACATGGGCAAGATTTATTAGAACAATTGGCCCAGGCGAGTGTGTTGCCTGATGTGATATTACTTGATATCAAAATGCCCAAGATGGACGGGATGGAATGCGCCCAAATATTGAAACAACGCTACCCCAAAATTAAAATCATTACCTTGACTGTATACGACCAGGAAGACTATGTATTGCATTTGCTTGATCTGGGGGTAAATGGTTATTTGCGAAAGCTTACTTCGGGCAAAGATGTTTGTAAAGCCATTCGTACGGTTATGAGTAAGGGATATTATTTTGATGATTTTGTGACCCAGATCATGCTGAGTGGCCTCAAAAAAAAGCGGCACATTATGACCAAACCCAAAGTGGATGATGAGGTAAGCATTACACCCCGTGAGCGTGAAGTACTCACCTTGATTTTGAAAGAGTATACCACCCAGGAAATAGCAGATAAGCTTTTTGTGAGTATTCGCACTGTAGAAACCCACCGGAAAAATTTACTGACCAAGTTTGGAGTAAAAAATGTAGTGGGGTTGGTAATCAAAGCTTTACAAATGGGCGAGTTTTCGACGGTTTGATAGAGGCCATTAAGTAAGAAAGCCCACAAGTTGGCGCATTTTTTATTTTTGCGCATATTTGTTGAAAAAATCCTGAGGTAAGACACCAAAAACAACACTGACACTTATGGCAAAGAAATACGGCAATACTTGGTGGGGGCAGCAATGGCTCAGTGCCTTAAATCATATTGATTATTCGAATAGATTACCACGTGGAAAAACCTACGCCAACAAAGGATTGGTTATGGATGTAGTGATTGAGGAAAACCTAGTCAAGTCCAAGGTGCAAGGGTCAGAGTATTATCCCTATGACCAAAAATTTAAGCTCCAGAAATTTACCCCCTCCCAAAAAGAAGACATCCTGGATATTATCACCGAAGACCCCTTCATTTTGTCTTCCTTGCTCAACCGTGAATTGCCTCAGGAATTACTCAATATTTTGGACAAGAAAAACATTGCCCTTTTTCCCCGACATTGGCGTGATATCAACGGCACTTGTTCTTGCCCCGATTGGGCGGTGCCCTGTAAGCACTTGGCAGCGGTAGTATATGTCATTGCCAACGAAATCGATAAAAATCCCTTTATGGTATTTTTGCTTCGCGGACTCGATGTTTTGGTCGAAATTCAAAAGCGAGGATTCAATGCCCAGGGTGATTTTAGACTGCCAGTTACCCCTTTGCGCAAATTGCTAACGACTAAATCCAGTAGCGAAAACTATCAATTTCGTCCCCAATTAATGTCTAAAATAGACTTTTCAACTTTACCTGAGAGTCGTGAACTTGTACTTAAGCTATTGCCTGAAAAACCACTGTTTTTTCATATGGGCGATTTTAAAGAAGTATTGGCCAAAGCTTACCTAAAAGTAGCCAAAGGGGTTAAAAAACTACAAGGTTTACCGGGTGATGCAGACTATAATTTTTTTGAAGAAAACCAAGGCGAATTTACCGTGTTTTTGGACGATACACTAGAGTTTCGCTATGTCAGTCTACAAATAGATCATGAAGAGCCACAATTGCCCCAAAACCTGCGAAGCGTCAAGGACTTGATGGATAATATTCACCATATTAACCTCGCCCATTTACAAAACTATCATCCCTCGGTAGTGGCTTTATACTTTAGTTATCAGTTGGCCCTGCATTTGGCTAATAAGTCCGCTTTTATTCCTGAACTGATTGAAGTAACCCCCAAAAAATACATTATCCGCTGGATACCCGCGCTCATTATCCAAGAGGTAAAAACGCTTTGCGAGGTATTGAGTGCATTGATACCTCCCGAGATGGTAGTAGTCAGACTGGGAGATAACGTAAAGCTGGTAAAACCTGAGGAGCAAGTAAAAATGTTGGTAGGGGTATTCATACACCAGTTTCTCAAGGACTATTACATAAGTACAAACGATCGCCACAACAGCGAAGACGTTTTCCGGGTGTTCTTCCAGCAAAATATCTTGTCTATTGATGGCTTTGTACAGAAAGAAAACGCCCAGGCGATCCAAAAATGGCTGCAAAAGTTTTATCTCAGCGAGAAACAATACCAGCCTGTGCTCAAGGTTGAAGAACGAGAAGCCATCGGGGGATTTGAACTTGGTTTTTGGGTGCAAAACCAGCGAGATACGATGCAACGGCTCATTAGCATCCGCGATTTGTTTGAAAAGAAAAAATACAACGATATTCGCTTGGGTATCATTCAGGATTTGGCGATTTTATCAGAGTATCTGGCCTCTATCAAGCAATTGATCAAAGCCAAAGGTAAGACCGAAATTTTGGTAGATAGCGAAGAGTTTGTACAGATATTTTTGTACACTTTGCCTGCCCTCAAGCTGCTCAATATTCAGGTGATGTTGCCCAAGGCCCTGCGGCGATTGGCCCGTCCTCAATTATCGGGTAAAATAGGTATAGAAGACAATACCGGAAACCGCAAAAGTTTTGTAAATCTACAAAGCATGCTAGAGTTTGAGTGGCAGGTGGCCATTGGCAATACGATGGTATCTCCCCAAGAATTCCAAAAAATGGTACGCAAGCTTAAGGGCATCGTCAAGCTCAATGGTGAGTTTGTATTGATAGACCAACAAGAAATAGAGCGCTTGCTAAAAAGGCTGGAAAACCCACCCAAAATTACCGATAATGAAGTGCTTAGGGCAGGAATTGCCGCCGATTATCAAGGGGCTAAAGTAAGCCTGGATGCCAAAGCTCAAGCCTTGATACGTAGCGTAATGGAGTTTGATACGGTAGCCTCTCCTAAAGATTTAAGGGCTACTTTACGACCTTACCAACAGCGAGGCTATGAATGGCTATACAAAAACACTCAGTTGGGATTTGGGAGTGTATTGGCCGATGATATGGGTTTAGGCAAAACGTTGCAAGTGATTAGCCTATTGCTGAAGCTCAAAGAAGAAGGCAAGCTTACCAAAAAGAAAGCCCTGGTGGTGGTACCTACTACTTTATTGGGTAATTGGCAAAAAGAAATTCAAAAGTTTGCGCCTTCACTCAAGGCTACTATTTATCATGGAGCGCAGCGAAAGCTAGATGTCAAAGCCCCCGATGTCATCATTACTTCTTATGGCATTGCCCGAAGCGACGTCAATTTACTTAGCAAGCAAAAATGGAGTTTTTTGGCCATAGACGAAGCCCAAAACATTAAAAACACTTCCACCGAACAAACCAAAGCCATCAAGAAACTAAAAACTGAGCGAGTGGTGGCAATGAGTGGGACCCCAGTAGAAAACCGCCTGTCGGAATATTGGAGTATCTTCGATTTTGTCAACAAAGGCTACTTGGGAGCCTTGAGTAAATTTACCGATGAATATATCAAACCCATCGAGCTCGAACGCAGTCAGGAACATTTAGAGCGATTTAGAAAAGTAACGGCACCCTTTATCTTGCGTAGAGTCAAAACTGATAAAAGTATTATCAATGACCTGCCCGATAAGATTGTCAATGACCAGATTTGTCACCTCACCACCGAGCAGTCAGCGCTATATCAAAATGTGGTAGATATGGTCATGAAAAAGATAGATGATAGCAAGGATATTGAGCGCAAAGGGTTAATCTTTCAATTGATGAATGCCCTCAAGCAAATCTGCAATCACCCCAGCCACTATCTCAAGAAAGACAAGGTAGACCCAAGTCATTCGGGCAAAATGCAAATGTTGTTGTCATTGCTGGACAACATCTACGAAAACGGAGAGAAAACCCTGATTTTTACCCAATACCGCGAAATGGGCGATTTATTG
>DMXI01000605.1 GCA_003483885.1 Microscillaceae bacterium
GTAAGTACTTGATTTTTAAATAACTACCTTCCAGATTAAGAGGCTTAGACTTTCAAAAAACTAAGTTAGTCAAAGAGCTTAAGTTGACGCACATGCGATGAGTCGGGGTGAGTGGCAACTATCATAGGGTCTATAGTCCGTTTTAGATATACAGATTTACCAAAAGGTTTGATATAATACATAGGTGGGTGATTTTGTTCTTCAGAGACAAAGCGCCTGCCTTTTTTTGTGGGAAGTGGAGACAACTACTATGAATGTCAGAAAGTGGAAATAAGATAAACTTTGTATAGGCTTGAATATTATGGCAGTTTTTTAAGTTAATCATAAACTTTTCGTCGCTTATTTCGTTGATATTATACCGACTAATCGGTCGTTTATAGCGCGCAATATACTATGAATAAAGCACAAAAAACCAAAGATCACATTTTGAATGAAGCCTTTAAGCTCTTTTTACAGAAGAGCTACAAAGAGGTAACTATGGAGGAGTTACAGGCCAGTACTGGACTCAGCCGAGGGGGATTGTATCATCACTTCAACAAACGAGGGGAGAAGTATAAGGGGAAAGAAGCCATTTTCCAGGCTACGGTACAGCGATTTTTCTTTTCGATGGCCGAAGAACCATTGAATATAGAAGAGATGCAAGAGCGAGGCTTTTTAGAAAACTTTCAGGCATACTTAAATTACAAGCAGACTTCTATGGACAAAATATTGAAGTCTACCGGATTAGAGGAGCTTGACACAAACTATTTTATGCTCATACTCCAAGCCATCAAATATTTTCCTGAAATGCGAGACAAAGTCCGCGAGCAAGTGGTTCAAGAAACCAAAAACTGGGTAAAGATCATTGAGCTATCGCAAGAAAAAGGAGAAATTCGGAAAGACTTAGATCCAGCTACTTTGGCCCAGCATATTTATTATTTGCTAGACGGGCTCGAGATGCATCTGGTAATGATGGGAAATATTAATGACGAAATGTACAAAGAAATTACGACGATGATTAGCCAATTGTATGATTTGATCAAGCGTTAAAAGCATTTTGAATAGATATAAATAGCTCTAATAAGGTATTAGGGCTAATTTTTTAGATACTACAGAACCGTACAGTCGGTCGTTTTTAAATATAAATACCTAACTTATGATACTTGTAAAAAAACTGGTGTATACCTATCCCCAGCGTAAGGAGGCCACGGTGCGGGATATTAGTTTTGAGATGCCCAAGGGAGAGATTTTTGGTTTTTTAGGACCAAGTGGTGCAGGTAAGAGTACTACCCAAAAAGTACTCACGGGCCTTCTTAGAAACTATGAAGGGCAAGTAATGGTAAAGGGAAAAGATTTGAAGTCCTGGAACTCAGATTACTACAATCATATCGGGGTAGGTTTTGAGCTACCCAATCATTATTTAAAATTAACTGCTCTGGAGAACCTGCAGTTGTTTGCCTCTTTTTATGACAAACCCACCCAATCGTTACAAACTTGGCTCGATAGGGTAGGTTTGTGGAAAGATGCTCAAGTAAGGGTAGAAAATTTCTCAAAAGGGATGAAAATGCGCCTTAACTTCATCCGGGCATTGATGCATGATCCTGATATCATATTTTTTGATGAACCTACCTCTGGCCTGGATCCAGTAAACGCCCGTATTCTGAAAGATATTATTTTAGAGCAAAAGCATTTGGGCAAGACTATTTTTATAACTACCCATAATATGCACGATGCTGATGAACTTTGTGACCAAGTGGCATTTATTGTAGATGGTAAAATCAGCTTGATAGATGCTCCCCAAAACCTGCGTTTGCAATCAGGTAAAAAGCTCGTAAAAGTGACCTATCGAGATGCTCAGCTAAATGCCTCCTTAAACACCAGAGAATATGCGATGGAGGGGTTGGGGAATAATTCAGACTTTTTGGAGCTATTACAAACCCAGGACATTACTTCTATCCATTCGGAGGAAGCCACTTTGGAAGATGTATTTATTAAAACCACTGGAAAAAAGCTCACTTAAACGCTGCCATCATGAAAAAACTGAGAAGGATGATTGTTTGGGATTTAAAGCTTTTGGTACGATACCAAATTTTGACGATTGCTGTAGTAGTCACGATTGGTTATGTAGTACTATTCAAAGGAGCCAAAAGCTATTTGTCGGAATCGGTTGTGACCATGCTCATATTTAGTGATCCTGCCATGCTAGGATTTATGTTTATTGGTGCCTTGGTTTTGTTTGAAAAAAGTGCCCAAACCCTCTCGGCAATTACAGTGACTCCACTACGCACTTGGCAATATTTATGGAGCAAAGTACTTGCCTTAACTTTACTTGCTTTGCCTTGTAGTATGGTCATGGCCGGGGTGGGCTTGCAAACGTTTGTGTATTGGCATTGGTTGTTGTTGGCAGTAGTGCTAAGCTCGGTGCTGTATACCTTGTTGGGTTTTGTAGGCGTGCTACGGGTAAATACCTTGAACCAATACTTGATTGTAATACCCTTATTTATGGCTCCACTGTGTGTGCCATTGTTAGGTTGGTTGGGCATTACCAAAGAGTATTTTGCGTATTATCTCATTCCTACTCAGGCCTCTTTGATATTGTTTAAAGCCAGTATGAGTAAAGTAGAAGCCTGGGAGCTGGTATATGCGATTATGTATTTGGGAATATGTATTGCGTTGACTTACCGATTGGCCGAAAACGCTTTCATAAAACATATAAGAACCTAAACCCAAAAGCCATGAACACCATTACGTTGAAAAAAATAGTAACTCTTAGCAAAAATGACCTTAGAAGCATTTTTCGTGACAAAAGCTTTTGGGCACCCATGTTGGCCCCAATAGCTATTTTGCTATTATTAAGGTTTGGAGTGCCTCAGTTAGCCATTTATTATCCTGAAGTAAACCAATATCAAGGGTTGATTTTAGCCTTAATGAGTTGTATCAACGCAATTTTTCCTGCGTTTTTTGTGAGCTTTATAATGCTGGAAGAAAAAGACCTACAATTGTTTTCAGTCATGCGCGTGATGCCTCTAGCGCCCCATTGGTTCATTATTTACAGAATCTCGTTTATCACTCTTATGAGTTTTGGGTTTGTGTTTGGCACCCTTTTACTATCAGGCTTGGTGGCTCTGTCATTACCAAAAATTCTTGCTTTATCTTTCTTAATTGCGTTGATGGCTCCCCTGACTACCCTGATCATTGTAACTTTTGCTAAAAACAAGATAGAAGGAATCACGATGCTGAAAGGCATTAATATGGGGTTAGCCTTGCCCTTGGTTGCGTTTCTGGTTATGTCACCTTGGACCAAATTATTAGCCATTATACCAGTGTATTGGATATATCAAGCCTTTGATATGTCAGCTAATTTTTGGTTGAATACTACCATTGGTATCGCTTATCTGGGTTTATTGATCGCTGTAATTTTTAGACGATTTAAGAATAAGGTTTTTCGTTGATTTTTCTGGATTTTAGCTGGTTTTGTTGTACATTACAATTAGTTGAAACCTAATAGCCTACCCAATGGAAAAACATTACAGAACCTGTCATTTATGTGAAGCCATGTGCGGCCTCGAGATTACAACAAATCAAGGGCTGATAGAAAGTATCAAAGGTGATAAAAACGATGTACATAGCAAGGGGTATTTGTGTCCCAAAGCAGTGGCGCTACAAGACATTCATGAAGACCCCAATCGTTTGAAGTATCCAGTGAAAAGAACTGAAGATGGTTGGCAACAAATTTCCTGGGAAGAAGCCTTTGACCTGGTAGAAGAAAACATTAAACACATCCGTAAAAAACACGGAGGCAATGCCGTGGGGGTATATACTGGCAATCCTACCACCCACAACACCGGTACTATTCTGTATTTGTACGATTTTATTAACTCCATTGGAACCAAAAACTCCTACGCTTCTCATTCATTAGATCAACTCCCCCAAATGTTTGTAGCAGGTGAAATGTTTGGGCACCAAGCTATGTTTCCAGTACCCGATATTGCTCATACTGATTTTTTTCTAATACTAGGAGCCAATCCACTGGTGTCTAACGGCAGTATTATGTCCACGCCCAATATTGGAGCAAAATTCAAGGAATTGCAGCAAAGAGGAGGCAAAATCGTAGTGATTGATCCTCGCCGTACCCGTACTGCCCAAGCAGCGGACACCCACCATTTTATTAAGCCTGGGACCGATGTGTTTTTGTTGTTGGCATTTGTCCGTGAGCTACTGGCTAATAATTTGGTCAAAGATTCTCACGTGCTGGAAATCACAGACAACATTACCGAACTACAGGCATTGGTAGAGGGGTATACGCCCGAAGTAGTAAGCGACATTGTAGGCATTGCTCCTGAGGCAATCAAACAACTCGTAAGCGACTTTGCCCAAGCGCCCAAAGCCATTATTTATGGACGAATGGGGGTATCTACGGTGAAGTTTGGCGGAGTCTGCCATTGGTTGATCAATGCGATCAACATCTTGACGGGTAACCTGGATGTACCAGGAGGTGTCATGTTTACCTTACCTGCCATAGATTTGTTAAAAGCATTGAAAAAGGAAGCCAAACAGTTACGTTGGCGCAGCAGAGTAAAGCAATTGCCCGAAACTGGGGGCGCATTGCCCACTGTAACAATGGCGGATGAAATGCTGACTCCGGGAGAAGACCAAATCAAGGCGATGATTACCGTAGCCGGAAATCCATTACTTTCGGCCCCAAATTCCAACGAGCTTAAAAAAGGTTTTGAACAACTGGATTTTTATGTGGCCATAGATATTTACATCAACGAAACTACCCGCCACGCCAACGTGATTTTACCACCCGCTGCTGCCTTAGAAGTGATTCACTACGATTTCGCGCTTAGTATCGTCTCTCCGCGAAACATTGCCAATTTTTCTCCAGCAATCTTCCCAATCGCCAAGGATCGCAAATATGACTGGGAAATTTTGATTGAATTGCAAAAACGAATAGAGCAAGGCAATGTATTGGCCCTCAAGCTGAAACATACCTTATTGAATTGGCTAACTGCCGAAAGAAGAATTGATTTGGGGCTGAAAATTGGTCCATATGGTGTATGGGGAGGCCGTTTATTTAAAAAAGGTGGGATTAGCCTGAAGCGTCTTAAGAAAGCGCCTCATGGGGTAGATTTTGGTCCCATGCAAAGTAGTTTACCCAAGCGACTCTTTACCAAAAACAAAAGAATTGATCTAGCTCCTCAAGAAATCACTAAAGAGCTGTCTAAGGTGTATGAGGCTTTACAAGCAAAGATCGCACAACAAGGCGAGTTGTTGTTGATTGGCAGAAGGCATCTCAGGAGTAATAATTCGTGGATGCATAATTATCCTCGCTTGATGAAAGACGGCGATAAACGTTGTACGGCTATGTTACACTCCGAGGAAGCCCAAAAACGAGATATCGCTGATGGTGATTGGATGGAAGTGAGTACCACGGTAGGGCAGATCAAAATTAGGGCAGAAATTACAGATGAAGTAATGCCGGGAGTACTATGCATACCCCATGGCTGGGGACACAGCGATAAACAGGTGCACCTGGATGTGGCTTCAAAGTACGCTGGGGTAAATGTAAATGAATTGATTGACCATAGCATTTATGAAGAGATGAGCGGAAATGCCGTATTCTCAGGAATCCCAGTCAAGGTGAAAGTATTTGCCGAGACAGCGTCTTAGCAAACACTTGAATAATATTTAAAAACAATTCAAATTAACATCCTTCAATAAGCTTTGTAGCGAAGAACGCCCCACATCGGGTGCATTGGCCACTTGAAATAAGAGGATTACATCTTTGTGTTTAATAAAATAGTAATGCGCATATGAAGTAAAATTGGCTCGTTCCACGGTATAATCGGCACTGAAACGATAATATTCGTTTTGGTTGATCTTTTCGGTAGTAATCGCGGTGCTTTCAACTTTTAACGCTGTTACCCTATCTCTTAATTCTTTAAAAACTAAGTTTTTCACCGATTTGGGAAAAGCCCCGTCAATCTTATAAGGATTCACTACGCTTACTATGATGTTGTGGTTTGACTGAGTAATCCCTATCAAAATTTCCTGTGCTGAGTTGTTGATATCGATAAGCTGATCGGCTCTTTTGCTAAACTTCATGGCTTTATAGCTGGCCGATAAAGTAAACGGAAGTGAGTTTGGTGGCATTTTGAAGCACAAACCCAAAGATTGATTTTCGTACTTACCACCCATTACATTTCCAGTGTTGACCTTGGTATTTACTTTGCCGCCACAAGCCGCGAGTAGTACGCTTAATAGGGCAATCAATACTAATGTTTTGAATTTTGTCATATGCTAAAGTGGTTAGAAAAAAAATAAGACTCAAAGTATAGTTTTTCTATTACTTTGAGTCTTACAAAAAGGTTATATTTTAATGAAATTACATATCTAACGTAATGCGGCCATCAGAAGTACGCAACTGTACCAGTTTACCTCCTCCATTCATCTTACCATTGATTTTGTGATCAGTAGAACGCCCATTAAAATTTTTGAGCGGAATACGCAAAGACTCTCCTCGAATATCTAAGTCTAATCCAAGGCTTCTTGGAATACTCACTCGAATGTTGCCATCACTGGTTCTTACTTTTAGACTATTGGTAAGCGCCAATAAGTTTCCTTTCACGTTACCATCCGAAGTGGATACATCTAAAGAACCCGATACATTTTTGAAAATAATATTGCCATCTGAAGTACGCCCTCTGATATCTCCTTTGATGTCAATCAAGTCTATGTCACCATCACTGGTGCGAATCATTTGGTCAGCCTGAAGACCTTTCAATACAATATCTCCATCCGAAGAATGTAAATCACAAGATGATTTCACTGGAGCGTATACCTCCATACTGATATTGATCTGATTGCGGTAATTCATATAATTTCTTTTACGCTCCTTGATGCGAATGTCAAGGTTGCCAGACGAATTGCTGATTTCAAAAGTGAAATCTTCATTTTCTAAATCGGCTTTACTCATTTTGAGGTTACGCCCATTGCGTCGAGCAATAAAAAAAACCTCTACCTGATTTTTATTAGAGGCATATACTTTGATATCCCCATCCGAATTACGCAAAGTAATCGTAGGACTAGAAGATACAGAAAACGATTCTTTGAATGAGTAGTCACCTTTTTGGGCCATCCCAACAAAAGCAAACAATGATAAAGCGAAAGTAAGTAAGATTGGCTTTTTCATAAGAATATGGGTTATAAGATAATGAGTTAATTGAAATGATAAGGTATGCTAAAAATCGCAACCACTTTTGATAAAAGAAACCCTTTAGTTCTAAAAGGTTGCAATAAACCTACTGTTTTTGTAAAAAGCCCAGATTTTCCAAAAATGTATTGGCCTCCTGTTGGGCTTTTTTACTAGTGGCTTGCGCCAAAGACGCTACCAGTAAAAAATAAATATAAAATGTTCTTTTCATGAGTATAGGTTATATGGTGAATAGTCAAATGTAACCTGATTCAAGAAGTAATACTTGTACAAAAGCGAACATTCATAAAGCGTTGAAAAACAGAAAGAAGGGGACTAAATTAAGTATAGACGAACGAGTAAGGAAAATGTAACATTCGTTTTTGTACAAGCTTTTTACCTACCATCTGACCTACCTTTGTAGTAATCCAATTTTGCATTTTAAACCCTCATTACAATGAATCTACAACGTACTACTCCGATAAAAATCAATAGACTATTTTTTACCCTTGGTTTCATCATTTTGTTCACCACACATACCTATGCTACTTGGTCTATTATTGCGGTAGATCGCAAAACAGGCGAAATAGGAATCGCTGGTGCTTCTTGTACCTTCGATGTACAGGGAATAGCCTCGATAGTGCCTGGTAGAGGGGCCATTGTAGTACAAGCTTCGAGTAGCTACTTCGCACGTATGAAGGGGGTAGATTTGATGGAAAATAACAAAACCATTACTGAGATTTTGGCAGCAATGCGTGACCAAAGGTATAAGCCAGAAAAACAGCAATATGGGGTAATTGTGCTAGACCAAGGTACTAAACCTTTGGTATACTCTGGTAGCAAGATTTCTGACTGGAGCGGAGAAATGATTGGAGCAGACATCGCGGTTTTGGGTAATATATTGGTGGGTGAAAATGTACTAAAACAAGCATTGGAAGCTTTCAATAAAAATCGCAACAAAACTTTGGCGGAGCGTTTAATGCTGGCTCTAAGCGCTGGCGAGCAAGCTGGGGGTGACAAAAGATGTGGCAGCCAATACGCCCGCTCAGCCTTTATCTCAGTTTACCGTCCTGTCAGTGGTTCTATCCTAAAGCTATCGGTCTATGGTATTAAAAAAGGCGGTAAACCTGCAGTGACTTTGTTGGCAAAGCAATTTGAATACTGGCGAAAGGAAAATGCCAGCAAAGCTACCAGAAGACGCAAGAAAAAATAAGCAAAAATATTAGTCAAATAAAGTATAGACGACTGAAAAACAGGAACATACCCTATGTTTTTGTGCAAGCATTTGAGCAAGAACTCATCTACTTTTGTACCCTAAAATATATTGACCATATATAACTCACTTTAACTCATGAAAAACATCAATCAATCATTGAAAAAGTGCCCATATTCGCTTTTGGCCTTGTGGCTAATAAGCATACTTTGGGCTTATAATACACAAGCTAAGCCAAAATTATTCTCTAATGGGGCGATTGCTTACGCTTATCCAGTCAATGGCATTACCATAGATGGTAACCTGGATGATTGGACTGCGAACAAACTGAGAAAGTTTCCTATCAAGAAAGTGCCTTTTGGTAAACCAGCCAAAAACGAAGCGGATTTGTCTGCGTATTTTTATGCGGGATACAACCTAGCCACCCAATCGCTATACATTGTAACAGTAGTGACAGATGAAAGCCATGTGGCATTGAACAAAAAAGGGGTAAGTTGGAACGAACAGGATGCTTATGTCCTATACCTCGATTCCCAGCATTCCACCAAAGGTTCGGGAGTACTTGTGTATGCCCTCAATCAATTTAATAAGAGACTGTCAGACCCTTCGGAAAGTTGGGACCCCTCGATTTGGAACGCTACCATGGACAATGTCACCTTTGCTTTTAAGCGAGAGGGTAATAACAGTGTGTATGAGTGTCAAATCAAACTAGGAGATCAATTGCAAGTAGGCAAAACCTTTGGTCTGGATCACATTGTGGTTGATCGTGATAAGGCCGAATCAGGCACCTCTTACTTGGCCTGGGGGAGCGGTGGTAGCAAGAGCCAAGCACCTGGCAGGTTAGGTGATTTGATGATTGTAAAACCAAAAACTACCACAGGAACTATTCAAGGAAAGATTGCCTGGAAAGACAAAGATGCCAAAGGCTTGCCTGGACACATTCGGGTAACTTCTGCCAATAATCCAGCAATGTGGACAGAAGCCAGGGTGAACAAACAAGGAGAGTTTTCATTTGAGCTTCCAGTAGGCAAATATAAAATGGGCTTGGCTTGGGAGTTTTACACGGGTGAAGGTAAAAATTACAAAATTGCTCCGCTGACCCAAAAAGTAACCGTAAAAACCGATCAGGTAACCCAAATGCCTTTGATCAAGCTAGGGGTATTGCCCAAGATTGATAAAATTCCCAGTAAAGGTATTTTGCCCAACTTTACCGCCAAAAAAGCAAAAAAGCTAGACAAATTCATTGCAGCCTATCAAGACTACTATAAGATTCCTGGAGTGTCGCTGGTATTGATCGAAAAGGGAAAAATCATTTATCATAAAACCTACGGGGTAAAAAATAACCTTAGTGGGGCAAAAGTAACCGATGAAACGTTATTTGAAGCCGCTTCGATCACCAAAACAGTGTTTGGGTTTCTGGTTTGTCGCTTGGCAGAGCAAGGTATCATTGACTTAGACAAGCCTCTCCATCAATACCTGCCTTTTAAAGCCATTGCCCACGACAAACGCTATGAGCTGATTACCGCCCGCCACGTATTGAGCCATCGTACTGGTTTTCCCAACTGGGCATACAATAATGCTGATGGAAAACTAGATATTAAATTTACCCCAGGAACCAAGTTTGGCTATTCGGGTGAAGGCTTCGAATACTTAAAGAGAGTCGTAGTAAAAATCACAGGTAAAGACATCAATACCCTCTTACGTAAAGAAGTACTCGAGCCTTTGAACCTAAAAAATACCTACTTCATGAAAGATGAGCGTTTGGCCAAAACGGTTTCCAATGGTCATTACGGAGTGTATACCAGCAAGATATCAATGCCTAACGCACCTGGTATGGCCTGGAGCATGTTTACCGAAGCCAAATCGTTTGCAGAGTTTGCCCTGGCCCTACGCAATCGTAAAGGTCTAAAGCCCGAGACTTACGACAAGATGTTTAAGATAAACACCAACGTAGTGAGAGAAGCCCCTTATGCCCGCCCCAATGTTAAAGAGTTTTATGGATTGAGTATTTGGATGGAAAAAGGAGCCATGGGAGAAGCATTTGGCCACGGAGGCAACAATGGAGACTTCCAGTGTCAGTTCAAAATGTACAAAGATTTAGACGTAGGATTTGTGGTATTTACCAACAGCGACAAAGGTACGCAATTGAATATAGCGTTGGATCAATTTTTAGTCACTGGCAAAATAAAAGACCATAAAGAATAGCCTTGTAAATGATAAGTTAGTGCATAGGTTTTAAGTATTAGATCATCAGGCATTACTAAACATTGAGGCGAGTTCACACTCCAAGGGTATGAACTCGTCTCGACTTTTTGGATGATACCTACTTTTATTAAATAGTTGCAACTAAAGGCGTTCGTTTCTGTACAATTTTTTGTGCATAGGTGAAGCTACATTTGTGTACTAAGATGTATTAGTCACAATCACATAACCCATTTTAACTCATGAAAAAATTGAATCAATCCTTAAAGAAGCGACCCTACACGCTTTTGGTCCTATGGCTGATAAGCTTGCTTTGGGCTTATAATGTACAAGCTAAACCCAAACCTTTATTTTCTAATGGTGCCGTGGCTTATGCTTATCCAGTCAAAGGTATTACCATAGATGGTAACCTGGCTGATTGGGCCGGCAAAGGACTTAAAAAATTCCCTATTAAGAAAATTCCTTTTGGCAAACCATCCAAGAACGAGACAGATCTATCCGCTTACTTTCAGGCAGGGTACGATATGGCTACCAAGTCACTTTATATTATCACTGTAGTTACCGACAACAACCATATGGTATCTAAAGACAAAAGCGTGGTTTGGAATGCGCAAGATACCTACATGCTGTACCTGGACCCTAAACATTCTACCAAAGGCTCAGGAGTACTTTTGTATAAGCTGAGCCAATACAATCAGAGGATAGCAGACCTCTCTGATAGCTGGGACCCATCGGTTTGGAATGCTACTATGGACAATGTTACTTTTGCTTTTAAGCGTCAAGGAAACACAAGCATTTATGAGTGTCAGGTAAAATTAGGTGACCAGTTGCAAGTAGGGAAAACCATTGGAATGGATCATTTGATTGCCGATCTGGATAGTGATGAACCTAAAGGAACCCGCTCTTATGTAGCCTGGGGTAATGGAGGTGGCAAAAGCCAGGCTCCTGGACGTTTGGGCGACTTGGTAATTGTGGATCCAAAGGTGGGGATGGGCACGCTCAAAGGAAAAATTGTATGGAAAAACCGAAAAGATATTACAGAACAAACCCGGCATATTCGAATTACTTCTACCACTAATCCAGCATTGTGGACCCATGCCTGGGTAAACGATCAAAAGGAGTTTTCGGTAGCACTTCCCGTGGGTTCTTATAAAATTGATTGGGCGTGGAGTTTTTTCTTTTGGAAAGGTCAAAGTCTTAAAATGACTCCGTTGAACCAAATCGTAACAGTAAAAGCCAACCAGACAACCCAAGTGCCATTGGTTGAGGCGACAGTCTTACCTAAAATTGACCTCATTCCAAATAAAGGGATACTACCTAACTTTACCGCTCAGAAAGCCAAAAAACTGGATCAATTTATTGAGGCTTACCGAAAATATTACCTGGTTCCAGGAGTATCACTGGCATTGATCGAGAAAGGGAAAGTAATCTATCACAAAACATATGGGCTGAAAAACAACGTAAGCGGCGCAAAGGTAAACAATGAGACCTTGTTTGAAGCCGCGTCGATTACCAAAACGGTATTTGGCTTTTTGGTTTGCCGCTTAGTCGAAAAAGGAATCATTGATTTAGACAAACCGCTGTATCAGTACTTGCCTTTTGAAGCCATTGCCCATGATGATCGCTACAAGCTCATTACGGCGCGCCATGTACTAAGTCATCGTACTGGTTTTCCTAACTGGGCCAGTGGTAACCCTGATGGCAAAATTGATATAAAATTTACCCCAGGAACCAAGTATGGCTACTCAGGCGAAGGTTTTGAGTACCTGAAAAGAGTAGTAGCGAAAGTAACTGGCAAAGATATAAGCACCCTCTTGCGTGAAGAAGTGCTCACCCCTTTGAACTTGCAAAATACTTACTTTATGAAAAATGAGCGTTTGGCCAAAGTAGTGGCCAATGGTCACTATGGAGTTTATCCTAGTAAAATTTCATTACCTAATGCTCCTGGGATGGCCTGGAGCATGCACACCGAGGCCAAATCCTTTGCTACGTTTGCGCTGGCTCTACGAAATCGTAAAGGCCTAAAGCCAGAAACCTACGCCAAAATGTTTAAGATCAATACCAATGTTGTGAATGATCCAGAATATACCCGTCCTAATGTGAAAGAGTTTTTTGGGTTGAGCATTTGGATGGAAAAAGGACCTATGGGAGAAGCCTTTGGTCACGGAGGAAACAATGGAGACTTTAAATGCCAATTCAAAATGTACAAAGATTTAGACGTAGGTTTTGTGGTGTTTACCAATAGCAACAATGGAGGCAAACTACACGAGGCACTGGATAAGTATTTAGTAACTGGTAAAACAAAAGACCCTAAAGAATAAGCTTTAATCCTTGGCCACTTGTGATGTTAAGTAGTAAGGCAGTTCTCCCCAGGACTGCCTTTTTGTTTATCGCATGAGGGTTCGTATTTATACAATTTATTGAACACCAGGCCAGGTATATTTGACTAAACACCATATAACCTTTATTTGAAATGAGCAATAACAAACAATCAGCGAATTTTGGGGTCATGTTAGCCTACAATTTTCGTCTATTTATCAGAAGTAGCCTGAGATACAAAGGTTCTTTCCTAACCAATCTTATTGGTTTGGCTTGTGGTTTGGCCACCGTTATCACCATTTATTTGTGGGTCAATAGTGAGCTAAGCGTAGATAAATTTCACAAGCACGATCGCCAGCTATACCAGATCATCACCAACTTTCAAAAAAATGATGGTAGCATCGAAACCTTTGACGATGCCCCTGGTCCTTTAGCCCAAGCATTGCTCAGCAACTACCCCGAAGTAGCCAAAGCCACTACTGTGGTACCTTCGCGTTGGTTTTGGGCGTATAGTTCAGGAGGAATCGCTACTTACAACCAAAAGGCCTTCAAGGCAGACGGCCAGTACGTGAGCGAATCTTTTTTTGAGGTTTTTTCTTATAAAATGATCCAAGGCGATGCCAAGCGCATTCTTCGTAATAAAAAATCGGTGATGATTTCTGATCAGCTAGCTACCAAAATGTTTGGCAGGCAAGCCAATGCAATCAACCAAACCATTGAGTGGGACTATGGCGATTTAAGTGGAAAATTTGTGATCAAAGGCATTTTTCAAAAACCATCAGCAAATTCCACCGCCCAGTTCGATTTGCTATTTAGTTATAACAAATTCTTAGAAGCTTTCCCCAATACCAATGACTGGCGCAATTCTAATCCACTTACCTATGTAGTGCTCAAAAAGGGCAGCGATGTAACCCAGTTTAACCAAAAAATTGCGGGCTTGGTAAAGAGCCACGCCAAACAATCTAAGAGCACCTTGTTTGCCCAAAGGTATTCTGAAAAATACTTGTATGGGCGATATGTCAATGGCCAAATTGCTGGTGGACGCATTGATTATGTACGTTTGTTTTCGGTAGTGGCCTTTTTCATCCTACTCATTTCCTGTATCAATTTTATGAACCTGGCTACCGCCAAAGCTTCTCGACGTATCAAAGAAATTGGCGTTAAAAAAGCCTTGGGTGCACATCGGAGCACTTTGGTAGGACAATACCTGAGCGAAGCCATATTGATGACTACCGCAGCTGGCTTAGTAGCGATTTTAATTGTTTCATTGGTTTTGCCAGAATTCAATGCCCTTACCCAAAAGCAAATCACATTAAGTCTTCATCCCCAACTAGTACTGGCAGGTGCAGTCATTATACTTTTTACTGGGTTAGTAGCTGGTAGCTATCCTGCCTTGTACTTATCTGGTTTTAAGCCCATTGCCATTTTTAGAGGCCAGGTAAAAAATAGTCGGGGAGCAAGTTGGACGCGTAAGGGACTGGTTGTTTTTCAATTTACCTTGTCGGTGATTTTGGTAATATCGGTGATGGTGGTATACCAACAAATCCAACTGGTACAAAACAAAAACCTAGGGTATCAGCGCGACCGGGTAATCTCATTTACCAAAGATGGCAAAGTGAGAGAAAAACCAGGGGTATTTATGGATCAACTGAGACAAATAGCCGGGGTAGAAGCCGTATCTTCTATGTACGGGAGCCTACTTGGAAACTTTGGCAGCACCTCGGCCATAGAGTGGAAGGGTATGCAACAAAAGACATCGGTAGCCAACCAACAAGTAGGCTTTGATTACCTCAAAACCGTAGGAATGAAACTGATAGCTGGGCGAGACTTTTCTAAGAAATATCCCGAAGATACCATCAGCACTCAATTGATATTGAATGAGTCGGCGGTAAAGCTCATGCGTCTGGAAGGCAATCCCATTGGGCAAAAAATCAAGCTTTGGCGTAGACCTGCCGAAGTGGTAGGAGTGGTCAAAGATTTCCATTACGAGTCTTTGTACAAAGCAGTTCAACCTTGCTTTTTGCGCTTGTCGCCCGAAGGCAATACATTGATGGTAAAGCTCAAGGCTGGCAGCGAACAAGGTACATTGAGCCGAATTAAAAAGCTATACGAAGACTGGAACCAAGGATTAACCTTTGAATACCAATACCTGGATCAATCTTATCAAAAACTCTACAATGCTGAGAACAAAGCCGCGGCACTTTCTCGCATATTTGCAGGCATAGCCATTCTTATCTCTTGCTTAGGTTTGTTTGGATTGGCCACGTTTTCGGCCGAACGTCGAACCAAAGAAATTGGCATTCGCAAAGTATTGGGTTCCAGCAAGTGGAACATCGTACTATTGCTTTCGCGAGACTTTACCA
Organism: Microscillaceae bacterium; assembly: GCA_003483885.1. GTDB lineage: Bacteria > Bacteroidota > Bacteroidia > Cytophagales > Microscillaceae > Microscilla. The sequence goes on from DMXI01000605.1 coordinate 15,272, forward strand.
AAATGGTATTGGCCGCCATTGCTTTGGCGTTGCCAGTAGGCTATTTTATGGCGCGCGAATGGCTCAACAACTTTGCCTATCGGGTAGACCTGGAGTGGTGGTATTTTGCCTTTTCAGGAATATTGGCACTAATCGTTGCCTGGGTTACCATCAGTGTGCAAACTATTAAAACGGCAAACCTAAATCCGGTAGATAGTTTACGTAATGAGTGATTCGAAAATGAATCGTACACACCGAATACTGAATGTACAATCTCGAAAAATACAGGCTTGAAATTGGTTACTGAAAGCCAATGAGCTACTGTCACTAAGAAGATGTTTTATTCAGCATTCGGTGTACATTCATTATCATAAGTTATATGATTTACCACCACTAGCATTGTTATTTCTTCTCTAAAAACCTCTTTTTTATTACTCAATCAAAAAGTTCTAAAAAAATACTAAGTCTTAAAAAATAATATTGTAATGTTTTTAATACTTAGTCGTCCTCATTGTAATAACTCATTTTAAATCAAAAGTCAAGAAGACTTTAAAAACTAAAAGTTGTATACAATGAAAAACCTATCAATGATTTTAGTATTAGTTCTATGGTGTGCAGTCACACAAGCTCAAACACTTACTCCAGAACAAAAAAAAGTAGACAAGCTATTTGAACGCTGGAACAAGCCCAACTCGCCAGGAGTTGCCATAGCTGTACTGCAAAACGGAAAGGTAGCTTACACCCAAGGGTACGGAAAAGCAAACCTGGAATATGATATTCCAATTACCCCAAAAACGGTGTTTCATGCCGCATCCTTATCCAAGCAATTTACTGCGTTTGCTATTTTGTTATTGGAAAAACGAGGCAAGCTTTCGCTGAATGATCCGATCAGCAAATACTTTCCTAAACTACCCGGTTATGGCAAAAAAATAACCCTAAAGCATCTATTGACCCATACCAGTGGTTTGCGTGATCAATGGCGTTTGTTACAACTGGCAGGCTGGCGCTTAGACGATGTCATCACCAAAGCCCATGTACTCGATTTGATACACCGGCAACAGGCCTTGGATTTTGAACCAGGGAGTAAATTTTCTTATTCTAATTCTGGGTTCACCTTGTTGGCCGAAATTGTAGAAAAAGCCTCAGGAAAAACATTTGCTGAATTTACCAAAGTCGAGATTTTTGAGCCTTTGGGGATGAAAAACTCGCAGTTTTATGATGATCACGAGAAAATAGTGGCCAACCGGGCCTATTCTTATAAAACCCAGCGGAAAGGAAAGCAAAAGCAATTTAAAAAAAGTGTCTTGAATTATGCAGTAGTAGGCGCTACCAGCCTTTTTACCACCGCTGAGGACCTTAGCTTGTGGGCCCAAAACTTCAAAACATTAAAGATAGGTGACGCTGATATTTTTAAGAAAATGCACACAAAAACCAAGTTGAACAGTGGTCGTAAAATAGATGTTGGGTTAGGGCAATTTCTAGGCTCTTACCAAGGTCTTCCGGTGGTTTATCATACAGGTTCAGATGCAGGCTATCGTTTGTCTTTGATCCGTTTTCCCGAACAAAACTTTGCCGCAATGGTGCTGTCCAATGTAGCATCTTTTGACCGGGATATAGTGGCCAGTATTGCCGATATATACATAAAATCTGCCTACAAAAAGGAAAAAGAAAATAAGAAGAAACGCGCCTTTTTTGAACATGACCCCAAGCGTTTTATCAAATTAAGCAAAGCCGAATTGAAAAAATACGAAGGCACCTACTGGGAAACCGCAGAATGGTACGATCGCAAGATTTATTTAAAAGAAGACGGAGCATTGTATTATTATCGCAACAAAAAAAGCGAAACCAAACTATTACCCATAAGCAAAAATGCTTTCAAAATGATAGGTGATACTGAAGATGTGACCGTGACTTTTAACAAGAATAGCAAAGGAGAGGATCGTATATCGCTTAAAATCAACGACCGTACGCCGCTGGAATATGTGAAGTACCAAAAGAACGTACCATTGGATGATTATTTGGGCTCATACAAAAGCCCAGAATTAAGTACTGATTACAGCTTGGTTATCGAGAACAACCAGTTGATGCTCAAACACTTCCGTACTGGGAAAATTGCGCTTAAGCCTGTGCGTAAAAATATCTTCAAGTCTGGAAATTATCTTTGTAAGAAGTTAGAGTTTATCAGAAACAAAAAAGGTCAAGTCATTGGCTTTGAGATTTCCAATTGGCGATTAAATAAATTACGTTTTACCAAAGTTAAAGCAGCCAAATAGGACCTGATCGTAGTTCATATAAGCCAGTTCGTGTTCATACAATTTTACCAATGTTCGAGCATTTATTTTTGTATCAAAATACTTCTGGCTTATGATAAGATGGACCATTTTTATACTTCTATTCATTTATACTACGCTTACACTACCTGCATTAGGGCAAATAGTCTCCGAGCCGTTTGAGTTTCAGTTTGAGGGCAAAACATTGCGTGGGTTGATTGAAAAACCTCGCGACCGCCAGTCCAAGGCCGTGGTGCTCATCATTCCCGGATACGGAAAGACTAATTTTGTAGAAGGGCGCTGGTTTTCTACCCTGAGGCATCATTTGGTAGATGCGGGGCTAACGGTTTGTTTGTGGGACAAAATGGGGTGTGGCAAAAGCGAAGGTGTATTTGATGCCCAACAACCTGTAGAAAACTCAGCAATGGAAGCATTGGCTGCCATCCAAAAGGTAAAACAGATGAAAATCGTGGGAGCCAACCAAATAGGGCTTTGGGGATTAAGTAGGGCTGGTTGGATTTGCCCACTCATTAATCAAAAGTTTCCCGTTGATTTTTGGATTTCGGTTAGTGGTACTGATGACAAAGAAAACTTTGGCTATTTGTTGAAGTCTAATTTGACCATTGTTGGCAAAGCAAAAAGCGAAGTAGAAAAACTATACCAAGCCTGGATGCTCGGCCATAAAGTGATATGTACTCAAGGAAATTACGAAGCATATTTGAAAGCAATTCGCCCCTTGATGCAAGATAGTACTTGTCGGCAGTTATTTGGTTATACGAATGCGCCTCAAGCTACCGAAGCAGGTAGAAAAGCATATTTAAAAAATCAACGATCATATACCAGCAAAGGATATTTTGACCCCAAAAGTGGCTTGTGGGTGTATATGAACGATTTCGATAAAATACTAAATAAAATAAAATGCCCAGTGTTGGCCTTGTTTGGAGAAAATGACTCCCAGGTAGATTGGCGAAAAACAAAAAAACTATATGAGCAAACTTTAGGAAAACGAACCAATGCTACCTTGACCATCAAGACTTTTAAAGATTGCAATCACACCTTGCAAAAATGTCACACATGTGCCTACCGAGAAGATTTAACTGCTTTGAAGTGGCAGGCTTGTGATGGGTATTATCAAACCATCAAACAATGGTTAAAGAAGCACAAGTTTGTCCCATAAGCAAAAGCCATTGGTGAGGTGATTTTGCCGTTCAAAATCGCTCAAAAAAAGAATGGTTCGTTTTTGTACAATTTTTTAAATATGCGATCCACTACTTTTGACTTAATCTTGAAATTTGGTACTCCCAAAGAGTAAAGGTGTTATAGCTCATTCAAAGAGGGAGTTGTGTTGGGAGAAACGCAGCTTCCTTCTTTTTTTATAGCAGAATATCTAGATACCCATATATACCATATAACCCTAATTTACTAATGAAAAAACTCATAGTATTCACCTTATGCCTGGGGTGGGCACCTTGGCTATTGGCCCAAACCCAACCCAAGTTTTCCAAAAAACAACTGCGGCAAGATTTAAAGTACCTTTACCAAACCCTACAGAAAACCCACTATAACTTATATGCTACTACCTCCAAAAAAGCCTATGACAAGGCTTACCGGGTACTGCGCCACTCACTCAAAGATTCACTCACATTGCTAGAAACCTATCAAGTGTTTCAACCATTTGTGGCATTGGCCAAAATGGGGCATTGCACCACCGATCATCCCTTCCGAAGAGCCTATGGACCTTTTTTGAAAGGTGGAGGAAAGGTTTTCCCATTAAATATTACCATTGACAAGGGCAAAGCGCTGGTAAAAACCAACTATACCAACAATGACAAGATAATTGTGGGTTCAGAGCTATTGGCGATCAATGGAGTACCAATCCAAACGACCCTCGACAAAATATATACATACCTGGCAGGAGAGAGTCAGTACTTGCAAAATACCCTTCTGGACATGTATGCTTTTCCGAGAGTATTATGGGCTATTCAAAAAAGTGCTCCTCAGTATACCCTCACGCTAAAAACCCCTGCAGGCGCATTACAAGAGCTAACCGTTTCGGCCATTGCAGGTCAACAATTTGAGGCTGAATACAGCAAAAAAGAAAGCTTGTTTGAGCAAGAGCGGGAGTTTAAGTTTTTACAAAAAGACATTGCCTACTTACGCCCTGGTATGTTTATCAATACTGAGTCAGATGGTAATACTTCCAAAACCGAAACTTTCAAAAAAGGCAAATTCCTGAAGTTTATCGAGCAGGCTTTTACTCAGATCAAACAACAGAAAGCCGATAAATTGATTATAGACTTGCGAAACAACCCAGGAGGAAGCAATACTTTCAGCGATGAAATGTTGGCTTATTTTGCCCATAAAAAATTCCGTTTTTGTTCTGATTTCAGAGTGCGTACCAGCGAAATCACCAAACAATATTGGCGACAAGTAAAAAGCGAAGCCAAGCTATTGGTAGATTTAAAGGAACAAATATTATCACACAAAAATGGAGAACGCTTTTCGTTTGACATGCCCTACCATCAGCCAAGAACCGACGACCTGGCTTTTAAAGGAAAAGTATACGTGCTCATCAATCGCTATAGCTACTCTCAGGCCACCATTACTGGAGCTATGGTCAAAGATTATGGTTTTGGCACCCTCATTGGCGAAACTACCGCCGACGTAGCCACCAATTATGGCTCCATTCATCAGTTTGACTTGCCTCATACCAAGATCGCCATTAGTTATCCCAAAGCATTGATTGTACGGCCTAATGGCAACCAGGAGTTTAAGGGTGTAGAACCCGACTATTTGGTATATGATAACCTCTTCACCAAAAAGGATGAAATCTTAGAGTTTACCTTGAACCTGATTGGAGGGAACTTGATAAAAGGAGGAACGCAAACCAGTGATCAATTTCTAAAGCTTGACAAATAGCAATTGAAGGAGGTTCATTTTCTCAACAACATCCTAAAAGTCGAGACGACTTCATGTTCTAATTTTATAAGTGGTGAAACCTAAACCGTGGAATTGTAAACGCTCTTAACAGGGCGTTTTTTAGACTTTATTACTTGGTAATACCTATTACATTGTATGAGATAGAGTTACCTATTACATTGGAATAATCATTTGATTTTTATAGACAATTACTGATGACTAAATTACTAATATCTGTGTTTTGTGTTTTGTTTTGTCTACAACTGAGCACAGGACAGGCATTGAAACAAACCCGAGAAGGGATTGCTCGTAGCTCTGCATTATTTCAAACTCTAAAGAAGAAAGATAGCTTGTTCTTTGACCTGGCTTTTAATCAATATGATGGCGTTGGCCTGGGGGCTTATTTGCACGATGACTTTGAGTTTTACCATGATCAGTCAGGAGTGACTAACTCGAAAGCGGAATTTTTAAAAGATATTCCAAGTTTGGGGAAAATGAGCTATAAACCAGTTCGAAAGTTAGTGAAAAATAGCTTACAAGTATTCCCACTGTATAATCAAGGAAAACTATATGGTGCAATTCAAAAAGGGATACACGAGTTTTATGCAATTAAAAAAGGTAAAGAGCCTTATTTGACTAGTACTGCGAAATTCACCCATGTCTGGATTAAAGATAAAGATCAATGGCGTATAAAAAGAGTGCTGAGTTATGATCATTATAAACCAAAGAAATAATTGTTTCTAAGGAGTAAAAGCCACGCATTGGTGGCTTTTTTTAGACTTTGTTACTTGGTAATACATATTACATTGTATGAGATATAACTTTGTATAATATAATAGTAAAGCCAAGAATTTGTAATAGTAACTAATTTTTATAACCAAATATATATCAATATGAAAATGTATAATAATTACTTCCAACACCTTAGAGGAGCACTTTCCTCAAAGAAACTGATAAGTACTTATACAATCGTGCTTTTTACTTGTTTTTGCCTGACTTCAGCAATCGGCCAAACCGCCAAATCACCACAAGAGGGGCTTGCTCGGTCTTCCAGGTTGTTTCAAACTCTACAAAAACGAGATAGCTTGTTATTTGAGCTGGCGTTTAATCAACAAAATGCCAAGGGTACCGATAGCTTATTGCACGAAGACTTTGAGTTTTATCACGACCAGGGAGGGCTGACCGACTCTAAGGAAAAGTTTTTGGGAAAATTTAAAAGCACCAAGAATGCCAAGTACAAACCTTTGCGAAAGCTACTGAAAAACACCTTACAAGTATTTCCCTTATATAATCGGGGTAAATTGTATGCGGCTATCCAAAAAGGGGTACATGAGTTTTATATGGTTGATCCAGAAAAAAAAGCCCACCTGACTGGCAATGCGAAGTTTGTTCATTTGTGGGTGAAGCATAAAGATCGCTGGTGCTTAAAGCGAGTATTGAGTTACGATCATCAGGAAGCCAAAAAGTAAATTGTTGCTATAAGCAAAACTAAAGAATGTGCGCTTTACTTGACATAAGCGTTTTTTTAGATTCAATTACTTGGTAATACATATTACATTGTATCAGATATAACTTTGCATACTATTGTAGTAGCGTGTTGAGATGAACACACGCAATTATTAATCAAAATATAGAAGACAATGAGATTATTTTTGCTAACAAATGTATTGATATGCCTATGGGCGATGAAAGGGCAGGGGCAAAACCAGCACGTACATGTGCCACCTACCGATAGCATCAAGGCCTGGATGAACCAACTGAAAGTACCAGGGTTGGGGATTGGTACCATTGAGCGAGGCAAGCTCACTCGGGTGATGGTTTTAGGGGAGCTCAAGGCAGGAGTGGCCGCACCTTACAACACCATTTTTGATGTGGCATCTTTGACTAAGTCAGTGACGACTCAGTTGGCTTTGCGCCTGGTAAGTGAAGGCCAATGGAGCCTTGACGAACCCTTGTACAAATATTGGGTAGACCCTGACGTACAAACTGATCCACGGCATAAAAAGCTTACTACTCGACATATATTGAGCCATCGTACTGGATTTGTAAACTGGCGTTGGATGCACAAAACCAAAAAACTCACCTTTGATTTTGACCCTGGTACCAAAGTGAGGTACTCTGGCGAAGGATTCAATTATTTGATGCGGGCACTGGAAAAGAAGTTCAAAAAATCGTTTCAAGAACTCTGTGATGCATACATTTTTCAGCCTTATAAAATGACCGATACCCATCTTACCTGGCGCAAAGGTGTAGCCGAAAACCGTTTCGCGCTGGGACATAATGGTGTAGGCAAACCTTATGCTTTGGACAAAAACCAAAAGGCCAATGCTGCGGATAATTTACTCACTACTATTGAGGATTTTGGTCGATTTGGGGTCAATGTACTGGCTCAAAAAGGAGTCAACCAGCAGGCATTCAAAGAAATGGTTCGCCCCCAAAGCAAAGTAAAACCAGGAGTTGCCTTTGGTTTGGGTTGGATTGTGTTTGACGGATTGCCCAATAACGAGTACGCCTTGTTCAATGCTGGAGGCGATAAGGGAGTAGCGGCAGTAATCGTACTGTTACCTAAATCAAATCGAGGAATTATCATTATGGCCAATTCCGAGCAAAGAGCCATTGTGATGAAAATGATTGTAAAAACCCTGGATGTAGGCCTGGATATGATGAAGCGTTTTTGAACTAATACTTTTGAGTACAAAAACTAAGGTTGGACGCTTACTTCATCTTAGCGGAATTTTATTAAAAAACCTGGCAGTTTATTTTCTGTCAGGTTTTGTTTTAAATAATAGAAGTCATCTCGACTTTTAGGATGTTGTTGAAAACTTGTCCTGTAAGGATCTTGCTTTGTTCAATAACAATGAGCTGTTTATAATTCATTATTAAAAGGTGAGATGACCTCTATTTTATTTAAAAATTAATACTGTTTATTTTCAGGGTTGAAACACGATTGATAAGAAAGTTAGTTTGGGAAATACTTGACGTTTATCTTGCTTTCTCGCATAGAGAGGGATTTGATTTCTATTTATGAGTTTCCAGAGTTGACAAGTAAAATTCAATATTCAGTCATCTTTGGTAACCAGGACTTTCCTTCGGCCTTAGCCAATAGCCGTTAAGAACTTGAGTAACAGAGCCGCCCGATAGGGCAACTGATTAGTGTTTGAGCAAGGCGAGTTTAATCAGTTGAGGCGTAGTGAAACAAGTTTAGGCAATATTGGCTACAGCCGCGGCTTTTTTTGGTTCGTTTTTTTAGCTGGAGAAAAAAATGAACGGATGAAGATGATTGAGTACTTCAAGCCCTCTATGGATTATCTGGATTAAAAGCCAAAGGCGAGTTTAAATAATAAAGTGATTTTTAAAAATATTCTAAACCTGCCTTTTCTAATTTGGGTATATAACTATAAACCATACTTCTTAAATCATTTCTTTCATTTACAGGGATGCTTCTATAATAATCAAGGGTTGATTTATAAACCTGCCAGCGCTTTTCGGCGATCAATACTTTCGTTTATTTATGAAAAAAAATATTCAAATTTTATTGGCGTTTATTTGGCTCCCATTAGCAGTTTTTGCCCAAAAAGATAGTCAAGCAATTACTTTCCAAAAAGACTCGCTAAATAATAGACTACGTCAGCTTCAAAAAGAAACTAAGTCTACCCAGAATTCGCTGGCCATTGCAGAAGTGTTTTTTGCATTAGGCAAGTTGTCCCAAAAAGAAATAAAATATAGAGAAGCCATTGCGTATCTGCAAAAAGCCGATTTGCGTTTCAAAGCGAATCAAAACCTACCTGGAATGGCCAAAACCCAACTCGAACTTGCATATTTGGAGCGAGAACAGGGGCGCAATGAGCAAGCATTCAAGCTCTACAAAAGTGGGCAGGAGTTATATCAAAAACTGGGAAATGCCGAAGGGATAGTCAAGAGTTTACTCGGGCAGGGAGTGTTGTTCAAAAACCAAGGAAAATATAAGCAGGCATTACAGTTTTTTTTCCAGGCTATGCAGGCTGCCCAAAAACTTAAAAACGATCGATTGTTGGCCGAAACTTATCGTAACATAGGCATTGTACATCGGTATCAGGGCAACCATGGAGAAGAACTCAAGTTTCAACTTAAATCATTAGATATATATCAAAAACTTGACGATAAACGCTTAATGGGGTATAGTTATGGAGGAGTAGGGAATGCCTTGTTTAGCCAGGGAAACTACCCCAAAGCGGTGTTATACAACCTTAAGGCATTGGCTGTTTTTCGTGACCTTAATTTACCCGCTGGCGTGGCTTACAACCTCAATGCCTTGGGGAATATATTTGTGGAGCAAAAAAAGTATAACAAGGCCCTCAGCTATTACCAGCAAGCCTTAAAGATACGGCAAGCTGCCAAGGATAACCCTGGGCTGGCTTATATATACAATAAAATAGCCCGATTATACCGCGAAAAAGGGAGCATTGATTCGGCTCAAGGGTACCTCGAACAGGCGCTTGAGGTAAATCAAAGCATTAAAAATGAGTCTGGCATTGCCAATGGTTATTTCCAATTGGGCAACCTGGCACTTTCTGTTCCTGATTATCCAGAAGCCTTTGAGTATTTTAAGAAATCGTTGCTTCTACAGCAGCAAATGGGAGAGAAGGTGAGCGTAGCCGAATCATCCATTGGCATTGCCAAAGCTTATTACTACCAAGGCAACTATCAACAAGCCGTTCGCTACCTTAAACCAAGCATTGAGGTGGCCCAAAACTCCAAAAAACTCGTGTTGCTCAAAGATGGTAGCGAGATGTTATCAAAAGCATATCAGGCGCTGGGAGATTACAAGAATGCTTATAAGTATCTGGCAATCTTTAAACGAATCACCGACAGCCTGTTTAACAAAGACAACACCGCTCAAATTACCCGTATTGCCACTACCTACCAGTTCCAAAAAGAAAGGGATTCTCTGGAATTTGCCCAAAAACAAAAACAAACAAACCTTAACAATCGCCTGAAACAACAAAAATTGACCAATCGTTTCCAGCAGAGGATCAATTTCCTGGCAGTGGGAGCATTACTCATCGTCATGGTATTTGCTTACATTGTTTTTCGAAGTAAGCAACGCCAACAAAAACTTAACGGTGAACTTATCAGTGTGAATGATGCATTACAGCAAAGCCAAGATGAAATTATTACTCAAAAAGACTTGATTGAAGAGCAAAACAAATACCTTAGCATTAGTAAACTTCAGATTGACCAAAGCATACAAGCGGCCCAAAGTATACAACAAGCGATTCTGCCGTTTGAGGAACGGATGCAAACTGTTTTTGAACATTATTTTATCCTTTATCGGCCTAAAGATGTGGTAAGTGGCGACTTTTATTGGGTAGAAAAAATTGCCAACCAAACCTTTGTAGCCGTCGTAGATTGTACTGGGCATGGAGTAGCAGGGGCTTTTATGAGTATGATTGGTCATTCCTTGCTCAACCAAATCATCAGTATAAAGCGTTGCCATGACCCCGCAGAAATACTAAAACTACTCCATTTGGAAGTATATAGAGTTTTACGGCAAGACATTTCTGATAACCATAGTGGGATGGATATTGCCTTGTGTCGTTTTGAAAATATGGGAAAACCTACCATTCAAGCTACTTTTGTAGGAGCTAAGTTGCCGTTGTATTATACCAGTGCTGGCAATAATACTATTGAACAAATAAAAGGTATTCGAAAAGCCATTGGAGGTATCCAACCCGAAGAAATCTCTTTTGTAAACCAATCATTGAGTTTGCCAAAAAACAGCATAGTCTATCTTTTTACAGATGGTTACCTTGATCAAAACAACCCTAAACGAAAGAAAATCGGAACAAAACGTTTTAGAAAAACCTTAGCAGATGTTTGCACTCTGGAAATGTCTCTACAAAAGCAAAATTTAGAGCAAAAGTTGTTAGAACATATGGGTAAATCTACGCAACGTGATGATATATTAGTCATGGGAATCCAAGTTTGATATTCCTCAATTCATATAATAATACACTGCCTATTCTCAATCCTATAAAAATGCATAAAAAGACATTTTCAAGAATTATTATTTTGTTATTGCCTGTATTATATGGCACCAATACTTACAGTCAAAGTAATCAAGAAGGCTTGCCAATTGTAGTCGGTTATTTGGGGCATTATGCCATCCAGCCAGGAATTAAAATCGGCACCGAGATTCCTTTCAAAACCTGGGAAAAAGAACGTACTCGCAAAAAAGGGAATATTACCCGAGTAAAACGTTTTTCGGTGAACCCTCAGTTGGCTTGGTTTACCCGCATTAATCAAGATGCCAACTATTGGCTGAATGCTGAAGTCATGTACAAAGTCAGAAACAAGGAGAGAGGGTTTTACACTGCTTTTACTGCGGGTGTGGGATATTTGCTCCAATCCAAGGTAGAATCTTTTTCTGTCAACTTGGCAACTGGTGAAAAAACCAATAAACAGCGAGCCAGTAGTCATTTTCTGCTGCCTTCACTGGGCTTTGAGTTTGGTGGAAATCTTAGTTCCCAATTGGGCTGGTATAACAAATACACCTGGGGACAGCGCTTTTTTAGCGGTAATGGCAATGGTAGTACAATGAGTGTATTTGTAGAACTGGGCGTAAAATGGTATCTCTTTAAAAACTAAGGCTATGGATAGAAGATCATTTTTAAAATTGGGCACAACCCTTGGTTTGGGAATGCCATTCTTGTCATCAACCCTTACTTCTTGTAATCAGGATGTAGAGTTTTTTAGGCAGTTCGAAGTCAATTTTTCGGGCAATGTATTAATCATAGGCGCAGGAGCCGCTGGCCTGATGGCGGGGCACTTGCTTAGACAAAACAACATAAGCTTTCAAATATTAGAAGCATCCGATGCTTACGGAGGAAGACTCAAAGAAGCCACTAATTTTGCCGATTTTCCCATTGATCTGGGAGCCGAATGGATTCATACCGATCCATCAGTATTGGCCCGTTTGCTTAATGATCCTAGCGCGCAAGCTAATATAGATATTATCAATTATACGCCCGAATCTATTCATTTTTGGGATGGCAGCAAGCTAAAAAAACGCAATTTCTTCCGTAATTTTTATGGCGAGTATAAGTTCAAAAACACCACCTGGTTTAGTTTTTTTGATGACTACATTGTGCCTGGCATTGCCAATAATATTACTTTAAATAGCCCAGTAACCAATATAGATTATACTGGGAGTAGAATTGCCGTCACCAATGCTGCGGGCAATCGCTTCGAGGCCGACAAGGTGATTATAACAGTGTCACTCACTGTACTACAGCAGGGCAGTATCACCTTTACACCTGCCTTGCCCCAAGCCAAAGTAGACGCGCTACAACAAATAGAGATGCCCGATGGTATCAAGGTATTTATGGAGTTTTCAGAAAGATTTTATCCTGATTTGCTAGCGTTTGGAGGAGCTGCCGATTTATTGAATGATAGTTCTGGAGAAAAGCTGTATTACGATGCTGCTTTCAGAAAAAGTGCTGCGAGCCATGTTTTAGGGCTTTTCACGGTGGGTACCGATGCCTCGTTTTACACCAACCAACCCGATGACAATAAAACGATAGAAGTGGTCATCAACGAGCTAGACCAAATTTTTGAAGGAAAAGCCTCTCGTTTTTACAAAAAACATGTGATTCAAAATTGGTCTAAATCCCCTTATGTACTCGGATCTTATTCATTTGGCAGTGACGAAAGCACCAGAGTAGTATTGACTGAACCTATTGACAATAAAATTTATTTTGCGGGCGAAGCCTACGCTACCCCTGATAGCTCTACAGTACACGGGGCTGGGGAGTCTGCCTTTGTGGCGTTAGAAGCTCTCCTGAAAGGATAAGATTAAAAAGCACCTCTCTCAGCTACACCAAGACAAACTGAGAGAGGTGCTGTATCATTTATTTAACTTCCATTCAGGAGCATAGTTGTTGGTCAGCAACCAGGTTTTGAGTACTTGAGTTTTATCAGGCATAAACTGGTGAATGATTTTAATGAGTTTTTGAGCCGAATCGGGCTTTTGTTGAAAGAGGAGTTGAGCAAACTTGTAAAACTGATCTTTGCCCATATGTTGCCTCAAAAAATTGAAGAACAATATTACCCGATCACTCAAAATAAATACATCTTTATAATGACTGATCTCATCAGCTTTGATCTCCACCATAGGTTTTTCGGCAGGCACCTTCCACCCCCGTGGTGTTTGCTTATGTTGCTTTTTGTACAAATAGCTTTTCTCTATACTCAGCATCTTTTTTTGATACCAATTTTCCCCTAAAAGCTCTGCCAATACTGGCAAATGAAAATAGCTTGGAAAACCTTCGGTAATCAAGGCAAACAATGGATTGGATTGAGGCAAAGGGTACTGTACAAATGAATGCACCAATTCGTGCGCCAGTACTTGTTTGGGCCAATTGTATTGGTTGAAGTTATGCCATATTTTAGTAGAAATACCGCTTATATTACCACTGGCGATATCGCCAAATTGTGGCATTTGCATGACATAAAACGAATCAGTCGTTGCTTTGGCAGCATAATATTGTTGATATTTTCTGCTGAGCTTTTTCATAAATTGTAATACTCCCTGAGCATTTTTTAGGTCGTTTAGCGTACCCATATGGCACACCAAAAATTGTGCATCTTGCAAAACCTGAAAAGCACGAACTGTACATTGAACATCCTGTAAATCAATGGCTTTGGCCTGCCATTCCGATACTTGCCAATTGCCCTGTTTGTAAGCGTTCAACCTTTGGCCAACAAATATTGAAGTGAAACCTTGGGGAGTTTTGATTACCACTTTGTCAAAATCTACTGGGTAACTATCCTGGCGATCAGCCAAAAACATAGGAAACCAGAGCGAGTAGCCATATCCACGCATAAACACCCCTTGGGCATCTATCCGCATATAATCAGAGGGAGAACGAGCCTTAGAAGCGTTGAAGTAACCTGAATAATATACCTGAAGGCGATTTCCAGAAAAATTGTTAATCACGATCTTTCTAGCAATTAAATTATAGGAGTAGTCATAAAATACCGAGGCTTGGTGAAACTTTAACTTCTTATCTTGGGCAATCACGGAGTCTACCTTGAGCTCCCCGTGTAGATAAAACACCAATGATGAATGCCCTTGCGGCTGTAGCTGTATCTTGGCTTTGCCCTGCATATATTTTTGAGTAGGCTTAAACAGTACCTCTAATTCATAACGCTTGGCTTTGGCAGCTTTTTGGGCATAAGAGCTATCCGTAATCATGAAACACAATAGTGCCAGTGTACCGAAGAAAAAACTTTTCATGGTGCTGAATTTTAATGGTTAGAGTATGAAGTCATCTCGACTTT
>DMXI01000522.1 GCA_003483885.1 Microscillaceae bacterium
GCAGCCTTAAAAGCCCTTCATTCCCCGACAAGTCGGGATTGTGAATTTTTGTATAGCCAAAAAAACGAAGCAAAAAAGGCCCCGATGCATCGGGATTGTGAACCATCACTGTATTTTCTTGCGCTAAAATTCACTTCATTACACCTAAAATGCTCAAACACTCGCTCGTACCTCGCTCAATGATCATTTTTACGGCTTCATTTCGTGAATTTCTTAACGCCAATAAATTGTAAATCCCGCAAGGCGGGGCTAAGGTGAAATTTAAGACCTTGTTTTTAAGGTAAAACACTCATTAACATGGGTTTGTATCTGGATTTCATTTAATATACTCTGGCTAAGGTTGACGCGCATGCGACGAGTCAGGGGAAAATCGCTTTGTTATTGAACAAAAGCAGCTATTCTCAATAGCATCCTAAAAGTCGAGACGAATTCAAGGATAAACAATTGTGGAAGGTAGATAAAATTACATGTTTTTGAAGCTATTAGTGATTGCTGGTGTTTAAGCGCAACGCCACCAACAACACAAGAATGGACAAACCGAGCAAAGAAAATTAACCATTTAAAAATAATTTAGCCATTAATCACTCATAATTACTTTCTCACCATCTTCAAATACTTCAAAATCGCATCTCGTACGTACTGAGGGTGGCTCCAGGGCACAAAGTGGTTCATTTTTTTGTCGATGACATAAGTAACGGGTGCATTCTTGATCATTTTTTGGGCGAAAGCAGTATTGGCAAAAGGAACCACAATGTCTTTTTTGCCATGGACATACGTGATAGGTAAACGTAACTTGGCCCAGCCATCATACATGTTTTCCAGTTCCATTACGTGGCTTAGTTTTTCGTCGTTGGCTACTTTAAAAGCCCTTGGGATAAACAAACGAAACAAAAACCAATCGGTGGGATAAGAGATAAAGAATATTTTTTCATTGGCAGGATCTATAGCAGGAGCCAGGAGCAACAAGGCCCCCACTTGTTTAGGAAAATCCAGGGCCATTTGAGCAATGATAGGCCCCCCATACGAATGTCCCACCAAAATGGCTGGACGTCCTGATTTGTTGGTCTTGAGAATGGGCTGAATCAATTCGGACTGTTTCTTAATAGAAGGCACCGATTTGCCATAATTTGAGTAACCATACCCAGGGCGATCTACCGAGACTATGTGTGCTTTACCCACCAAAGCACTGTCTACCAAATAAGACTGAAAAGCCTCTAAACCTCCAGGAGCCCCATGTACAAACAATACCATGGGCAAAGTATCGGCTCCCGTTTCAATGTATCGGATCGTGCGTTTTCCTACTTTATAGCGTTTGATGTTTACTTGAGCCGATTTTTTGGCGTAATATTCTTTAATTTTGGCATCGTTTACCCGCATGGAGATACAACTGGTGTGTATTTGGGTGCATCCAAGCAAAGTGAGCCAACCCAACCAAATTTTTAAATATTTTCCCTGAGATATTTTCAAGTTCCTGATAATTTATTGACGTATTTATTTTGACGTTTGAGCATTGATCTGATCTAAGTATTTGAGGACAGCCTTCCGAATGTACTGAGGGTGACTCCAGGGCACAAAATGATTCATGGCATCATCAATCACCCAGTCAGGTTTCATCCCAGTCATCATCTTTTGGGCGTAAGCCGTATTGGCAAAAGGTACAATCATATCCTTTTTTCCGTGAATATAAGTTATCGGCAAAGTAAGGTTTTTCCAGCCCGGTTTTATCTTGGTAAGTTCCGCTACATGGCTCAATTTTTCATCGTTGGCTACCCGCATAGCAGTGGGCACCAACCAGCGCAAGGCCAGCCAATTAGCCGGGTAAGAAACCCAAAATATCTTCTCGTTGGCAGGATCTATAGCGGGTGCGGCCAGCACCAGAGAGTGTACCAATTTGGGATAATCCATGGCGATCTTGCCTACTACCGGACCTCCGTAAGAATGCCCTACCAAAATGGCTGGACTCCCCGATTTATTTTTCTCTAAAATAGGCTTAATCAAAGCTGCTTGTTGAGCAATGGACTTTTCGGTATTGCCATAACCAGAATAACCATAACCAGGGCGGTCTACCGATACTAAATGAGCTTTGCCCACCAGAGCATTATCTACCAAAAACTCTTTGAAGGCATCTAGTCCACCTGGAGCCCCATGCACAAAAAGCACCATAGGTAGGGTATCTGCCCCAGTTTCTACATAACGCACTTCTCGCGCTCCTACCTTGTAACGTTGTATTTTTACTTCAATATCTTTTGATGCAAAGTATTCTTTGACTTTGCGGTCACTCATACGAAAACTCATAAATGAAATAGCAACTCGGATAAGAATTAAGAGGATAACAAAGGTAATAAGCAAGCGTTTTGCCCATTTTTTGAATCTGTTTTTCTTGCGCTTTTTTGGGGTTTTTTCAGGGTCCACAGGCCGTATTTTTTGAAAGTTTTGATAATGATTTGTTCTGGGTGTTATGTATTAGAAATTCCTGAATTACAAGGACTAATAGGTTGTTAAAAGTAATGTTTTTCCGTCAAAAGATAAAATGCTTACTTTGATAAACAAGGGAAGCACAGGAGTGGTTCAGCTTTCAATAAGATGTTTGTTGTATTTGCAACATAGTTGCATTTGCAATAATTAGTCTTACCTTTGTGATTTAATACAAACACAAATGGAAGCAAAAAACATGAAACGGCGAGACTTTATTAAATCAGGAGGACTGGCCCTATCAACATTCGCCATTCCATTTTCAATAATGGATTTTTTTACAGAATCTAATAAGAAAAATAACATGAATAATCAGCAAAAATTTGATGCCATCATCATTGGAGGAAGCTATGCCGGGCTGTCGGCCGCAATGGCTTTAGGACGTTCCACAAGAAACACGTTGGTGATTGACAATGGAAAACCTTGCAATCGACAAACCCCTCATTCTCATAATTTTTTGACGCAAGATGGTCAAACCCCTAAAGAAATAGCCACTTTGGGCAAGGCGCAAGTGGCCCAGTACCCTACGATAAGTTTTCATGATGGGTTGGCTACAAAGGGAACCAAAACAACTGATGGATTTGAAGTAACCACTCAATCAGGTAAAGTTTTTACCAGTAAGAAACTCATTTTTGCTACCGGTATAGCCGATGAAATGCCTGATATTGAGGGTTTTGCTGAGTGCTGGGGCATTTCGGTGATTCATTGTCCTTATTGCCATGGCTATGAATATCGCAAACAAAAGACTGCCTTGATGGCCAACGGTGAAACAGCCTTTCATATGATTCCGCTTATTCACAATCTTACCGATCAATTGATAGTACTTACCCAAGGTAAGGCAGATTTTTCGGAGGAACAATGGCAAAAGATAAAGGCTCACAAAGTGGAGGTTATAGAAAAAGAAATTACGGCAGTAAAACACCAAAAAGGGCACATAGAGAAAGTAGTTTTTAAGGATGGTACTACGCTAGAGTTGGATGCTATGTATGCCGCTATTCCTTTTAAACAACATACCGATATTCCACAAGCTTTGGGGTGCGAAATGACCGAACAAGGGTATATCCAGGTAGATGATTTTCAGAAAACAAATATTGCAGGAGTGTATGCTTGTGGTGACAATGCCACCAGGATGCGATCGGTGGCCAATGCAGTGTATCAAGGATCAGTAGCAGGGGCTATGTTGAATGGAGAATTGTCCCACGAAATTTTTTAAACCAATGAAATAGCTACACTATAATATTTAAAAATTTGACATACCAGTGTGATATCAATAAGTGATCAATCAAGTCCTGAAACCAGCTTCATTTTTTTACTTTGACTTATTAATTTCTTTATTCTAAAAAATATGCAGGCAACCGAAACAATTATTGGACTGTCCTGTAGTAAATAGTAAAGAAATATGAATTCTAAAATTTTGAGGAATACAATTAAAAAATTAGGTGTTTTTTTTCCTAAGTCGTTAATTATTAGCCTCTAAACCCAGGGTATTACCCAAAAGTTTTTATATTTACCATTCGAAGGTAAAATATAACGACACCATAAAATATCCAGTTGTCAAAGTGATAAGTAAAATAGTGTAGCACATGAACTCAAAAAAACATCATCCACCTTATATCATATCAGGCATTGTCATGCTCTTGTTATGTTTATGGCATGTGGAAGGACTGGCCCAAGGAGGGATTGACCGAGAGATAGAAATAGTGAAGAAAAAGAAAATCGTGCTTCCCAAAGCGGTAAAACATTACCAAAAAATAAAGCTACTTACCCCCGCTCGTACCGATACCAGTCAGCAATACCTCAATTTTTTTGATTTCATGAATCCCTCATTTACTGGGAAACGCTTTTTACCTGAAATAAAACCTGCTACTTTTCCGATTGAACGTAACCGAAGACGAAACTTTAGTACCCGCAAACTGGAAGGGTACTTAAAAGCAGGAGGAGGAAATTTTTCTACAACTTATGCTCAAGGTGCTGTAAACTATCGCCCCAATTCTTCTGCCATTTATGGCTTATCGCTCAAACACCATCAATCACGCAATGGTGCTTTTAGAGGGGCATTGTCGGCCACCGCAGAAAACGAAGTACAAGCCCAGGCCCAGTTTTATACCAACAACTACGTGATGGGGCTGAAAGCCAATTATGAGTTGAGTCAGTACCATTTTTATGGTTACGACGAAGGCCAACTGGTGCTCAAAGATACGGTGGGGCAAACTTTCCAACGATTTGGACTCTCTTTTCATCAGGCAAGTATCGACATCAAAAGCCCACTTCAGTTTGATTGGGGAGTGGGGGTGAAATATTTGAGAGATGCTTTTTCGGCCAACGAAACCCAAGGAGACTTGTTTGGAAGAGTAGGTTATCGTCTCGATAGTCAAAATTCCATTCACGCCTACACAATGTTGAACTTTGCCCAAAGAACCGACGAAGCACAGGTTTCTCGTTTTTTGTTCCAGTTTAACCCTTACTACGCACACAACCAAGGTAATTTGCACGTGGAAGCAGGGCTAAATATGGCCTTTGAGAATGATACTCTAGGTACAGGATCTGATTTTCATTTGTATCCCCACCTTGTGGCTGAATATTCATTGTTGCCCAATTTGTTGCTAAACGCCAGCGTAAAAGGCAATATTCAACGTACCTCCTTGAATGACTTTACCCGACAAAATCCATTTTTACGAGCCAATGTAGATTTGGCCCATACCAACCAGGCACTAGAAGTATTGGTAGGTGCTAATGGAAACCTGAAGCAAAGCATTTTTTACAAATTGCAAGTAGGGTATGAACAATTGCAAAATTTATATTTCTTTGTCAATAGTGCGAGTGATAGTGCCCGTTTTGAGATTTTTTACCAAACCGAAGCCATCAATCGTCTGAAAATAGATGCCCAAATTGGCTATGAGCCAAACAGTTACTACAATATTTACCTCAACGGTACTTTTTTCAATTATCAGTTGCCCAATAGCCAGGAAGAAGCCTGGCATCGCCCCCTGTATCAAGCCAATCTTTCGGGAAGCTGGTCTCCAAACCCCAAGTGGCGCTTAAATTTGAACTTCTACGGAATGGGAGGAATCAAGGCTAAAAACTTCATTACCAACGAGATTCGCTCCTTAGATTTCATTTCTGATTTGAATTTTAAAGTAGATTACCTATTTTGGGAAAAAGGTGGCCAGGGTACGCCAAATTTGTCGGCAAATATCTTTGATAATTTTTCGCAAAAATGTTATTCAAGGTCACAAAAGCCGACAAATTTGGCGTACCCTGGCCACCTTTTTCCCAAAATAGGTAATC
>DMXI01000397.1 GCA_003483885.1 Microscillaceae bacterium
TTTAGAAAGCGGGTAGGCTTTTACAAGGGAAAATGAATATACTCACAAACTAGAGCTATTACAAATCATATTATCTAAATGCCGAATTAATACAATACTTTATTCTGTAAATTACATATTTAAGCAAATAAAATCCCAAACAGGTTTAATTACATTTTTTAGAGAAATAGTTATAAAAAAACAATTCTAAAAGAGTTATTGTGCTTGTAATCATGACTTTTTTTGCTTAACATAGGTTATTGGATAAGTATCAAGCTATTTGATATTTATCCACCACTCAATCCCTCCTTTCGTGAAGCTTTCGTAGTCATTATATTTTCTATTCGTAACACTCAATATCATATAGGGTAGGTTACAGTATAAAAGAATGGCAGGGATATTTGAGGGATACCACACCTCTAAGCAAATTAAATACAACAATACATGTGTTTTTTATTGATGAAGTTCTACAAGCCTCTGCTCATCTTCATTACTTTGTTAGTGATCTTGGCATACTTACCAATCCAAGCACAACCAAGTATTTTATTAGATCAAAACTTCAAGACGCAAATTCTTACGGTGGGTGATAATGTGAAATTTTACAGAGATTCTCAAAATACTCTTAACCTGGAAAAGGCGCTGAATCTTGATTGGCAAAAGGAGGCTTTTGAACTAAATGACCCAGTGTGTGTTCCCAAAGCAAAAAACGAAATCATATGGCTTCACTTTAGTCTCAATGTGACTCACCCCAAAAAATACGTGTTGACTACTTTTAATTTTTATGGCACATCAGAATTGTACTATAAACATTCTTCAGACCATAGTTGGCAAAAACTCATCATCACTGAAGAAGACTATTATACAAACCGCCCCTATTTTCTTTATTTCTTTAAACAGTTTGTATTGGAATTGAATAAGAAAGGAACCTATGAATGTTATTTCAAAACTCGTGGGTTTGGAGCCATTTCTATGTTTTCGCCTCAATACCTTGAAAACTATCAAATTTACGCTAACCTGATATTATTCTTTATTTCTATTGGGGCTTTATTGGCCATTACTTTCTATAATTTCTTTTTAGTTTTTGCTACCAAAGACAACATTTATATTTACTATGCGCTTTATCAACTTACCAATCTTATTATTGGGACTTTTTTCTCAGGTATACTGAGTGCTTATGGCTTAGATTATACCACAGCCAGCAATGGTGCGGGTTATACCAATTTCTTTTTTATGTCTCATTTGGCCAATCAGGTTTTTGCTTATCATTTTCTAAAAGTACCTCTAACCTTAGGCAAAATCTGGACACGTATTTATTGGGGGCTTATGGTCATTACGGTAATAGTCATTATTATTGCGCACTTTGTGCCCTTACACTATATGCAAATGTGGGCTGAAAATCTATCAGTAATCACGCCGTTATGTCTGTGGGTTAGTGGCCTATGGGCTTATTTTAAAAAGAAGAGAAAAGAAGCTCGTTTTTATGTCATCGCTTATGTATTCTATCTGGTAGGTTTTATCATTACATTTTTGACCGCCATAGGCATCTACCAAGACACTGCATTTGGTTACAATGCTTTTTTGCTCGGTGCGGTGTTTGAGGCCATCTTTTTTTCGTTGGCGTTGGGGGATCGTATTAGTATTCTCAAAAAAGAAAAAGAAAGAGCGCAAGCCGAAAATCTTCAATTGGTAAAAGAACAGAAAAGTATTCTTGAGCAAAAGGTAAAAGAGCGTACTATTGCCCTGGAACGGGCAAATCAAGACATTGTAGCTCAAAATCAAGAGCTACAAACCAAACGCGAAGAAATTTTGGTGCAAAACGAAGAACTCAAGCAAACCCAAGAAGAGATTTCGACGCAGCGTGATGCCTTAGCTCAGGCAAATAACGCTTTACAACGTAGTCAGTTACGGATCGAACTAAGTATTCGCACTGCCCAAAGTATTCAAAAGGCTTTGCTTGTGAGTGAGTCTAAGCTCAGTCATCATTTCAAAGATCACTTTATCATTAACCACCCCAAAGATGTAGTATCTGGAGACTTTTTTTGGTTGAATGAAATGGATCAAAAAATCGTACTTGTGGTAGCCGATTGCACAGGTCACGGGGTACCAGGCGCTTTTATGACTTTGATTGGTAATAACTTACTCAATAATATTATTCAAATCGATCAGATCATCAACCCGGCCGACATTCTTAATCGTTTGCATCAGGAAGTGAAACTGGTATTAAACCAAGAAGAAACCCTTAATAACAATGGAATGGATGCCGTAGTAGTTACACTAGAAAAACAGGAGCACCAGACTCAATTGACATTTTCCGGTGCTAAAAACAATCTTTTGATATACACTCAAGCTCACCTAAGCGAACTTAAAGGTATCCGCAAGTCAATTGGAGGCATTCAGAACGAGGAGATTCAATTTAATCAGCAAACCCTTGCACTCCACGCAAATGATTTAATTTACTTAGGTTCGGATGGCTTGGAGGACCAACATAATGAGAAACGTAAACGATTTGGGAGAAAACGTCTCAAAGAACTCATCAATAAAATTCAAGGTTTGCCATTGACTCAACAAAAGCAAACCATAGAAGATGCGCTGGCTACTCAAATGCAAGGCACCGACCAAAGAGATGATATATTGCTCATTGGGGTAAAATTGGGGTAAAGGTTTAAAAGTTAAATCTATCTTTTTATTCTAGCGAGTTTATAAATTCCCAAAATGCTTTCAAAACGCCTTCGGGATCTTCTACATGAGGGTAATGACCAATGTCTTCATTCAATAAAACCACATCTGGGTTGGGAACCAATTCTTTGTAACGTACAGTCATATGTTTGCCCGATACCGGATCAAAGGGACCATCAATTACCCGCAATGGAATGGTAGACTTTTGCAAAGCACCTACCCAGCGTTCCCGATACACTTTGCGCTCTTTCATATAACGAATAAGCTTGTGCCCTACTTTTTGTCCTTGGTTTAGGTCAATCAAATGCCAAAAATCATCGATTTCCTGGGCAGTTGGTTGGGTTTCCGGACCAAATACTTCCGAAAATCGCTTGGTAAAGCGCTGTTTGTTCATGAGACCTGCCACCATCGCTCCTACTGGGCTAATCAACAATTTTTGGATGAGTCGCGGTATGTGAGTTTCTGGAAACAGTCCACCGTTGAGAAAACAAATAGATTTAATCTTCAATCCGCTTTCACCCTTGCTTTCACGATCTAAAAAACGAGCTAACATTTCCTGGGCCACTGTATCGCCATAATCGTGAGCAAAAATATGACACTCGGTAATCCCTAATTTTGCCAGTAAACCTTCATGTAAACTGGCTTGGTCGTGGATATTATAGTAATATTTTTTGGGTTTGGCCGAATATCCAAAACCGATCATATCAGGCGCAGTCACGGTAAATTTATCTACCAAAGGTTGCCATATCTTGTACCAATCCCACGAAGAAGTCGGAAACCCGTGAATCAAGATCAAGTGCTCAGTAGCTTGCCCTTCTTGCACATAAAAAATTTTATGCCCTCGGTAGTCGACATATTTTCCTTTGCTTTTCCAATCATTGAGTTGCATATCTTATAGTATTAGTGGTTATAATTGGGTCAACTGTAAGGTAGCAAAATTTCCATAAAAAAAGCCCGCTAAATATCTAGCGAGCTTGTAAATCTTTGAAGTCGTCTCTTCCCTTTTTTGGTGTTTAAGCAAAGCGCCACCAAAAAAGCTTGCCCTAGCGGGCAAAAGTTGTAGGTGTTGTTTCACTAAAACACCTACAACGGGTAGAACGAAGTGTTTGCTACAAATCGTCGGTCTTTTTACCAGGCTTGGGCACGTCCAAAAACATAGACGAAAACTCGATGGCCTTCCAAATCCCTTTGTCATTACGCTTCATTGAAATAGGACGAGGTCTGAATCCTTCAATGGCCACATCTATGTACACTTTTACCCGGCCTTTGGCTTCGCTTCCACTGTACTTGTTACGGGAGGTCACTACCTTGTAAGGTTTACTGGGCGTGTATCCGTTTTTATGGGTAGAACCCTTCAAATAAGCCTTGGCGGCATATCCCCAAAAGTTTCCTCTTACGCCCCCTCTCTTCAAACGGTTGAGGTGATACATCACGCCACGCCCTGGCTTATACCCTTTGTATACATTTCCTTTGGTTACTTGTGACTGATCTATCCCAATTGTGAGGCACTGCATACCCAGTTTTTCATTTTTACCCAAATTTATCAAAGCAGCAATAAACATCGCAGCTCCTCCTTCGGGGGTGCGAGACAAGTTATTACGCATTTGGATAAATTCTTCGGGAGAGGCAGGCACTTTAGATAAGGTAATCACTTTGTTTTGGGCGATACTGGTATGAGACGCCCCCAAAACAAAAATTAACAATAAACAAGCGATGTTTAAGGTATGTTTAGTTTTCATAATATGTAATAAGATGTAAAGGTTTGTTTGTATTTTAATAGAACGCGCTAAAGGGCTACTTGTTCTATATAAAGTGGATTACCTATTACTATATTACGTATTTCGGGTCGTTTGATTTTTTTGAAAGCTGCCGCCTGAGCGGTTTGTTTGGAGGTAAAAGTAGCCAAACCACGTACTTTCGGAAACACATGCTCGCTTGCCTGCTTGAGCAGCTCCGTCACTACTTCGTTTACCGTTCCTGCCGAAATTCCTTCTTGCTCGTTCCAAGTATTTTTAATGGATCGAATCAATGAATTAGATTCCTGCATCTTGATAGTTTCTATTTTGGCCCCTACCAAATTGGCCGCGGCTCCAGTCAAAAGCAATGCTTGGTCTTGTTTGATGATAGCCACCAGTACTACATCATCTTCTATGAGTTTGATACCTGCCCCCTCAAAACCAAAAAACAAAGGCGCTTCCTGATCAATGTTTTCAAAACCGAGTAGCTCGCCTTGCTTCTCAATTTTCTTGACTACTTTTTGTAGGTTTTTAATATTTTGGGCATTTACGTCACTCTTACTGCCTTCTATGTCAAACCAGGGAGTTTTCACACTCAATCTCAGAGGAAAACTATCCCACCAGTTCTTAGCCAGGTTTTGGTGCAACATATTCACCTCTTGCTCAGCAATGTACCAATAGAAATTCATAGTTGAAATTTAAGGATTGTTTATGGAAAATCGCAATCAATTGTATCAATAATTCATTGGTTGCGTCTCCAGCGCGTCAAAGTATGCCTGGTACTCTTTCAGCGATGGCGGGGTTAGGTAAGGCTCCAGCAGACCACAACAAATATTCATATAATACACCAATTGTTCTTTGCCAGTACGCTGGGTATGCAATTCGGCATCTACTGCCCAGGAATTATTCAACATCTGACCCACATTCACCAATCGCTCAAATTGTCGGGTTTCAATGCCTTCTTTGAGTACCCCCTTTTGCACATATAGCTCTAGCAGTTGCTTCGCCATTTGGCGT
Organism: Microscillaceae bacterium; assembly: GCA_003483885.1. Classification (GTDB taxonomy): domain Bacteria; phylum Bacteroidota; class Bacteroidia; order Cytophagales; family Microscillaceae; genus Microscilla. The sequence continues at coordinate 5,409 of DMXI01000397.1, forward strand.
TCAGCTTGGATATTTTGTAGGTAAATTGCCTTAATTTCAGCGTGGCTGTTCAATACATCAAACAAGTTGAGATAGAAGAATTTATACTTCTTTTGGACAACAAACAATTGCTTGTGAGATTCTAAAAAATAAATAATACTGGCATCGTCACGAGGAATGGCTCCTACCACTTCCAAAATCTCACCTAGCATCATTTTGTATAATTCGGTAACAATTTTTTCTTTCTTGTCCTTGTCAGGAAAATGATAAGAAAAGCTTCCAGGACTGATTTTCAGCGCATTACATATATCTCTTACCGTTACTTTTTTTACCCCTTCTTTATTGAACAGCTCACGGGAGGCTTCCAGAATTTTTGTTTTTAAAGTCATAATCCAAAAATACTTTTTCTCGTACACTTGTACAAATCATAATTTATTCGTACAATTGTACGACAACTTAAAAACACATCATCTATGAACTTTATCGATTTTATTATTGGGTTAACGCTTGTCAATACGATTCCTCACTTTGTGATTGGAATTTGGAAAGGGCGCATGCTCAGTGGACTAGGGTTTAGTAGTCAGGCCAATATTTGGTATGGCTTACTAAATTTTACGATATCTATCAGCTTGTTTTTGTATCAGTATGGCCTGGAAGGGCTCAAAAATAACGGGATGTATACCGGGGCGTTTTTTGTAGTCTTTATGTATTTTATTGTGGGTAAATTATGCTATACCTACTTTCATCAGCGGTATTTTCAGAAAAAACAGGCAAGTGTTTGAGGGGCTTGAAACAATTTTACTAAAAATGAAGGCCAATACTTTTGGTGAAGTATTGGCTTTAATTGTTACTTATGGTTCAAAATTAGCAACCAATAGGTTATTAATGGCAAGTCAAGCATCCAGAACACCTTCTTAATTCACCATTGTTTTTTTTGGTTTTAAACAAAGAACGTCCTCCAATTGCATCATCTGCTGCTCCGCCTTTTACATTACCCATTTCGTGATTATCTAATTGAGCAAAATCTTGTTTCTTTAAGGTAAGTTTACCAACTACATTTTTCTTTTTCATAATCAATAAAGTTTATTTTGAACATTAAATTTATTTGTTGGCAAGTAAACCTGTTTCCCCCTTACTTTCAAATATGCAAGGTATACAGAAGGTTAACATCATTTTTGATAACAACAGTTTCTTTTATAAATACTATTACTATAAAGTCTAAGTTACTTCTTTAATTACCTTCCTAATTAATCTCTAAACGAGTATAAATATTCTAAACAAAACCCTGTTTATTAAAAAAATTAAATTGCATAAACAGTCTTCACTATCATATATAAAAACAGTATTGCTGTATCAAGATATAAAAAGAGTAAAGCCAACAACTCTAAGAATTGTTGGCTTTACTCTTTTTTACAAAATTAAATACTGGCCACTAGAAGGCACCACAAATACAAGTATGGCATCCAGAACATTTTCTGTATTTAGTATTATTTCTTCTACTCTTGATCAAAGAAATACCACCAATGGCATCTTCTCCAGCTTTGATATAGCTCATCTCGTTATTGTCTAATTGAGCAAAATCTTGTTTTTTTAAGGTAAGTTTACCTGACACATTTTTCTTTTTCATAATCAATGTAATTTATTTTGAACATTAAATTTATTTGTTGACAAGTAAACTAGTTTTTTCATTACTTTCAAATATGCAAAGTATACAAAGGGTTAACATCACTTTTGACAACAGTAACTTATTGGTTAAGTACAAAAACTCCTTAATTATTACGTTTTTATCAGTAAAATTACACTATACAAATTAAAAATATAACAAAAACAATTTGTTATCGGTGTGTAACCTACCAGATTCTTTATTTAATTTCTATGATGGTAAATTTATCAATGATTAGGATACGTCTGTATTCTTATATTTGAAAGTATTAAATAACCATATATAGTATGAACAGCACTATAGAAATTCCTTGGCAATCTGTTCTAAAAGATCAGGAAGATATCAAGACAATCGCTACTGAAACGCTTCATCAGGTAATTGACCACCTACCGTCTTTTGCTCCGTATGATCTCACTTTGATGGGGGGCAAATCAGGGATTATTCTTTTTTATTCCTATTTGTACAAAGCCACCCAAAATATTGATTACTACAACCAAGCGGTTACTTTCATTGAGGAAAGTTTAGTAGAAGCAAGTCCCGAAACAATGGATTTATCGCTTGCGGCAGGTTATGCAGGCTTGGTTTGGGTAATGGTACATGTCGCAGAAATTTTGGATTTAGATGCTTCCGAAATCGCTCAAAACTTAGATGCATACATCAAAAACTACAGCAAGAAAAGTTTGCAAGAAGGTGACTATGATTACATGTATTTCGGGATGGGGGGCATGTTATATGCCCTTGAAAAAGGCAATGAAGAAGAGTTTTTGGGTGAATGTGTAGATTTATTAGCGAGTTTTGCCAAAAAAGATGAAAAAGGTATTAGATGGTCAGAGTCTCCTACTTATACCCAAATATCAGACAAAGAAGATTTGGCAGAAGATGTAGTAATTTACAATTTAGGGTTATCTCATGGTATTTCGTCTATTGTAGTGGTGTTGGCCCGATGTTTTAAAGCAGGGGTAAGGCAAAATACCTGCAAAGAACTTCTTACAGGAATTATTCAATATTTTCTCAACTGTAAGGATGTGCCTATGCAGAATAATAGTGATAAAGAAGAAGATCGTTATCAATGTCACTTTAGCTACACAAATCGTGAGGGAGAAAATGCAATACCAGATGTAACCACAAATCTGAGATGGTGCTATGGCGACTTGGGTATTACAGCGGCCATATCTCTGGCTGGGCAATATACTCAAGACTCCGAATGGCTACAATTAGGTGCTCAATTGGCCATAGATTGCGCCAGAAGACACACCCATAAGGTAGAGGTTACAAGTGTAACTGAGGCAGGACTGTGCCATGGCACTATTGGTAATGCGCACATTTTCAACCGTTTGTATCATTTACACCATCTATCAGAATTGAAAGAAGCCAGTAACTTTTGGTTGAAAAAAGGCTTGGAACAGTATGAAGAATGGGGACAAAAATTCCTTGTAAACGAAACCCTATTTGGTCAACCTCAAGTACCAGGTTTGCTAGAGGGATACGCAGGTATTGGCCTTGCTTTAATGAGTTTTATTTATGATGTAGACCCAGCTTGGGATAAAGTTTTATTACTTTCATAAGGGTTTCCAGAAGCCACCTTAACTTATTAAAATAAAAAAGGAGGGTGACTGAGTCACGCTCCTTTTTTATTTTAATTGTAATATTATCAAGCCAGGTCTTCTTATCACGTTTTCTCAACCAACTTGGCTTGTCGGGCATTTTCAGAACGGTAATGCTGAAATAATAAATCATAAATGACCATCTCTTGCATACGTTGCTTTATACTAAACAAACGGTTCAGAAACATATGCAAGTAGCTTCCTATCAAACTATCCCGGTCTACTTCCAATGTTCCTTTCGTTTCCAGTTCTTTCACCAACATTGCCACTGGTGCCAAGTATTCGCTTCTTGCTTTAAATATTTCGGCAACGGGTTCAAGCGATGTATTTTCAAGATCAATCATTAAATCCCGAATGGTTTGGCGATGTGTCCGAAACTTATCAGATAGTTGCTTTTTAGCCTGTTTATCTACCCCAAACTCCCGGTGAAAGCCTGTGCTAATATTCTCCATTATTCGCTTTTTCTGCGGTAAGTTATACCCAAAATCGCTCAGTAAGTAATCCACCCCTACCAATGCCATTTGCCAGCGATAAGTGGCCGCTTCGGGATCTTCTAAATCCAATAAATCAAGTAATTGAGTGACTGTTTGGCTGTCACAGAAAAACAATTGCTCCGAATTAGCCATATTTGCCGCCCCGTATCGCTCCAACTCTCTTTTGTAGGTATCTACTTGAAAACTCGTGATCAAATTTTCCTCAAAAAACGGTTGTAATACTTCATTGAATTTTCGAAGTACTAGTCCATTATCATTGCTCCGAAAACGCAGACGCAAATGCCCTCCTTGTGGTTCGTCGTAATAACGAATAAAAAACCATTGTTTTAAAAGCCCTATCTGATTCAATTGCTCGGTAAATGGTTTGATTACCTCCGTTAATATACGGTCAGAGGTTTTTACGCCACAATATAGTTTTACATATAGCCAGTCGGTACTCCCAGGATGAAATACTCGTTGAACTTCCTGTGCTATACTTTTCTTTTCAACTTGTAAAGGTTTGGACGTTTGTTTAGGTAAAACCTGCCAGGGAATCAACCCCTCATTACCGTAGTTTTGGGTCAAAGGATTGGATTTTGCATCCAAATATTCCACAAACCTCATTCCGCCAGTATTGGCTTTTTTAATTTGCTCTTGCACCAGTCCCAAACAAAAATCATTGTCTAAATCCAGTGGCAACTCATTGTCGCCTATGGCCAATATTACCTGTGGTGGCAAGCCTGCTTGCTCCGCCAATATTTTAAATTGCTTCTTGAACGCGGCAAAATCTTTTATATTTCGTACCGCTCTAATATCCAGAAACCACTGCGCACGAGCCAGTATTATTTTGCCATAGGTAACTCTTGGTAAAAATGGGGCATACTCGAGCGTACCCCAAGACCACTCCAAGGCAGGAATGATATCTTGCGACTGTAAATCACACAAAAACTGATACACAGGCAAGGCATCAAAACTGTAATTGTGTGCCGTACTTAATCGTGGCACAATTTCTTTATTCAACCTCTTTGATTTCAATACGATACGTTCTCCATAAGGCACCGAAACCCACAAATCATCTAGCGAAATGACTTGTTCATTTGATACTCCTGGAGCTGACAAAATCGGAATCTCATAGCCTCGGAGCACTGGTCTCAATGAAATATTTCCAATCCGGTCTTGTGGCAAATGTGCCACTTCGGCAAATACTTTATCAGCTTCGTGCATTTCTTCTTGTTGCAACATCGCCTTTGTGTCTTCGGTCAAATGATCGTCCAAATAACAAAAACGTCCTGCCAGGCTCGCAGTCGATGGTCCATAAGTACCCATATGGAACAACTGGAAGTCATTCTTTGCCTCATTCTTCCCTTTGAGCACTCGCACCAGAGAGTACATAGAAGTAGGAAAATAAACCTTGGGGAGTAGTTTAAGGAGTCGTTCGTCAAAGACCTTACTCTTTTGAATTTGCTCGTCAGTCACTTGTACTGCTTGTACCCCAGTAGCAATGGCCTTGGTATACAACAACAACAAGAAATGTTGCCAATCTGACCAACGATAGTTTTTAAAGTCAAATTCCTTCTTTTCCAGAGCTACTCCCTCTACCAATGGTACCTGATGACTATTGGAAAGGTAATTATCTTGTGGATAGCCAATACCTGCTTCATTGTCTAATACTTGCATGAGTGGTACTTCTTGTTCCTCATACCTTTGATAAAACCGTTTCTTAAAACTTCCTAAATTAGTTTTATCTTCATCACCTTTAGGGCGCAATAATTCTATATTTTGCAACAAGTGTAGGGCTTTTTTCAACTCCTCTACCATTTCCATATTCAGTGACACAGGCTGAGAAGTTTTCCTGAGTAAATCTACCTGAAATAATTTACCAACGTTTCCTTTTACTCCCAATTCGGTAAGCAAACGCTCGATTTCTCGTAGGCTTTCAGGAGATGTCTTTCCTTGGTCTAATTGCGTTTTGATGTGATTTAACGCGGGCAAAACAGGGCCAAGGGTATCACGATAAGCCTCAAGAGTCGTAATGAGACGCTCTAATGGTAGTTGATCTCCCGTTACCGCAGGCATCAGGTTACTGACCAATACCTGGGCATCAATCATTTGATTCACAAAGCCCTGCACTTCTTCCTGGGTAAACGAATCATCCCACTCCAGGAGCTTTTGTACCAATGTTTCAAATGATGCACCTTTGCCTACACTTTGTAATATCAAGGTAACGGGTGGCATCACATCTACTCCTACCAAGTGGTGAGTACGAGCTTTGCTTTCTTCATTAAGTCTATATTCTACATATCTATAGTAGTTTCCTACTTTATAGAGGGTAGGATTCGCATAATACGTAAGTTGATTTCTAAGGGTGGGCAAAGCTTCTAAACTGCGGATAAAGGCGCATAAATAATCCATATCCAGGCGCAGTCTTGCCACGTCTTCCTCTATTTCAAAAGCAGAAATAGTCAAAGAATCATCTTGCGAAATATTGCCCTGCGATACTCCTGCAAAAAGACCAAAAGGGGTACAACGATAATGCATTCGCAACAAATACTTAAGTAAACTTGACAAAAGCTTTGGAGTAGCGGGTTTGCCCTCATTCAACCACTGATCCAACTCTTTGGATAAGCCTGGGGACGCCAAAAAGATGGCTTCACGAGCGGTGGGATGCTGCTCATAAAATTCCTTGATCACTTCTTCTTTATCAAAGCTTTGCAAGTCGTCCAATGCATACAAAGGCGTACGCAAAAGAAAAGATTGGGAAGCTAATTCTATGTTGGTGAGCTGTTTCATATTTGCTTGTTTTTGAGGATTTTAAAGGCTATTAATAAAACTTTGAAGGCATTCAGAACCCTCTAGCTTCAACTGATTTTTCAATCTATTGCGCTTTACCTTCAGGCTCTTGACTGAAACCCCCAGAATGAATGCAATCTTTTGGTTGTTGATGCCCAACTTCATCAAGGCACAAAACCGCAAAGTATCGGGGGTTGGCTTGCCACATTTAGATTTGATTTTTTCGAAAAAAGCAGGGTGTATTTGGGTAAAAGACCTTAGAAAAAAATCCCAGTGATCGTCACTAAACACCACTTCACAGGCTTCGTCCCGCATCATTTTGAGTCTATTTTTCAGTTTTGGATCCTGAGTGATCAGTTCCAGGCTATACAATTGGTTAATTATTTTCTTTATGCTCTCGGTTTGCTTGGCCAGTTGAAGGTTCAACACTGTAATTTCTCTAAGTTGTTGCTTAGATTTGTATAGTAAGCCATTTTGATGATATTGCACCAATAAATGACGAGCTCGTGGATTTAGCTGTAATTTTTCCATTTGCAAAGGATCATAAAAGGTTATGAATGTATTACAAGGTAGGTTTGCTCATTCTTTGATAAACGCTGTATTTCACAGGGAATAAAAGTAAATTTCAACTACACATAATATCCGAAGCAGACCTATAAACAGGCTTAGCAAGCTATTACCGTCCTGTTTACCTGATGAATTATTTGATAAACAAATTAATAAATCTAAGCCCTTACCCTGAAGAGACTGTTATGCTATTTAGGAATGGCTTTATACTATTTTGGAATGCTTCGTGGGTTGTATCTTAAAAGACAGATGATAAAATCAATAAAAACTCAAGCCTGATCCAAACCCTTTCTTTCGCAAATTGTTATTTTTGCAGGACTCACTAAAAATTGCATATATATGATCGTCAAAATCATACTCATCCTTATTGGTAGCATTATTTTTCCTGCTGCTGGTTATTACCTTGATTATAGAGATAAGCAAAAGCGCCGAGGCAAAAGAAAAAAAAGTGTCAACTCTTAAACTTTCTCCTCCTATAATTTAGCACCACTACTTAGTTCGGATAAGCATACATACTATTTATGAAAAAGCACATCGCCATTTTGGGTTCCACTGGTTCTATTGGTACGCAGGCCCTGGAGGTAATCGAGGCACACCCCAATGAATTTGTAGCGGAGGTACTCACCGCCAACAATAACATAGACTTGCTCATAGAGCAATGCCTGAAGTTTCAACCCAAAGCCGCCGTAATCACCAATTCTACGCATTATCAAAAACTAAAAGAAGCACTGGCTGGCATCCCTACCGAGGCTATGGCTGGCGAAGAAGCACTTAGTGAGGTAGTTCAGTTACCCTCTACACACATTGCCTTAACCGCCCTGGTAGGTTATTCAGGCTTAAAGCCCACCATACAAGCCATTAAAGCTAAAAAACACATTGCGCTCGCCAACAAAGAAACCTTGGTAGTAGCAGGCGAATTAGTCACTCAATTGGCCAAAAAACATCAAGTCAATATTTACCCGGTAGACTCAGAACACTCCGCTATTTTTCAATGCTTGACAGGCGAGGAAGAGAACCCCATCGAAAAAATCATTTTGACTGCTTCGGGAGGGCCTTTCAGAGGTCGCAAAGTGGCCGATTTAAAAGAGGTAACCAAGGCTCAGGCACTTAAGCACCCTAATTGGACAATGGGAGCCAAAATCACCATTGATTCAGCCAGTTTAATGAATAAGGGGTTAGAAGTCATAGAAGCCAAGTGGTTATTCGGTTTAGAGGCCGATCAGGTAGAGGTCATTGTACACCCGCAATCCATTATTCACTCTATGGTTCAGTTTGAGGATGGCTCCATGAAAGCCCAAATGGGACTACCAGACATGAAATTACCTATTCAATTTGCCTTAAGTTATCCTCAAAGGTTGAAATCCGATTTTGAAAGGTTTAACTTTGCAAACTATCCAAATTTGACCTTTGAACAACCCGATTTGGAAACTTTTCGTAATTTAGGGCTAGCATTTGAGGCTTTACACCAGGCAGGAAATATGCCATGTATTCTCAATGCAGCCAACGAAGTGGCAGTAGATCGCTTTTTGAAAGATCAGGTGAGGTTTTTACAAATGCCTGAAATCATTGCCGATTGTATGGAAAAGGTACCGTTTATTACCGCTCCTACTTATGAGGATTTTGTGTATACAGATACCGAAACCAGAAAAATGGCTGAAGCTTTATGCGATCGTTAGGCAACTTTCGTTGGAACAAAGAGTCATTAGTTTAATAACATAAACTTTGAAAACAAATCATTGATTTTTGCCCAAAGATACAAGGCAAGAATCAGCAATAGAAAAAAGACAATATGGGGACATTTATTATGGTAGCCCAACTCTTAATAGGGCTGTCAATTTTAGTGGGACTGCATGAGCTTGGTCACTTGTTGGCGGCCAAGATGTTTGGCATTAAGGTAGAAAAATTCTCTATTGGTTTTGGACCCAAAATCGTAGGATTCAAATACAAAGAAACTGAATATGTAATCGCTCCTATTTTCTTGGGAGGCTACGTAAAGATTGCAGGTATCATTGATGAGTCAATGGATACTGAACACCTTAAGAACGAACCAGAACCTTGGGAATATCGTGCTAAACCTGCTTGGCAAAGACTAATCGTGATGATGGGTGGAATTATTGTGAACGTAGTCACCGGAATCATCGTGTTTATTTGCCTTACCTTCTTTTATGGCGAAAGATACACCCCCGCCCAAGATCTCAAAGATGGGATTGTAGTAGGCCCTATTGGTAAAGAGATTGGCCTGAAAACAGGTGATAAACTCATCAAAGTAAATGGTGAGAAAGTGCAAAAGTTTGGAGAATTTCGCAGTAAGATTATCACTCAACGTAATAGTACATATACAGTTGAGCGAGATGGCAAAGAAATTACCCTTAAAATACCCAATGGCTTACTCAACAAATTGGTAAGCATGAAGGCCGGAAACCAATTGTTTTTGGCGCGTTCCCGCTACGATGTAGGTGCAGTAGAAAAAGGAAAGGGTGCTGCGGAAGCTGGTATTCAAAAAGGAGATAAAATTTTGGCAGTAAACGGCCAACCCACCGAGCTTTTTGATCAATTAAGCGAAGTATTAAAGAAAAATAAAGGAAAAAAGGTAGAGGTCACCATCGAGCGCAAGGGAAACAAACAAGCGTTGAAAAGTGTGGCGGTAGATACCACCGGACGTCTGGGATTCCAGGTAAATTCTTTATTACCCGAAAAAAGAGAGACATTTTCATTGGGAGCCTCTATCAGTAAAGGTACCTATGATGCATTCAATGTAGTAGTGCAGCAGGTGCAGGTATTTGGACGAATTTTCAAAAGCGATGCATCGGCCAGTAAGTCTTTAAGCGGCCCTATTGGTATTGCCAAATTCTTTGGTACTGAATGGATCGCTGAGCGTTTTTGGCGATTAGTTGGCTTATTATCTATGGTATTGGCATTTATGAACTTCTTGCCTATCCCTGCCTTAGACGGAGGCCACGTAATGTTCCTTACTTATGAAATAGTTTCAGGACGTCCGCCTGCTGAGCGTTTCTTGATTATTTCTCAAAACATTGGAATGATTTTACTGATTGGTTTAATGGCCTTTGCCATCATTAATGATATATTGAAGGTTATTTAATTCAACCAATAAAAACCTATACCAACTTCCGACAAATGCTTCACAGAAGGTTTATCGGAAGTTTTTTTGTTTTAAAACCACCATTTAACTATGAATTTATTTATTACGCTTTTGTCGGGACTTTTGTATGTATTTCCCCCAACTACGTCTAATCCTGTCCACGATTTTCACACCAGCATCGCCGAGATTGAATATAACTCCAAATCACGGGCATTTGAGGTAAGTCTCAGGGTTTTTATAGACGATTTTGAAAAGGCTTTGGGAACACTTTCTGGCCAAAAAGAAGTACTGGACGAAACGGACGATCATCACGATTTGATTATGAAGTATCTTCAGCAAAAGTTTTATATTGTCAATCGTCGAGGAAAGAAAAAAGCGATGAACTTCGTCGGTAAAGAATTTAAAGTAGATGCTATGTGGCTTTATATAGAAATTCCTTACCGGGAATCGTTACGCAAGGCCAAGTTCAATAATTCTATTTTGATGGAACACTTTGACGACCAGGTCAACATTGTAAACTTGAAGTATAAAGGGAAAAAAGAATCTTTTTTATTCAGAAGAAACAATCCTGTCGAATCGATTACGATTGGACAATAAATTAGTGGTAAATGTAAGGTAGCACAATCAAACAATGTAGTCATCGCTCGAGAGCGAAACGAACAGGAAAGCTAATATTATTACTTGCCTTTCTTGTTATAGCGTTTCTTGCGGCCATTTTGCAATTGATTCATACGTTGTTTATAGGCTTCGATAGAGGCTTCTTTCTTTACCAATTCCCGTTTCAGTTCCATTTCAGAGCGACGAGATTTAGCCAACATATTGTGCAATAGTTTCTTTTGGCTTTCGCGAATTTCTTTGGCTTTTTCTTCGCTTTGTTGTTTCACATCCTCTATTTCCTGAGTTTTACCCCGTAGGTTTTCTTGGGCTACTACCAGTTGATCTACGCTTCTTTGCAATTCACGCTCGGTTTTCTCGAGCAACTCTACCTTGTATTTCAATTCCTTTTCCTGGTTCTTCAGTAGGTTAATGTTACGGCTCGCTACCATTAACATTCTTTTTTTGCCTACGTCAAAGGCATTCATTTGCACCTCAGCTTCTATCACTTGTCCTTGGGGTGTTTCATAAACCCATTCAAACAAATTGGCTCCAGTATCCAGAGCTTTTTGAATATGATTTAATAGTAATTCTGCTGAATTTTGCCCATCGGGTTGCTCTTTTGGTGAGTAAGAAGTAAGCGTACGCTCTATCACTTCTACTTTATCTTTTGCCTCAAACATACGCAAAGCAGCATTGTTACAATCCACAATCAGACTATCTTCCAATATCCAAATGGCATCACGGTGGCGATCAAAAATCACCATTTTCATATCCATTTCGAGCTGCATTTGTTTCAAATCTTCCAGATTCTTGCGCAACGTTTCTTCTCGTTTCTCTACCGACTCTCGCTTTCTTCTTTCATCGTCCAGCGCTTTCTCCAACTCAGACTTTTGTTTGGTAATCGTCTGATTTTGACGCTCTACCTCATTTTGAGTAGCCACTAGTTCTTCCAGGTTTTGGCGCATTTCCTCTTCCTGGGTTTTCATTTGCTCTCCTAGCTGTACCGATTCCAATAATAGTTGTTCGGTACGTTTACTGGTTTTGATAGAAGCAAAGGTAGACGCAATACTTTCTCCTAGTTTTTCTACAAAATCTATTTGGAAAGGCTGAAAAGAATGAAAAGAAGCCAATTCTACTACGCCATAAATATCATCATTCAATTTGAGAGGAACGATCAAAATTGACCTTGGGTTGGCATCTCCTAAACCAGAGGTAATATTCACATAGTTATCAGGTACATCGGTAATGTAAACGGTACTTCCCTCTTGAAACACTTCACCTACTAATCCTTCACCTCTATGGATGACTTTATCCATGTATTTGCGCTTTTCGTACGCATAACTTGACAATAGCTCAAGGTGAGGATTGTCTCCATCTCTATCTTCTACAATAAATAAACCTCCCTGATTGGCATTGGTATATTTCACCAGGTTTGCAACAATATCATAGGTAAATGCTTCTACCGGACGATCTTTATCTTCACGCAAAATGTTGGCAAACTTCGCAAGACCTTCTGAAATCCAGTTTCGTTGGCGATCGCTTTCTGCCACCTGGCTCATTTTATCGCGCATTTCAAGCAATGCTCCAGTCAATCTATCTGCTCTTTGCGCTCCATTGTTTTGGTTTAATTGATATTCTACATCTAATTTACCTTCCCCAATGGCCGTAATAAAATCAGTTGCATTTTGTAGGTTTTCAAACAAAGTATTAATTGCGTGAGCTACCTTTCCTAATTCATCTTCTCGTTTGTAAGGTACCCTTTGCTCAAAGTCACCTTCGCTAATGATATCGTCTATGCGGGCAATTTTCGATACTGGGCCAATTACTACGTAATCTATATATAGGTATCCTAAAAATAGTAATACCACGTTAATCACAAATAAAACAATGAGGACACTACGTCTATTATTATGAGCACTTGTAAAATAGCTTAAGTCAGCCTGTACCAATCTTGTATCTTTTTCATACATATCATCGGCTTTCTCCAGCAAATACTCTATTGCATCTTCTACATTGGTATATAAGGCCTTGGTTTCAGGGTTAATTGTTTTTTGGTCGGCTACTATATTGGCATTTTTCTTATACAATGCCCAGGCTTCTTTTACTTCATTGAGTACTTGTCGTACTTCTTCTGGTGCAGGTTTATCAATCGCCAAATCCTGATCTACTCTCCCTCCTTTGTCCAGTGCATTTAAATATAAGTCATGTTGATCAATGGCTTTTTTAAGCTTTTTCTTGGTTTCCCTCAGGTCGCTTTCGTTCTTCTTGATAGATAAAGCATATAAGGCAATTTGTTGAGATAATGCCCCATTTTTCCCGGCAATGTTGATTGTCTTTTCTGAGATTTCAATCAACGAGTTATTAAAGTACTGTACATATACAAAGTTACCGGTAATGATACCTGCAAGGAATATAACAAATAGTGTTAGTTTTAAGCGTATCGATAGATTTTGTATACTTTTCATGCGTTTATTAAAATTGCTCTAGCCCCTCTTGGGCACCTTCTTTCAGATTGGTTGAACTACAAGCTTGCGCTAATTTCACAAAAAAAACAAGCCTGTCATATTTTTATGACTGCTTTCTTATTACACAAGTAAATTTTAATTTCTTAAGATAGTGAAAATCAGGCCAAACTTTATCAAACTTGGTCGACTTTTTAGTAGTATCGCTCGATTTGATCACTCTTATAATCATTATTTTCAAAATCTTTTAGGCAAGTTAACTATACCACAAGCCCACAAAACAGCCTTGAGTACCCTGATTCACTATTTAAAAAGAAGGGAATCACTTATAAATTACAAACTAATGTATAAATTTGCACTCCTTTTGGAGAAAGGTCATAGATAGGACCTGGATTTCTTGTCGCTGATGTTTAATATTACAACAGTTGAGAAGAAATATAAGCTCCAAATGATAAGGGTATGTCACAAACAAGTTTTTGGATGATGCACATGCTCTAAGAGTATGTTTAAAAATTAGTTTTCTATAATTGATTTCCAAAGGTGAAACAGAGATCGCCTTCGGCTAAGTTATAATCTAGGCTAAAAAGGCGGTAGATCAGCACTAATTTCAGCATTTTTTTCGTCAATAGCTTTGGCTATTCACTCAAAAACGTGCTTCATTATCACTGATCTCCCATCATTTTTATCTCCGAAGACAAAATTTAAACATACTCTAAGGAATTTATTATTTCATGTTTCCTTAGAATTATTTTTGAAGAATGAAGATTAACAAGCTCTCAATCATTATTCCTGCTTATAATGAAGAGAAAACGATCCACCTGATTCTGGATAAAGTAAAAGAAATGCAGTTGATGGATAATATTGAGAAAGAAATTGTAATTGTGAATGATTGTTCTAAGGATGGTACCGAAGAGGCAATTCATCATTATATGCAAAAAAATCCCGAACTGCCCATTAGTTATTATAAACATGAAAAAAACCAGGGCAAAGGAGCTGCACTGCATACTGGTATTCAAAATGCTACTGGAGAATATCTCATTATTCAGGATGCCGACCTTGAGTATGATCCTCGTGAATACAATATGTTACTCAAGCCAGTCATTGAAGGTTTTGCGGATGTAGTGTATGGTTCGCGCTTCATGGGCAATAATCCACACCGAATTTTGTTTTTCTGGCATACCATCGGTAACAAATTCCTGACTTTTTTATCCAACATGTTTACCAATCTCAACCTCACCGATATGGAAACATGCTATAAACTTTTCAAAACCAGCATGATTCAAGGCCTTAGGCTCAAGGAGAAGAGGTTTGGTTTTGAACCCGAGGTTACCGCCAAAGTATCGCGCATCAAAGATGTCAGAATTTACGAAGTAGGTATTTCCTATTATGGTCGTACTTATGCCGAAGGAAAAAAGATCAATTGGAAAGATGGATTCAGGGCTATCTACTGCATTTTGAAATACAACATCTTTTCAAGAAAATAGTACAGTTTACCTCATTTATCGCGATTATACAACACCATTCATTGTATCAATATTTTATCATAGTTTATTATGGGCTTGTTCAAAAAAAGACAGAAGAAATTAGACTCTCAGGAAGTAGGGCTAGACATTGGAATGATTTTTCTAAAATTCTTTCTGGATACCGAATACTTACATTATGGTTATTGGAAAGACGGACTAGACCCGCACATTCAAAATTTACGGACTGCACAAATCAATTATACCAATCATTTGTTTAGCCACATTCCCGAAGGGGTTAAAACCATTTTAGATGTAGGTAGTGGTACTGGTAAAGTAGCTGAAAAGCTGATTGAACAAGGGTATGAAGTCGATTGTGTATCTCCCTCTAAACGCCTTACGGCTCGTATCAAGGAACGCCTGGAAGGCAAAGCCGGTATTTTTCACGGTAGATACGAAGATGTTGCAATTGACAAAAAGTATGACCTCATCCTGTTTAGTGAGAGTTTTCAATACATTGATATGCAAACCAACTTCGAAAGATCTGCCAAGTATTTGAAAGATGGAGGGCATATTTTGATTTGTGACTTCTTCAGATATTATGAACACAATCACCGACCATTGGGTGGAGGCCATTGGCTTGATCAGTACAAAGAAATTTTGGAAAAACACCCCTTTGATATTGTCAAAGACGAAGATATTACCCAATACATAGCTCCCACCATGACGGTAGTCAACAGTTTCACAATGGATGCTATTCGCCCTTCATTTCATTTAGGAATGGACTTATTTCAAGATCGTTTTCCTAGAGTACACCGATTTGTAAAGTGGAAATTCAAGAAAAAATTAAACGATATTGAAGACAAGCACTTCAAGGGAGAGCGTAACGCTGAAAACTTTACCAAGTTTAAAACCTATCGTTTGATTTTATTGCAAAAACGCTCGGTTTAATACTGATAACCAACAAATTAAGCAGCTTTTTTAGAAAGCTTTGAAGATAGTTTTATCTTTGCCACAAGATTAAAAACTGGGTAACACATACCCATAAGCGAAATCATTTATCAATGATACAGAAGTACAAAAGTTATTTACCCTTTGTAGGTATTGGTATTGTATACATCGCAGGGGCTTTTCTGGATGTTATGGATATTGACGCATCACAATATGCGGCTATGTCTAAAGAGATGATGGAAACAGGGGAATACTTGCAAGTAAAAGAACGTGCTCAAGATTACCTGGATAAACCTCCATTGCTGTTTTGGGTATCAGCTTTATTCTTTAAACTGTTTGGAGTATCTAACTTTGTCTACCGTATCATCCCAATAGTAGCTTCTTTTGTTGGTTTTTATGCTACATTTCGTTTAGGAAAACTTTATTATAACGCTAAGGTTGGCTATTTGGCTGCGTTGGTGTTGGCCTCTTGTCAGGCGATGTTTTTGATGAATCATGACATACGCACGGACACAATGCTTACTGCGGCAACCATTTTTGCGATTTGGCAAATTGCCGAATTCAACGAAACCAAACGATGGAAAAACCTTATTTTAGGTTTTATTGGTATTGGAGTAGCTATGCTTGCC
Organism: Microscillaceae bacterium; assembly: GCA_003483885.1. Taxonomy (GTDB): domain Bacteria; phylum Bacteroidota; class Bacteroidia; order Cytophagales; family Microscillaceae; genus Microscilla. Next base: position 21,684 of record DMXI01000397.1, read on the forward strand.
AAAGGCCCCATTGGCTTAATGGTACCCATCCTGGCTTTCTCTAGCCACTTTATTCTTAAACGGAGTTGGAAAAGCTTTTTTCGCTGGCAATGGTTGGTAGGGATTGTGGTTGCGGGTATCACCCTGATTCCTATGTGTATTGGTCTATATTTACAATATGACTCAAACCCTGCTTATGTAAACCACCCCGATAAAAGCTCCGGTTTGTACTTTTATTTCTGGAAGCAAAGCTTTGGCCGTTTAACAGGTGAAAATACCTTTGCCTCTACCGATAATCAAAACCCTCCTATTTACTTTTTGGCTCAAAACTTCTTATGGAGCTTTTTGCCATGGGTATTATTGTTTGTTCCTGCTTTGTTTCAAAACATTCGTCAGTTGATTCGCCAAAAGTTAAGAATCAATGGCAATCTTACCAGCAAATCGGTAACCGAAGGAATCACCACAGGAGGTTTTGTATTGCCTTTTATGGCTTTGTCTTTGTCTAGTTACCAATTGCCCCATTATACTTTTGTGTTGTTTCCCCTGGCGGCCATTATTCAAGCCAGGTATTTACACAAAGTATTGTATGAAGAGGAATATAGGCGTTGGCTACGCCCAAGCATGGGAGCTCAAATATTTACGATGGTAATACTATGGGCGTTGATAGTTATTTTGTGTACCTGGGCATTTCCATTGACCAATATTTTTAAATGGTTGGTAGCAGTAGCGGCATTTTCAGGAGCAGTTTACTTCTTAATCACCCGCAAAGACATCTTTCAAGCACTTATTTTACCTTCATTTATCACCATTCTGGGAGTCAATTTTTTGATGAACACCCACGTATATAAAACAATGTTTAACTATCAGACTGGATCGGTGGTGTCAAAATATGTAGCGCAGCAACGCGCCATTAGTCTAGATAGATTTTATGTGTTTGGGCGCGATCTTCACTTCGGCTCTTTGGATTTTTACAGGGATGGATTCACCAAAGATTTGGTAAACTCCAAAGATTTACTCAATCTGGCCAAGGAAGGTACTTGTTTGATTTACACCAACAATGATGGCTTAAAAGAAATAAAAGCACTTCGTCAAAATGTGGAAATTGTAAAATCGTTAGAAAAATTTCCAGTCTCTATGATGACTCTTCCCTTCTTAAACCCTCAAATGAGAAGCAAGGAAGTCACAAAAGTATTTTTGGTAAAATTCTCGCTCGCAAAATAGTATTGATTATAACGCTATTTTTTTGTGAAAAATATTCAGGTACTAATTTTGCAATTTTGTTGAATATATAACATTAAGCTAACTACTCTTACATTACCTCGTATAATCAAGAGAGTTAATAAATTATCTATGTTCTTAAAAATGTATAACCAACAAAATTTTAGTAGCTATGCCAAAAACAGCATTTTGGAAACTACCTTATGAAAAACAAGATTACTTTATAGAAACTTCTATCAGAGAATTTTCTAACCAAAGCTATGACAATGTTTCCGTCAAGTACATCAGCGAAAAGTTAGGCATTGCCAAAGGCACCTTGTACAAGTATTTTGAAAACAAAAAGGATTTATACCTTTTTCTTGTAGAAGTAGCCACCGCTCAAAAGTATGAGGCAGTGGATCATTTCTTAAAGCAAACCCCCAAAGACGATTTTTCTGAAGTTCTTTACCAGATTTATCTAAGCAATACCCGCTTTGAGATCAATTTTCCATTATTGAGTCGCTTTTTGTATTGTGTACACCGTGAAAATCCACACCACGAGTTAGGTAACCTACCTTTGTTGTTAAAAAAACAGGCAAGTAATCATTATCGGGCAATTTTGCACGCCCAACAACAAGAAGGACGTATCAGGTCTGACATCCCGCTAGAAGCACTGGCTTTTTTAGTAGTGCAGTCAAGTTGGGGAATCAGGGATTATTTTTTAGCCCATCATCCGGCAGTGCTCAATGAACAATCGAAAAATAAAGCAAGCGCAGAAAAAGTTGGTAAAGCCTTTTCTGCTTATCTGGCTCAATTGGTCAATGAGGGCTTTTTTAAACACGAAGCCGCATAGCCAAGTGAGGTTTATAGGCTAAACAAAATATTAAAAGGGTTACTCTTCTAGATTGATTTTAGATAGGGTGCCCTTTTTACTTTATACCTTCAAATGATCCCCCTCTGCCTTTACCACTCGTAAACTTGGCCGCACCTTCAAAAGTTTCTCCGCTTTCCAGGGTTTGTTTACCCAGTTGATACTCTCGCTGCAATGCATCTTTCAGGCTTAAATCAAATTGATCATAAGCACTCATACGATCGTTTCTAAGGCAAGTTTGAGGAAATCCGGCTATTTGTTTGGCTAATTTTTCAGCTTCTTCTCTGGCAGTTCCGGTTTTTACGACTCTATTTGCCAATCCAATATCCAATGCTTCTTTTGCCTCCACAGGCCGTCCTGTTAGAATCAAATCCATCGCTCGACTTAGCCCAATTAATCTGGGTAAGCGTATGGTACCACCATCTACCAAAGGGACTCCCCAACGTCGACAAAAAATACCCAATACCGCATCTTCTTCCATCACGCGCAAATCAGCCCAAAGCGCTAGTTCCATTCCACCCGCTACCGCATATCCAGCGATTGCCGCAATAACTGGCTTGGAAAGCTGCATCCGGGAAATCCCTAAAGGGCCATCCCCAGTTTCGTTCAATTGAGGGGCTTTAGTCAGGTCCCCTTCTGCCAAGGTTTTCAGGTCAGCGCCCGCACAAAAATGCCCATTGACCCCATACAATACTGCTACATACGCATCGGGATCGTTATCAAAGTCTCTAAAAGCCTGGGAAAGTTGCTGGGCAGTAGAAAAGTCAATAGCATTTCTCACCGCTGGTCGGTCAATAGTAATGGTAATGATGTGGTCTTTTTTTTCGTAATAAACACTCATAATTTTGCATTAAACTTACAATGAATGGGAAGGTACGTTTTTTTAGATGATATCAAAGAACTTTTTGATAGGGAACGCCGTTCAAAAACCGAGATATTAAGAATAAATAAAATCTAAAAAAAATTATATAATAAAACACAAATCACAACGTATTAACTGTGTTTAAATAAAAAAGTACAAATACAATATTCCACAACACTAAATAATGAATAAACAAACCAAAATATTATTTATCATATACCTGATCGTGGCACCTTTGGTGTATTTTATTTCTTCAGCACATACTCCTAAGAATCAAATACACAAAATTAAAAACTTTGCCCAGTCAGTTATTAAAGAAAAAGAACCCAAACATACAGTAATCGCATTTATAAGCTCTCAGACTAAAACCAAGGAATATCAAGCATCTCTATCTGATAAACTCAAAAATAAAGGGATTGACTTGGTAGTATTTACCATCCCTTCTGAGTCAGCACAACGAAACTTTGAAAAATTACCTTGTATAAGTGAAGGTAAAATACTGAAAGTGTATGCAGGTAAACAGTATTTCAATAAGGCAGGAGTCAAAACCAATATCCAGCATCCATCATTGCAATTGTTTTTGGTAGACCAGCAAATGAAATTACGCTATCAGGAAGAACATTTTGATAGTCACACCTTGGATTTGACCAAACTGGTATCCCACATAAATCAGATAAAATCATAGACAGGCCCTGAGAAATCAGGGCTTTTTTTTTTAGTCTTCGGTACCACTTGAGAGGTCATTGTCAGAAGTTGGATTGGTGTCTCCAAAACTCACAATCATTCCTATCCTAAAAGTATCAGACAGCGGATGGTTGTGTTGAGCAGTAAGAATGTAAGAAGCATCTATTTGTACTGCTTTGTAACGCATACCCATTCCCAGTGTAAAAAATCTTCTATCACCCTTGGCTGGATTCTCAGAAAAATATCCCATACGAGCCGCTACGGTTTTGTCATACCAATATTCTAACCCCACCGCCCAGGTAATTTCCTGAAGCTCTTCTCGCCAACCCTCAGGCGCATCAGAAAAAGATTCTACAATTCCTCGAATGGCTGGTTTATCCTGGCTACTGGTTCCTCCTATAATAGTCCCTTCGGCATCCACTTCTGGTGGTGTGGGTACCATCAACTTGTTAAAGTCTATACCAATCGTCAGGGTTTGTAAAGCGTCAAAGTTTAGGTCTACCGAGGTACCCAAGCGAACATTGGTAGGGATAAAATCACGAAAGGTGTTATTGTAAGATATTTTGGGTCCTATATTGGAGACATGGGCACCAATTGACCAGTTGATAGGCACTGCACCAAGGTTGCCGTCATTGCGATAAAAGAAAGAAATATCGCCTGAACCAGTTGAGCTTGGTGTACTTTGTAATTGAGTAGCACTCAATACATCGGCAGTAACATTTGAGTGAATAAAACGACCGCTTACTGCCGCACTAAAATGAGTGGATAATTTACGGGCATAAGCAAATGTGATGGCAAACTCGCGTGGGGACACTTGTTGGCTTATTTGTCCCATGGTGTTTACAAAATCCATATCACCCAAGTCAAAATAGCGAACAGCTACCCCCATACTTTGTTTTTCAGAAATTTTGTAATTACCAGTGAGATGATATAAATAAATACCCTCGGTAAGTACTTGTAGCCAAGGTGTTTGTGCAAATGAAAATGAGGCTTTACTCTCCAAAAAAGCAAGTTTAGATGGATTCCAATAAATGTCGTTGACATCTGAACTTGCCGCTACTCCTACCTCTCCCATACCAGTACTTCTGGCATCGGGTGCGATCGTCAAAAAAGGAACTGCACTCCTGACAGCCCTTTGGGTAGTGTTTTGCCCAGTAAGGTTAGTAATGTTGACTTGCTGCCCATTTTGTGCATACGCATGGACTACCATTACTAAATTGCAAAACAGTAGTGTGACAGATTTATACAGCATTATCACAATATTGATGTAGACAACCTGATGAATAATAGATGAGTTGCCTGTATTTGATGTAAGTAGTTTTTGAAGTAGTGATTTATCCTATAGGCAGCGTTTTTTTGAGTGAATATTATAGAGGTAAGTTTTTAAGCAATAAAATAAATGTGTTAAATCAGTTTTCTTTTTTATGCTTAACTCAAATTTATGAGAGTGAGTATTTTGTGTGTTCTTTAAATATAAGTGAAAATTAAATAACAAGTAAACAAAAATCACACAATCACCTTATTAAATGCAAATTTTAATAAGATAAGTTCAATTTTATAGAATATTTATGACAAAACCTACCTCAAAGTACAAAATCGTTCTTTGCCTATTCTTAAAAGTTTTACAAATATTAAAACGCCCAATAGATGCCTAAAATTAGGATTACTTTGAAATATAGATTACTTACGATTGGTTCTTCCCCTATTTCATCAATAATATCCTGTAAGGTATTAATAGGCAGAATCTTGTTTTGCTAAGGTACTAAATGATTTTTTAACTTGCTGGAAATAATTTTTGGGTATAGCTGGTGTAATTGAAAATGCCCAATAAAAAAAGTTCGGTCAGAAGCATAGCCCAAGCGGCTCCATAGCCTTGATAAAAATAAATAAGCCCCAAACTTACGATACTATGAAAAACTACTGCTAAAGTAGATAACCGCGTGTAGAGACGTTCTTTGCCAAATACTAACAAACTCTGACTAGCTGGAATATTTAATAAAGCCAGTAGCGGAGTAAAGCTTAGAATTCGTATGAAAATGGTAGTATCGCTGAGGTATTTTTCGGCAAAGACATATACTATCCAAGGAGCAATTGTCAAAAAAAGTAAACACGCTGGTAATCCAAGTATTATTCCCCAGCGTACAAAAGTGCGAAAAAAATTATTCACCTCTTGTTTTGATTTTTCGGCCAATTGAGTAATTCTTGGATAGACTGTTTGATGGGTAATGACTACTAACTGCCTTACAAACAGAAAGATTCTATCGGCGATGCTATACACTCCTAAAGTCTTGTCATCTACAAAAAAACCTAGCATAATTACCGAAGAATTAAATATTACTACATTGGTGAGATTGGCTATAAACAAATGGAAGTCACGCTTGATAATCGCAATTATTTTTTTGAATGAAACCAAGCCAATTTTAAAACCAAAACGCTTGACTAGTATGCCCCAAGCCAGCGTTCCTGCCAGTAAATGAGCAGCCCCCCATACAAAGTTAACCCATAGGTAGTCATCAGGAGTTTGTAGTACCCACCAAACTCCTACTACAAACAAAAGCTTGGCAATCAGGTTGAACCAAGCCAGGTATTCCATTCTTTCGATGCCCTGAAATATCCAGGCAGGAATGGCACTCTGCCCTAATACAATCATAAAACTCAAACAAAGTAAAGAGGCTTTTTTGGCAAAAAACGGAATACTCTGAGTAAGCAAAATTAACCCTACAAAGGATATACACCCAAGCACAATTTGGGCAAATAAAAAACTACTGACTTGAGCGTTGCATTCTTTGGGGTGGGTTGTGTACAAGCGGGCAATTTCTCTGGGGGCCGACAGACTAAAACCATAATCAGTAAATATTACAAAATAGAGCATAATACTTTGCGCCAGCACTATTTCTCCAAAATGGGCAATTCCTACCATCCTTATGATGTAGGGATAAAGCAACCAACTTAACAGAAAATTACTCGCCTTGAGGATAGACAAAGAAGCGAAGTTTTTTACTAACTTGTTTTCCAGCTTCTTTCTACCATTTTTCAAAAACATTTACGCGGATTTTATTGTATTCAAAAATAATTTGCTTAATTCCGATTGAAGAGATTACTAAATCTAATCTCCCTAACATACAAATCGTGTAGTGATTTATAATTGTAAATTCGCATAATTTTTGTTGAGATTCCCTTGTACTTTTATGGAAGTAATTAAGAAACCAAACGACTCAACCTTTTATTTTAATTCTTTTTATTAGAAGTCGTCTCGATTTTTAGGATGTTGTTGAAAATAGCTGCTTTTGTTTGGTAACAAAGTGATTTTTTTGAGTCATAGCAGCGCTACGGCGATAAAAAATCTCGAAGTTAGCGAGCAAAATGAGCTGTTTGTAATTCATTATTAAAAGTCGAGACGACTTCTTATTGATTTTATCATTTTCTTACATATTCATTCAAAATAGTACATCTCAAGATATGTAAGGTAAATTGTTCAAACTGATTAAATAATGTTTGAGAGCATTGATCTTTGCATGGCTAACTCATTTTTGTATCATACAGACTTCCAGGTACAGGCTCCTATCATTACTTACAAAGGTCCGATTACTCATGAACTGATTGCAAAAATTAAGGGCCATATTCAGCAAGTATTCAGAAATACTAAAGTTCATTACAAGCTTCTCGCCATCTTTATAGAGTTGGCTCAGAATGTTATTGTATACTCCGAAGAACAAAATATTTTTTTAGACAACGAATCAGTAGGCACGATTATCATTGATGAAAGAGACGATTGTTATCTTTTGATCACAGGTAATACGGTTAATAATAATGCTGTAGAGACATTACTTGAAAGATGTGAATATATAAACTCATTGGACAGAAAGGGATTACGGGAGTTTAAAAGAAAATTGCGCCGAAAAGATACTGACCAAAAAAATAAACGTGCAGGTATTGGGTTGGTACAAATGGCTCTTTTGTCGGGTCAGGGATTACAGGTAATGGCCGAACGAATCAATGATGATTTTACTTATTTGGGTTTTTGCGTAAAAGTACTCAAGTAAACATCACGCACACTTTTTAACTGTTAAAGTTTGTGTGATCCGAAATAATCTTCAAATTGACTTTCAATTTTTTGAGCTATTTTTTTATATTTAAATATTAAACCTTACACTATTAACCTTTTAGCAATCAATCATTTATTATTACAATTATATTCGAACAAGGTAATCACAGAGAAAATCTTATACACTAAACAAGGGTTAAACTCATGAAAGATTTGTATATAGAAGGTACCAAAGGGGTGTTTTTCACTCCCACAGTCCGTTTAAACGCAGCAACCGGCCAATGCGAAATAATGGGGGAATCGTATATAGAGGATGCACCACAGTTTTACGAACCAATACTGAACTGGATTGACTCTTATGTAAAGGAAGTGAAAGGCTCGTTGGTGTGGGACTTTAGACTGGTATATTTTAATACAAGTTCTTCGAAAACGATTTTGAATCTCTTACAAACCTTGAAAGACTACGAAAAACAAGGGGGCAATGTAGAGGTAAATTGGTATTACCCTGACGACAATGACGATTTGTTGGCTGAGGGGGAGGATTTTGTGGAAGACAGTGGCCTACAAATCAATCTGATTCCTTATGAGCTGGAAGACGAAGATGAGGAAGAAGATGAGTTTACATTAGACTAGATAAAAACATTTACAGACATACAGAAGCTACCTATGATTGCATAGTGTGGCTTTTTTTATTGGTAAACCTGCTTATTTTTGAACCAATGGAGGCTTGTGAGGCTTATGCAAGGTGATGTGAAAGCGCTCACGTAATACTTGCAAAAAGGCTTCTTCATCAGCCAACTCTTCTATGGTCTGTTCCTTACCAATACGAGTTCTAAGAGTGAGATCACTCAAGGTAAGACGCCCCTCGGGAGTAGCTACCGAACAAACTCGTTTGTGGGTAAAATGGGTCTCGGGCGAAGTTTGCATATAATGGCAAGCTGAAGGAAAATCGCTCAGCTGTCGTGGAGTCAAACTAAAATTCCACCAATGTTTATAAGAAGCTCCCTCGTCTTCGGAGACAGCGTATTGATAACGATTTTCGCCCAATTGACTAAATTGATACCATCGCTCCTTTTGTACTTGTACCTGGTCCATTACAAATGCTAATGGATCGGGGAAACTATCACCAAAACCTACATCTACCATCCAACGCTGCCCATCCAACTGTACCATATTGGTCAAATGACCTAGCTCTAGCCCATAAGTACCATCTTCGCGTACTACAGCGGCACTTAGCATTGTTACCTCAAAACCTATTTCTTTCAAGGCCCAATTAAACAAACCATTGAGTTCAAAACAAAAACCTCCCCTACCCTGGTGTACCACTTTGTCATAAAACTTCTCAAGGTTGATCTCAATATAAGTATCATAATGGATGTCTAAATTCTCAAAAGGCACTCGCTGCATATGGGTATTTTGCAAGGCTTTGAGGGTTTCGAAGTCCACCTTTGGAGTTCCTTCAAAACCAATTCTTTGGAGGTACTTTGATAGGTTCATTTTGAATTATTGATGTTTGATGATTAATTTTTCTATTGTTTTGCTACACTGTTAAATTGTTTCGCTTCGCTTATTGTTCTATGGTTCCGCAATGCATCGCAAAACTATGAACTATCGACCAATGCTGTTTCATTAACGATTACTGATCGGGCCAGAGGCTCTAGTATAATCTTCACTCGCCTCGAAGCAAGCGAGTAATCACGTTCCTTTGGCTGTGCTCAGGGCAGGGTATTTTTTCTTGGGGAAACAGCAGTGGACCGTAGACTATCGACCGTTGACTCAAGAACTTTCCACTCTCCAAGGAGGATTCACCCGGTTTTCACCTGCATAGTACAAGCAAATTACATTACCAGCTGGATCAAGTAGATGAGCTTCTCGCCAAAGCCAACTTTTATCAGTGGGTTGCTCTGTAAATTCCAGTCCTTTAGCCAGGAGTTCCTCCACTTTTGCATCCAAGTTTTCGCATTCAAAGTATACAGTGGTTCCTTTTGTTTGGATCGGTTCCTCAGTAAGCGATACCGAAAAAGTAGCTCTGCCCTCAGGTACCAAAAAACGGGCATAATGAGGAGCGTCTACAATCAGCTCTAGGCCCAAGGTCTTATAAAAGGTCACTGATTGCACTATGTCGTGGGTAGATACCGTAATTTGATTTAGATTCATAGGCGATGGTCATTAGTGATTAGCCTTTAGCCATTGGTTATCTTCCAAGGCTAAAAGCTAATCTACATGATACTTATTTCAACCAGGAAGAAAACATCCAAACGGTTTTTTCCTGTTCTGCGATAAAGTCGCTCAATAGTGTTACAGTTCCTTCATCATTGAGGTCAGCCGCAGTTTTAAGCGCCCAACGCTCAATTTCAATCAAGGTTTTGATGCTATGCAAAATCAATTCAACGGCTTCGGTATCGTGAAAAACAGCCTTTCCTTCTTTAATTTGGGCGGTTGCCAGATAGTCCGAAAATGTATGCAAAGGAACAAAGTCCAAGGTGAGGATACGCTCCGCTATGGCATCTATTTTTTCCTGCGCATCACGGTACAATTCCTCAAACTTAGCGTGTAACTCAAAGAAGTTTTTACCTTTGATGTTCCAATGCAACCCTCGTAGATTTTGGTAGTAAAGTTGAAAATTGGCCAATAATTCATTGAGACGATCGGCCAATTTACTTGATTGTTCTATATCTAATCCTATCAAATTTAATTCAGCAGTGTTCATTGTGTTTGTGTTTTCCTTTGGTGATTACTAATAGATTTTATTTATTACAAAGGTAAATCTTATAGACGTATAGATCAAATCAATAATTATTATGTTAGTATAGAATTAACCTATAGTTTTTATTTATGGTAAGCCTTATCCAATTAGAATATATAGTAGCAGTAGATACTTATCGTCATTTTGCCACTGCGGCCGAAAATTGTTTTGTTACCCAACCTACGCTAAGTATGCAAATCAAGAAGATGGAGGAAGATTTAGGGGTAATGATTTTTGACCGTAGCAAACAACCGGTGATTCCGACTGATGTAGGCAAACTGATTATAGAACAGGCGCGAGTAACGCTGCGCGAATCGGGCAAGATCAAGGATATTGTACAGAGCTTTCAAAACAAAGTAAATGGCGAACTTAAGGTGGGTATCATTCCTACCTTGGCCCCTTATTTATTGCCCCTATTTGTAGGAAGTTTTACCCGAGAATATCCTGATATTCAGCTTTTAGTGCATGAGTTACTCACTGAAGAAATTATGGATCATTTGCAAAAGGATATTCTGGATGTTGGTTTGCTGGTGACCCCTTTACGAGAAAAAAACATTGTAGAAAAACCTCTTTTTTATGAGGAAATTATGGTGTATTCTAACCTGACTCATCCCATCCTCCAAAGCAAAAACCTACAACCCAAAGACATTGCCCAACAAGATTTTTGGATGCTCAACGATGGTCATTGCTTTCATAGTCAGGTAGTTAACCTTTGTGGTTATCAGGAGCAAGCTCAAAAACAACAAACCTTTAGCTATAGAAGTGGCTCACTGGAAACACTCAAAAAAATGGTAGAAGTAGAAGGTGGTTTTACCCTCTTGCCCGAACTGGCCATTGCTGATTTGCCCGATGACAAAAAAAATCAAGCCCGGAAATTTGATCAGGTAACTCCTCTAAGAGAAATAAGCCTGGTATACATCCGAAACTTTGCCAAGAGTAAGTTGCTCAATCTATTATTTAAACACATTCAGGAAAACGTCCCAACTGAAATGCTCACCAAAGAAAAAGGGGAAGTAACGGAGTGGAGATGATTTTTTTAGCGTAGAGTGGAGCAAGGGTGCTTTTTAAGTGAAAAACTAAAAGCTTGCCCTGTAAGGGTCTTATGAAAAGTTGGCGCGAAGCGAGGATTAGGAGCAAAGATTAGGGAACAAGGGAGCGCGAAGCGGATATAATTGATCAATTCATAATTGACTATCATATTTGCAAAAGGGAGAGTGATTTCTGCTGCGCATCGCGAAACAATAGAACAATGTAACAATCAGCCGAAGGCGGAACACTTGTCCTGAGCGAAGCCGAAGGAACTAACAATAAAAAATTAATCATTCAATAGTTCCGATTGGCTTGGTGCGTTTTCGTTTTTATCTTCTTTTTTGCCTTTTTCTTTTTTACTCTTTTCCTGGGGTAATGAAGACCAGCGTTTTTTATTGGCTTTTACTCGCTTGTGAATGTCAGTAGATACCAGCTCATCGATATAAAAGTATACATCTTCGTCTTCGGGGCGAATCTTCTGTTCTTTGGGTTCGCCTATTTCGATGGGGTAATTGGTTACGCCTTCTTCCCAAAATTCACGGAATAGCAGGTATTCATAGAGCAAGGTATTTACCCGTTTGGGAGGGTTTTTGGAGGTGAAATTGTCAAGGCGAGAAAAAATATACAACCGATCTACCGCCCGGGTAAAGGCTACATATAGCAGGTTAAAATTCTCAATAAAAGTTTTCTCCATTTCGCTGTAATATTGCTCCGATACCACAGTTTGGGCCAATTTTTTATTGATAGACACTACCGAAGCACTCAGGTAGTTGTTGGAATTTTTGAAGGTGAATTCTTCTCGGGGCAAATGCACCCACATTGTACCATTTCGCTTGGGGGTATATTCCCAGTCTACAAAAGGTAAGATAACGACCGAATACTCTAGCCCTTTAGATTTGTGAATGGTGGTAATCGTGATCGCGTCTTCGTTTTTGGGCGTGTTTACACTGACTACCTCTCTTTTGTCTTCCCAATATTCCAAAAAGTCAGTCAGCGTTGTATTTTTTTGCAGGTTAAACTCAATCACGAAATCCATAAAACGAAACAAGTACTCGAGCTTGCTTTGCTGAGCAAATAAGTCAAAAACCTCGATGAGTTTTTCTACCAATTCGTATACACCTAACTGCTGCAAAGTGCCTTGGCTTATTTCGTAACCTTCGCTATTCAAATGCTCATAAAACTCCGCTATAGGTCTGGTAATGAGTTGCTTGATCGCATTATTGATAATATCATCAGGCGTAACCCGCTTGACTACCCGATAAAACAAATACAAGACCTCGGAGCGTAACAAACGATCGTGTGGGTTTTTGATCAGCTTCAGAAAGGCGATAATAAAATGCACTTTTTCGTCGCTGGCCAATAGCAAAGAGGTTTGAGAAATGACAGGAAAACCTTTGCTCTTTAAGAATACCGCAATCTCTTGCCCATTGACATTGCTACGGGTGAGCACCGCGATGTCTTTTTTGGCAAAACCTTGATTAAGCAAGGTAGAAACCGTGACTAAAATATATTCTAAGGTATCGGTGCGGTAAGTATCTTTATTGACAAATTGAATCTCGATATGGCCTCCCGTTTTGGTGTTTTGAGGCGGTACAGCTTGCTCAAAATCCTGGTCATAAATCTGGGCCAACAGCGGATACTCTTCCTGATGTACTTCTACCAATTCTCTAAAAAAACTATTGTTAAACTGGATCACCTCTTGGGTACTTCGGAAGTTATGCTTGAGTTGCGCCGCCAAATGATTGTAACTCAAAGTTTCGTAACGATCACGCAGCAAGTCAAACGCATTTTCTTGCATCAGCGAGGGCTTCAGCAAAGACTCAATGTTGTTTTTGTATAAATGTACCAATTGCTCCATTTCGCCGCCTCGCCAGCGGTAAATGGCCTGCTTGGCATCGCCCACAATGAGGTTAAATTTTTGCTCAGCCAAGTTATTTTCCACCAAGGGTAGTAAGTTTTGCCATTGTAGTACTGAGGTATCCTGAAACTCATCTATCAAGATATGGTCATACTTCTCCCCTACTCGCTCATAAATAAACGGTACTGGTTCGTTAGAAATAATCTCGGCGATTTTTTTATTTGTATCCGAAATGTGGATGGAGTTATTTTCAATTTTGAGTTCTTCCAGTTCGCTTTCTACTTCGTGGATCAGGGCCATTTTGTACACTTGAGGCACAATCAGGCTTACCAAAATGTAGAGGTTTTTGGTTTGCTCTAAATGAAAAATATCTTTTTTGAGCGAAGTGGCGATGGCATCTATCCCAGGGTGGCTTTTTTTAGAATACCACTTATCATTATTCAAGGCTTGCTGCACGTAGCTGTTGGCTGGTTTTTCCAGGTCTTTTCCTGTCGATAGCTTTTGAAAATACCCCCCTACCCCTTTGGCTTTTTGGTAAAAATCGCTCACTGCCACTCCCTGGGCTTGTATCAAATCCATACTTTGCCCCGCAATAGCTACAATTTGGCTTTTGAGGCTCTTTTTATAAGCCAATAACTCTTCCTTGATTTTTTGAAAATCCTCTACGCTCAGCTTACGCAATTGATTGAGGTAATTGTAGGAACGCTCGTTCATCAAGTCGCGGGAGAACTCGGCCAGCTCAGGAGCAATTTGGGCCCAGTTTTTACCTTCTTCGGCTTTGCTTTCGGCCCAGTCCACCAATATTTCGGAGATGTTTTCTTTGTTTTCGCGCCCCACCTTGTCCAACACTCGGTCAATGGCCGTTTCCAGCATTTTGTCGGTGTCCAGGTCTACGTCGTAGTTGTAGGGAATGTCTAGTTCCTGGGTAAAAGCCGTGGTGATTTTATTGACAAAACGGTCAATGGTACTCACCGCAAAGTCGCTGTAGTTGTAAATAATTTTGGTAAACACCTGGCGAGCTCGCTGGCGTATCACAGATTCTTTCAGTCCTAATTCATCAGCAATGTTGTGCAGCAACTCGTCGCTGCCCTGACGGGCTTTGTCGGTAAGCGTTTCGGGTTGGGCAAACCCCTGCAATGCTTTTACAATCCGCTCTTTCATTTCATTGGCGGCATCGTTGGTAAAAGTGATGGCCAATATAAACCGGAAATTATGGGGATTTTGTTCTTTGAGTGCCAATTTGAGGTATTCACGCGTCAAAGTATAGGTTTTACCCGATCCCGCCGAAGAGCTATAAATTTTAAAAAGCATTCAATAATGGTTTTCAAGTGGTGTCACTTTCGTTTGTCATTCTGAGTCCTAATAAGAATAACAACTCAAGTAGATGTATTGTCACCCAGAGCACCGCGAAGGGTCTGAGTAGTAGACTCGTTTTCATGCAGATGCTTAGCTCTGCATGACAAGTAGAATTCCCACAACTAAAACTAATGCTGTCATCAAGAATCTGCTAGAAAAAAAGCAGCAGAGATTCCTCGGCAAGTTGAAAATACCGATGCATCGGTGCTCGGAATGACAATTAGGACATAAGCAAAAATAGCTAACTACCTGTAAATAAACATTCTATAAATTTACATAACATTCCGCAGAAAGCCTGAAGTTTCGACTATTTTTTTAGCGCGATTGGTAAGTTTTTTTGTCGAGCGTCTTTTAGCTGCTGGCCTTTGGTTATTGGCCAATGCTGTTTCCTTAACGGGCTGTTAGCTTTTGGTTTTTAACAGTCTTTTTTCTCACATTTGCAAATAACACAAAATAGCTACAGGGCTTTCTTATAAAAACTAAAGCGGGTGAATTTGCGAAAAATAACAACCGATTCAAGGGTATAACAGGGGCTTCATCTCGTTATTTTGCGACAATCTATGCTTGCGCGAGGGCGTTTTCACAGCTTTGAATTAAAATGAGGTACTGAAAATGCCTCCCACACAGATTGCCACAATTTTTCGGATGAAAATCAAGGTTTTCTCCAAGAATCAGCCGAAAAACTTCGCAAATTGA
>DMXI01000540.1 GCA_003483885.1 Microscillaceae bacterium
GCTTCGCGCCAACTTTTCATTTTTCACTTTTAGCTTTTCACTTGAAATCACCTCCCCGCCACTTTCTCTACCTGCCTCCATACTCTCAAGACATTACCCGAGCAAATCTTGGCAATATCTTTTTCGGAATATCCTTTTTTGAGCAAATGATAAATTAAATTGGGGTAAAAAGAAACATCTTTTAAACCTTCGGGTAAAGTGGGACCTACTCCATCAAAATCTGATCCCAGTCCTACATGGTCAATGCCCGCAATCTTTACCACATGGTCTATATGCTGCACTACTTCGTTGATGTGGGCCGTAAGTGGTACTTTTTGGGCTTGGGCACGTTCTGCGGCTTTTCTCTGCTGAACTGTGAGACTTAGGTTGCTCCTGATTTGCGTAATCTTGGTGTAAGAATCGGCCGAACGTTTATTTAAAAACATGGCCCCAAAATTAATTTGAATCACACCACCTTTTTTTGCCAACAATTTGATCATGGCATCGGTCATGTTGCGGCTAAACCCAGGGGTGAAACGGCGGCAAGAAGAGTGAGAAGCAATCACGGGAGCTTTGGATAGCTTCATGATCTGATAAAAAGTTTCATCAGAAATGTGCGAAACATCAATCATCATCCCCAAACGATTCATTTCCCTTACTACCTTTTTACCAAAAGGACTCAACCCTTTCCAAGTACGACGAGGGTCAGTAGAAGAATCACAAATGTGGTTGTCTTTACCGTGGGTCAAAGTAATGTAGCGTACCCCACGTTTGTAGAAAAAACGTAAGTTATTCAAGCTTCCCTCAATCGGAGCGCCATTTTCCATTCCTAAAGGCAACGAGATTATGCCCTTCCGAAAGTTATCCTCAATCTCTTTGGGAGAAGTAGCCACCGCAAACTTTTTAGGGTTTTGTTGAGCCAGTTTTTCTACTGCTTTGATTAAACCATTGGCATATAGCTTGGCACGCCCATTTTTGTTTTGGAAAAAGGCTGGGACAAAAATGGACATAAAGGGGGCATCCAGTCCACCTGCTTTTGCCCGGTAATAATCAAAATCTCCTCTAAGGGTGCGTTGGGCTACATTTTCGTTGCTCAATTTTACCCGATAGGGTACATCAATATGGCCATCCAAAATGATATACTTTTTAGCTAGCAAACGAGCCTGTTTTCGTAGTGCCTCGTCAGACTGAGCCTGACAAGTGATCAACCCAATACAAAGGATGAACAGTGGCAAAATAGATATATAAAAAGAAGGAGTTTTGAACCGAAACATAAGCAATCGTTGTTTGTGTAATTGTTGAATATCAAAAAACTCAAGGAGTTGCCAAAATTCTTCCTGTAAAATATTGTATCTTCATTCATCATCACTAACCCTTTAGAACCCTCATGAGACTCATACCCCAACGCTTACTCAACCAACCCTTCATGCAGCAAATCCTGAGTGATGATGCTTCTTACATTCTTAGGAAAACCCTCAGTGAACCTGCCCTCAATCGAGAGGGATATATTAGCAAATCGGTGCTAGCAATGGTACTGAAGGGCGAACAAAAAATCACGACCTATGACGGCAATATGATTCACATTCCAGCGGGTAGTATGATGTTTATCCCCAAAGGCATGTATAGTGTATCAGATTTGTTGAGTGACAACAAAGGTTTTGAGAATGTATTGTTCTTTTTTGACGATAGCATTACCGAAGGGTTCTTATTGGGAAAAGGAGTAAACATAAACCCGCAACAAACCTGGCCAGAGGCTTACCGTTTCAAAAATCAGGAAAGTGTAAAAGCTTATTTAGATGCGCTGAGTGCTATTGTACCCAAAATGAATGTCATCAAAGAAGAGTTTGTTAGGGTAAAGATGTACGAATTACTTTATTTATTAGAAGCCCTGGACGAAAATTTTATTCATTTTCTGAGTCACTCGCTATTAGGAACCCCACGCAACATCAAAACCTTTATGGAGGCCAATTATGACAAACCCCTCAAAGTAGAAGATTATGCCTACCTTACTGGTAAAAGTATTTCTACTTTTCGCCGCGAGTTCAAAACCCGCTTTGACACCACTCCTCAGAAATGGTTGATGGATAAACGTCTTACCAAGGCACGTGAGATGTTGGTAAGCACCGAAATAAGTGTAACTCAGGTAGCCCTGGAGACTGGCTACGAAAATGTATCACACTTTATCAAAGAGTTTAAGAAAAAATACCAAATGACACCTAAGCAGGTGCTTATAGAGCATCAGGAGGGACTATCATTATGATTTATAACGTCAAATATAACTTTTGACGCAAAAACACTATCGATGAACGTTTTGGGGCAAAGGGTAGGGAAACCTTCCTGTAGTTTTGTAACAAATCAATTTCTGAAATTACAAAACACAACTCTAAAATGTCAAATTCAACAACAATCCCTTCTTACAAACAAGAATTACAAGGTTTGATTGCTCAATTGGGTGAAATGTTGCCTGCCGAGGCATTGGATACTTTTAACCAAGATGCGCAAATGTTGGCCCAAACCCATACTTCACCCTTGAAAGTAAAAGTAGGTGAGGTAGCGCCAAGCTTCTCTTTGCCAAATGCTACCGGAGAAGAGGTAAAGCTCCAAAGCCTATTGGAAAACGGTAAAGTCATATTGGTGATTTATAGAGGTACCTGGTGTCCTTACTGTAATTTAGTTTTGAATAACTATCAGCAGATTTTGCCCGAAATAAAAGCCGCAGGTGCTCAATTGGTAGCATTATCGTTGCAAACGCCCGATCACTCATTAGACATCAAACAAAAAAATGAGTTAGCCTTTGAAGTATTGAGCGATGGGCAAAACGAAGCAGTGGGAAAATACACTACGGTATTCAAAAATGGGGAAACGCCTGTACAAGCCATGAAAGATCTTGGAATTGACTTTAATTCATTTTATGAAACCAACGAAGGAATCATTCCTGTACCTGCGGTTTTCATCATTAATCAAGAGGGTATGATTCAATTTGCTGAATTTGCCAGCGGTGATTATCGAGAGAGAACCGAACCTCAAACAATTTTGGATGCTTTGAAGTAACTGCTAAACTATTAGCAACTAGCTTTTGGTCTTTAGCTTTTATTAATGTACCATAAAGGCCAAAAGCTAAAAACCAGTAACCAAAGGCCCAAAATGGTAACTTGAATCAATAAATGAAACGTTCGCTTGTCTTGAGACGAACGAGGGTTATTGTCGGGCTAGATGCCCGAACAACTGGTAGGTTACTAGCAATTTAAAAAACCAAAACAGCTAATGGCCAATTACTAATAGCCAATAGCCTAAACAAAACAACATGAAAATCACCTTTATTGGACTAGGAATTATGGGGAGCAGAATGGCTAAAAACCTCCTCAAAAACAAAATAGAAATCACGGTATACAATCGTACTCGATCAGTAGCCGAAACCTTAGCACCATTGGGAGCCAAAGTAGCAACTACGGCGGCCGAGGCGGTACAAGATGCCGACATTGTATTTACGATGCTAGCGGCTCCCAAAGTAGTAGAATCTGTAGCCTTTGGAGCACAAGGGTTCTTGCAAAGCATGCAAGCCAATGCCTTGTGGGTAGATTGTTCCACGGTAAGCCCCGCGTTTTCATTACAAGCAGCCGAAGAAGCCAAAAAGCACCAAGTAAACTTTGTAGAAGCACCTGTAGCAGGTACCAAGCCCCACGCCGAAAATGCCGAATTAGTATTCTTTTGCGGAGGAGAGGCGAATTTGGTAGATCAAGCCAAACCTTATATGGAAATGATGGGCAAAAAAGTAGTTCATCTGGGGGGAGTAAGCAAAGGGACTTCCTTAAAAATATTGGTGAATTACATCCTGGCTCAAGGCATGTTGGCTTTTGCTGAAGCGGCCGTAGTAGGAGAAAAAATAGGTCTGGATCGTAGTTTCTTGTTAGACTTTTTGCCCAACCTGCCAGTAGCAGCCCCTTTCTTGAAACCTAAAGCCGAAAAACTGGCCAAAAACGATGGCGATGTGCAGTTCCCGCTAGAATTGATGCACAAAGATGTAGGGCTTTTTGCCAGTACTGCCGAAGCACATGGCATCACCAACCTCTCGGCCAATGCCAGCAAAGATTTATACCAAAAAGCCATCGATGCGGGGCTGGGCCGTGATGATTTTTCGGCGATATACAATGCCCTATTGAATCGATTTTTGGAAACAGAAGCTGTAAAATAAGCCCTCGTTTGAGGGCTATGCCTATTTTTTTTGAAGATAAGTAGTATGCCTGGATTGTTCTAAGTAAAACAATATATCAAAATTATTCTTTAGAGTTATCTCTGCAAACTGGGTAGTTTCTTGAGGGCGAGAACCAATGGAGCGAAATCCAGCCGGTTTATCCAGTAGCGGAATGTGTTGCACTTGGTTTAAATCCAGGTAAAAATTGCGTGTGGAGGCTTTAGAAAACAAATACTCGTAAGTGCCGACATACGAAGGATGTACTTGATAAAAAGGTTTGGAGCCATAAGCTTGGTAAGTACCCGACTGAAAGGTAAAACCAATGGCTTTGTACTGTTTACCATACTTTTGATGAAGTAAGTATCCAGCTTTACCTGCACTTTTACGAATATGGTCATTGTCAGCCGATACCATCAATTTAGACCCAGGATAATTTTGCCTGAGCCATTGAATATTTTCAGCTATAAAAGCATCTCGTTGTAGGTTATTTTGAGGTGTGTTTTGCAATTGAATACTTTGTGAAAATATACGCCAGGAATATTTGAGAAAGGTGTATTCACTTGAGATAAGCTGGGTAAAATGCTTTGGGGTGTTTAAATAAACCGTAATCTGCTGCGTGACTGTTTTTAAAGTTTTCCAATCATTAGGTGTCTTTTTTTTCTTGGGATAAAGCGAATTAATTACCGCAAAAGCATCTTTGATTTGAGGATGTTTTGAGATAAATGGCTGTAGGTACTTCAAAGAACCCTGACCATATTGCATATCGATGCCCCAAAACGCCACTTTTTTCTGATGTTGTTGGTTATAATCGTGCAGCCACTGCACTATAGCTGCCATCTCTTGAGTTTGCCAACTTTTATAAATTAAGTAAGGCATCACTTGAGATAAATTCCCTTGATTGTAAACCACATAAGCGTTTACTTTTTCGGCCTCCACCGCAGGACATTCCAGCACAAAGGTGTTGAACCCTAAAGCTTGTACTAGGTATTGTACCAAACGTAGCTTAAGGGTGAAAATCGAGGCCGATCCGTGAGAGTTTTCGCCTAGAGCCACAATTTTAGCTGAACTTAACATTGCTTTGAGCGGCGCTAAATCTTGAAATGAAGTAGTAGGTATTATGCTTTTCAGAGGTTTCAATTGTTGGTTCAATTGATTAATCTCTTGTGGGGTAGAAGCTCTAAAACCTGGTGCATCTTTGCCATATACCTTTCCATTGATGCGAATGGTAACATTGTCTAGCCACGCCGTACCTTGTCCTCCAACCAATAATGTAAGCAAGACTTTTCCAGAAGAAATAGTGGTCGGAAGCTTGGCCTGATAAGCAAAGGGTTGCCAAACGAGGCTTTGTAAAGGTTGAGGAGGAATCATAACTCTTTGACCTGAGCCAGTATGGAGCAACATAGCACCCAGTGTCAACGAATCACCGAGTTCGGTTTTGGCATATCCCTCTATAGATAATTGTTTGCCAGCTAGCAATGTGCCTGAAACGGGCAAATAAATATAGACCATCGCCGAAGTAACCGTCATTTTTAAGCTTGATTTTCCGTGTTTTGCTACCTGCTTGTCAACCTTAGCTGCATAAGCTCTTCCTTCTCCTTCAATAACCCATTTGCGAGGCTGGGCATTAGAAGTTCCATACTCGAAATCAGTGTTCCAAAAGTATTGACTTTGGGCAGTAAATGGGCAAAAGAGTAATCCGAAAACTAACCATAAGATAGGGCATAAATGATGCTTCATAATAGAGTGAAATATATTTGTCTTGTTTTAAGCACAAATAACGGTAATGAGAGGCCTGCAAAATTGTATTTATTTTGCCCTAAGGTAAGACATCAAAGTCTTCGGAAGTTTTTAGGGTTAAAACCTGTAATTTGCCTAAACACCTTGATAAAATGACTCTGGTCGGCAAAGCCACAATAATAGGAGATTTCGGTGAGTGATTCTTGAGTGCATTGCATCCGCTCGATGGCCTTGGTTACTTTTAATTGTCGGGTATAATGGCCCAAAGTGCAGCCAAAGTACTTACGAAAATGTTTGGAAATACTGCTGGGATACACGCCCGCCTGGAGAGCCATTTCTTCCAAAGAAACCTGCTCGTTCCAACGATCGTGAATTATTTCTCGCACAATTTTCAACCAATGAGGATGGCTACCTACTGGCTTACGGTGTAAATGATGACTGATCAATTCCAACAGAAGCATTTCTACTTGAGCCGTAGCCTGATTGTTTGATAGTAGTTCTTGTAATATTTGGGTAAACGTAAAACCTACCCGTTGATTGTTTTCACTCACTTTTGCGAGATCACCTTCTTGCAATTGATGCTTGTTTAGGAAGTCTGGACCTATCTCTACGCTAATATGTTTAGCTGGGAATTGCTTATATATATTCTGATGTGGTTCGTGGGCGTGGTAAAAATTGACACAGCCCGAAGTGCGTTCTATTTGCTGGTTTTTGCGTGATTCCACATTGCCACCGTATAATACATAACTCAACATACAGTTTTCGTGGCGGTGCCACTGCCCGGTAGGAGTAGGGGTTTTATATTCTGTAACGGCCACCAAAAGCTGAGGCAAATGATAAGTAGTATACTGAGGGGCCAAATACTTTCCCTGATCCAATGTGAGTGTTTTCATATAGGCAAGATGAAAGATTGATCTATGAGGTTGCATCGTTTGCCAATGTAAGGCCTCTTAAGCAAAAAAGTCGGGTACACATCAACCATAGTTGAATGTGCCCCGACACTTCATTATAATCAGCAAATGTATATTTTAGTCCTTATAAGGATCAAAAACCTCCGAACCAGCCATAGCCACCCCAATTGGATTTAGCTTATGCAATACTCGAATCGTATCGCCTTGGTAGGCAATTACATCCTCAAGCTTTTTATAACATTGAGGTGCTTCGTCGGCCCCGCCACCGCGTAGCTCGATGCCTTTTTCCTGCATACGTTGCTGTACCTCAGCAAAGTTTACCGCACCTGGTTTTACAATTTTAGGGCGTCTTTTACCATCAGGCCCTTTGACCCATTTTTTCTTTCCAGCCGCTGCATTACGCGACATTACCCGTCCAGCACCGTGTACGGTAGAATATAAGCCTTCTTTAGATTCAGCCGAGTCTACCCCTTCAATAATCACCGAAGTATCGTACATATTGGCCCCAATAAAGCCCAATTGACCAGGAAAAGCTGGAGTACATCCTTTACGCACCACCCAATACTTTTCGCCAAAATGCTCTTCTTCCCAGGCAAAGTTATGGTGGTTGTGCACCTCAAAAGTAGACTCCGCCTGTAAGATTTCCAGCACCTTGTTTACCACCCAGTTACGCCCAGCATAGGCATACTCGCCTCCCAAGCCCAAACAGTAGGTATATGCCTGACCCAAGTCAGTAGTAGTATCAAACAAGATCGGCTTAGCATCCATCCCTCCTTCTTTTCCTCTTTCCTGAAAAGCTTTTCCTTGCGACATTGCAATGAATCCAGTGGTGATTTTATGCCCAAAACCTCGTGAACCAAAATGCACCCCTATCCACACATAGCCCTGTTCGTCTTCAAACAAGTCCACAAAGTGGTTACCGCTCCCGACAGTTCCTAGTTGGTCAGTGGCCATTTGTGCCAAATCACGGATAGGCTCAAAATCGGCTTGCGCAATCTTATCCAACACTGGGTGATCAGCTTTTTCACGGTTGGCGCGCCCTATGCCAAATCCAATTTGTTTAAAAATTTCGTCCATCACCTTGGCGGTATCCAAATCGGCCGCCAATACATTAGTACGCACCGCTTTGTTACCACAGGCAATGTCGAAACCTACCCCAGACAAAGAAATACGGTCTTTGTAGGCCACCGCCCCTCCAATGGGGTGACCATAACCATAATGAGCATCCGCAGTAAGCACGCCCAAATCTTCTTCGCCCAGGCAGTTTTTTAATTGGTTGATAGAATTATCATCAATAATTTCTTTTCCGAAAATTTTTAAGTGTTTCATAGTGTTTAGACAATAGTATGCGAATGAATAGTTTTTCTATTAACAATATATTTTAAAACAGGGAAGCTTTACCTCTAAGTTTAGGAAAATAGAAGGAAGAAGTAAAATAGCCTGTATATCTTTTAGTTTTTTAAAAAAAGTTTCAAATGAAACTTTTTATTATAATCCTGATAATGAATGTTTTAAGTTAATTAATCATTAACCATTATTTAAAAGGGTAACATTCAAATAG